>NZ_WWIQ01000051.1:47562-113925 GCF_009862985.1 Streptomyces sp. SID5464 | reverse complement strand
GTTCCGAGGACGGACACCCCCCGACGCGGCCCCGACACCACCGGCGAGCAGGCGCTAACCGCGCCCCTTGTCCACCAGCAGGCGCGACCCCGCCCGGCGCTCGCCGAAGGCGTCGCCCGGGTTGGAGAGGACGCAGGTGTCGAGGGAGAGACAGCCGCAGCCGATGCAGTCGGTGAGGTGATCACGAAGGCGGTTCAGCTGCTTGATGCGTTCGTCCAGCTCCGAGCGCCAGGCCTCCGAGAGATGGGCCCAGTCCTCCCGGGTCGGCGTCCGCTCGTCGGGCAGCTCCGCCAGCGCCTCGCGGATCGTCGCCAGCGGAATGCCGACCCGCTGCGCGGCCCGGATGAAGGCGACCCTGCGCAGCGTGTCACGCGCGTACCGGCGCTGGTTGCCGGCCGTCCGGCGACTGCTGATCAGGCCCTTCGACTCGTAGAAGTGCAGGGCGGAAACGGCGGCCCCGCTGCGCGCCGCCAGCTGGCCGACCGTGAGCTCGTGGATCTTCTCTGAAATCTGGGGCACCCCGCGAACCCTACCCAGTCCGTTGACACGACTCTCCCGGCCGACCATGCTAAGCAGTCGCTTAGAGATTCAAGCGCACGCAGACTTCCTGACGCGAGAGGCCGGGACATGGCACAGCCGAGGATCTTCACGTCCGTCGACGACCTGAAGTCGGCGGTGGGCGAGCAACTGGGGTACACCGACTGGCTCGACATCGACCAGAAGCGGATCGACCTCTTCGCGGAGGCCACCGGCGACCACCAGTGGATCCACGTCGACCCCGAGAAGGCCGCCGCGGGTCTCTTCGGCACCACCATCGCCCACGGCTATCTCACGCTGTCGCTGCTCCCCCTCTTCGGACCGCAGCTGATCTCCGTCGAGGGCGTGAAGATGGGCGTCAACTACGGGACGAACAAGGTCCGTTTCCCCGCCCCCGTCCCCGTCGGCTCCCGGCTCCGCGCCACCGCGACCATCAGCGCCGTCGACGACGTGCCCGGCGGCGTCCAGGTGACCGTCGCCTTCACCGTGGAACGCGAGGGCGGCGACAAGCCCGTGTGCGTCGCCGAGTCCGTCTCCCGCTACTACCTCTGACCCCGGGGCGCTTCCCCGTCCCCCACCATCCGCAGCACGAGGTCGGCGTACAGCGCGCCGACCTCGTCCGGCGTCCACGGCCCGTCCACGTTGAACCAACGGGCCACGTCGATGCACAGCGAGAGCACGGCCAGGGTCGTGCCCTTCACGTCCAGCACGTCGAACTCACCGGCCGCCACGCCGTCCTCGATGATTCCCCGCACCTCGGCGTCGCACTGCCGCCGCAGCGCGAGGATCTCGGCGCGGGCGTCCGGACCGAGCGAGTCCAGCTCGTACTGGACGACCCGGGCGGTGGTGCGTCCACCGGCGTGCCACCGTACGAAGGAGCTGACCGCGCCGGCCAGGCGCTCGCGTGCGGTGCCCTCCCGCCGGGCCGCCGTCCGCAGGATCTCCAGGGCCTTCTCGTGCCCGATCCTGCTGATGCGGTGCAGCAGCTCTTCCTTGGTCTTGTAGTGGATGTAGAGCGCGGCCGGGCTCATCCCGGCGCGACCCGCGATGTCCCGGGTCGTCGTGGCGTGGTACCCGCGCTCGGCGAAGGCCTCCACCGCGGCGATCAGCAGCCGTCGCGCCGCGTCGGGCGTGACCTCGCCCCACGCCTGCGCCTCGCCGCCGGCCGTCTCCTCCGCCGTACTCATCACTCGCCCCTCTCCACCGACAGGGACAACACCATACCGCCGAAGGTGAGCGCTCGCTTAGTGCGACCGCCCGGTGCGCCCGCTCAGCGCTTCTCGAAGGAGGTGTACGAGGGCGAGGGAGAGGGAGAGGGCGCCGTCCCCTCCTGCCGGTCCCGGATCACCTTGGCCAGGGTGAAGGAGGAGGTGACCAGGTACAGAACGGCGATGGCGAGGAAGCCCCGTACCCAGGCGTCGGCGCTCAGCTGGTAGATGCCGATCGCGGTGGCCGCCATGGCGACGGCGAAGGAGGCGACGGCCTGGCCGTAGAAGGCGGCCGTGTTCTGCTTGCTGCCCGGTGTGTCACTCATGGCGCCAAGCTTCCGGCGGAGGTGGCCCGCGCCACATCCGCCGACGTACTCAGGGATGTACTCAGAACGCCGAAACGCCCGTGAGCGCCCGCCCTATGACCAGCTTCTGGATCTGGCTCGTGCCCTCGTAGAGGGTCATCACGCGGGCGTCCCGCAGCAGCTTGCCCGCGGGGTACTCGTCGATGTAGCCGTAGCCGCCGAAGACCTGGAGCGCGTTGTTCGCGGCGCGGACGGCCGCCTCCGAGGCGAACAGCTTGGCCTTGGACGACTCGACGGCGAACGGCTGCCCGCGGTCGATCAGGTCGGCGACCCGCCAGGTCAGCAGCCGGGCGGCGTCGACGTCCACGGCGATGTCGCTGATCAGTTCCTGGACCAGCTGGTGACGGGCGATGGTCTTCCCGAACTGCTCGCGCTCGCCCGCGTACCGCACGGCCGCGTCCAGTGCGGCCTGGGCTATGCCGACACAGCCCGCGGCGACCGACATCCGGCCCTTGGCGAGGGCGGACATGGCGACCGAGAAGCCCTTGCCCTCCTCCCCCAGCAGCGCCGAGGCGGGCACCCGCACGTCCTCCAGCACCAGCTCGGCCGTGGCCTGGCCGCGCAGCCCCAGCTTCCCGTGGATCGTGCGGCACGTCAGGCCGGGCGTATCGGTGGGGACCAGGAAGGCGGACACGCCCTTGTGGCCGGGGGCGCCCGTGGAGCGGGCGAAGAGCAGGACGACGTCGGCCCAGGTGCCGTTGGTGATGAACATCTTGGTGCCGTTGATGACGTAGTCCTCGCCGTCCCGCACCGCCCGCGTCGCGAGGTTGCCGGCGTCCGAGCCCGTGCCCGGCTCGGTCAGGCCGAAGCAACCGACCGACTCGCCGGACGTGAGCCCCGGCAGCCAGCGCCGCTTCTGCTCCTCGCTCCCCCAGGCGGCGACGGACTTCGCGACGAGCCCCAGGGAGACGGAGACGATGCCGCGCACGGACGAGTCGCCCCGGCCGAGTTCCTCCGTGACCAGGCAGTACGCCAGGTGGTCGCCGCCCGAGCCGCCGTACTCCTCGTCGATCGTCAGGCCCAGGAAACCGACCTCGCCGAGTTTCTTGACGATCGCCCGGTCGACTTCCTCGGCGCGGTCCCAGGCGACGGCGTGCGGGGCGATCTCGCGCTCGACGAAGTCCCGGGCGAGATGCCGTACGGCGGTCTGCTCCTCGCTGAGCTCCAGATTCACCACAAGCCACTCCACTTGAAAGCCGTACATTTAAATTAGCACTGCTAGTTTCGATCGGCAGCCCTACTATGTGCGCCATGGCCCGACCGCGCAAGCCCCTGCTCAGCACCGACCGGATCGTCGAGACGGCCCGGGCGCTCGTGGACGCGGAGGGCCTCGCGGCCGTCTCCACGCGTCGGCTCGCCGCCGAACTCGGGGTCAGCGGGCCCTCGCTCTACAACCACTTCCGCACCAAGGACGAGATCCTGGAGGCGGTCGCCGACTCCGTGAGCGGCCAGGTGGACCTGACGATGTTCCAGGACGGCCGGGACTGGCGGACCGCGCTGCACGACTGGGCCGTCTCCTACCGGGCCGCGCTGCGCGACCACCCGAACATCGTCCCGGTGCTGGCCCGCGGCCCCGGCCGCCGCCCGGCCGGGCTGCGCCTGGCGGACGCCGTCTACGGCGCGATGGTCGAGGCGGGCTGGCCGCCGGCCCAGGCCACGTCCATCGGCGCGCTGATGCGCTACTTCGTGATGGGTTCCGCGCTCGGCTCCTTCGCCGGGGGATTCGTGGACGACGCGAGCGCCTACGACCCTGCGGACTACCCCCATCTCCAGCAGGCCCATCTGCTCGCGGAGCAGCAGGAGAAGATCGACGAGCGGGCCTTCGAGACCGGGCTGACGGCCCTGCTCGACGGGCTGGCACGGCAGTACGAGCAGGTGCGGCGGAGCGCGTAGCACCATCGCGGGACACTTCGGCGGCGGCCGAAGAGTCCGTGTTCCATGCTGGGGACATGACGACGAGAGACCCGCAGGCCACGGCCCTGGCCCGGCTGGCGGCGCTGTTCGCGGACGAGACCCGGGCCGCGTGCCTGCTGGCGCTGCTCGACGGGCGGGCCTGGACCGCGAGCGAACTGGCGCGGCACGCGGGTGTCGCCGCCTCGACGCTGAGCGAGCACCTCGGCCGGCTCGTCGCGGGCGGGTTGCTCGCCGAGGAGCGGCAGGGCCGGCACCGGTACGTCCGGCTGGCCGACGCGCGAGTCGCGCAGCTGGTGGAGGACCTGGCGGCGCAGGTCGCGCCGGGTACGGCCGTACGGCCGCGGAACCTGCGGGAGTCCAGCGCCGGTTCGGCGATGGCCCGGGGCCGCACCTGCTACGACCATCTCGCCGGGCGGCTCGGCATCGCGGTCACGGACGCGCTGACGGCGCGCGGGCTGCTGCAGCAGGAGACCGGGTTCGCGCTCACCGACGCCGCGCTGGCGTGGTTCGAGTCGGCCGGTATCGGCCTCGACCGGCGTGGCCGGCGCCCCCTGGCCCGGGCCTGTCTCGACTGGACCGAACGCCGGCCTCATCTCGCGGGCGTCGCGGGAGCGGCGCTGTGCCGGCACGCCCTGGACACGGGGTGGTGCGTGCGTATCGGCTCCGAGCGGGCCGTGAAGGTGACGGCTGCCGGTGAGCGGGCCCTGTTCGATCTGCTGGGCGTTCAGGCGGCGGTGCTGCGCTGACCCGAAGCCCCGTCGGACAGGCCCCGGCGCGCGGTCCGGTGGTCCGCGAACGCCCCGTCCGAAATTCGCGAGCGTCCGTTCCCCCTCCCCTCCTAGCCTCGGGATCATGATGAACCACACCCCGCCCCGTCCCGCCCGCCGGGCCGAGCTGCTGGCCGCCGGTGCGGCCGCGGTGACCGTCGTACTGTGGGCGTCCGCCTTCGTCTCCATCCGCAGTGCGGGGGAGGCGTACTCGCCGGGCGCGCTGGCGCTCGGGCGGCTGCTGGCCGGGTCGCTGACACTGGGGGTGATCTGCCTGCTGCGGCGGGAGGGGTGGCCGCCGCGGTCGGCCTGGCGCGGGATCGCGGTGTCGGGGCTGCTGTGGTTCGGCGTCTACATGGTCGCCCTCAACTGGGGCGAGCAGCAGGTCGACGCGGGTACGGCCGCCCTGGTCGTGAACACCGGGCCGATCCTCATCGCGCTGCTGGGTGCCCGGTTGCTCGGTGATCCGATGCCGCCGCGGCTGCTGGCGGGGATGGCGGTGTCGTTCGCCGGTGCGGTGACCGTGGGTCTCTCGATGTCCGGTGAGGGCGGCTCCTCCGTGCTCGGGGTGGTGCTGTGCCTGCTGGCGGCGGTCACCTACGCCGGTGGTGTCGTCGCGCAGAAGCCGGCGCTGGGCACGGCCAGTCCGTTGCAGGTGACGACGTTCGGCTGCCTGGCCGGCGCGGTGGTCTGTCTGCCGTTCGCCGGGCAGCTCGTCCAGGAGGCCGCCGACGCGCCGGCCTCCGCGACGCTCAACATGGTGTACCTGGGCGTCTTTCCGACCGCCCTGGCCTTCACGACGTGGGCGTACGCCCTGTCCCGGACGACCGCGAGCCGGATGGGTGCGACGACCTACGCGGCGCCCGCGCTGGTCGTCCTGATGTCCTGGCTGTTCCTCGGCGAGGTGCCGGGGCTGCTCACCCTGGTCGGCGGCGTGCTGTGCCTGGCGGGTGTCGCGGTGTCCCGGTCGCGGGCCCGGGCCGGGTCTGCGGGAGCGGTTCCGCAGCCCCGGCCCGAGCGGGCCTCGGACTCAGCCCGCTGACGTGGCCGGGGGCTCGGCCTCCGGCCCGTCCTCGGTTTCCGCCGCGCGTGCCCGGTCCGCGAGGACCTTGATCGAGACCAGCGCGATCACCGAGAGCGCGATGATGTAGCCCGACACCGCCATCGAGGTGCCCGTCGCCTCCAGCAGCAGCACCATGACGAAGGGGGCGAGGCCGCCGCCCGCGACGGCCGCGATCTGGTAGCCGAGGGAGGCGCCGGTGTAGCGCATCTCGGGCGTGAACAGCTCGGCGAACAGGGCGGCCTGGGGGCCGTACATGATGCTCAGGAAGCAGCTGGCGACGAACGTGCCGACCGCGAGCCAGAGCAGCGAGCCGGTGTCGATCAGCAGGAAGAGCGGCACGGCCCACAGCGCGATGCCGGCCGCCCCGAAGGCGTAGATCCGGATGCGGCCGATGCGGTCGGAGAGCGCGGCGGCGGCCGGGATCAGCACGAGCTGGGTGAGGCTGACGCAGAGCGAGACCGTGAGCACCGGGCCCTTCCTCATGTCCAGCTCGCGGGTCGTGTAGTCGAGGACACCGGTGATGAGGATGTAGAAGGTCGCGGTGTTCACGGCGAAGGAGCCGCCGGCGAGGAGCACCGTGCCGAGGTGGCCGCGCAGGATCGTGCGCAGCGGCGAGCTCTGCTCGGTCTTCTCCTGCTCCGCGAGGGCGCGTTCGGCCTCCCGGAACGCCGGGGTCTCCTCGACACGGGTGTGGATGTACCAGGCGAGGGCGAGGACGAGCAGTCCGACCAAGAACGGCACGCGCCAGCCCCAGGCCGCGAACGCCGAGTCGGTGGTGAGCGCGCCGGCGACCAGGAAGACCGTGTTGGCACTCACCACGCCGATGGGGACGCCGAGCTGGACGACACTGCCGTAGACGCCGCGCTTGCCCTCCGGGGCGTACTCGGTGGCCAGGAGCATCGCACCGCCCCACTGGGCGCCGACGGCGACGCCCTGTGCGACGCGGAGCAGGACGAGCAGGATCGGGGCGGCGACGCCGATCGTCTCGTACGTCGGCAGCAAGCCGATGCCGGTGGTGGCCACGCCCATCAGCGTGAGGGCGAGGACCAGCATCGGCTTGCGGCCGCGCTTGTCGCCGAGGTGGCCGGCGACGATGCCGCCGAGGGGGCGGGCGAGGAAGCCGACGGCGAACGTGGCGAAGGAGGCCAGCACGCCGGCGCTGGGGCTGCCGGCGGGGAAGTACAGGTCGCCGAGGACGAGGGCGGCGGCGATGCCGAAGACGAAGTAGTCGTACCACTCGACGGCCGAGGCGAGGGCCGCGGCGGTGGCCACGCGGCGGCGATTGCCCACGGCGGGCGCGGTGGCGGTGTGCGACTGAGCGGAAGGGGCCGTGTCCATGCGGTGCACGCTCCGGTGGGTGCGGGGACGGAACGGGGGGTGGCTCGATGGTCCGGGGAACGTACTGACCGGACGGTATGTACGTCAACGGGTCGCACACCAGGACTTTTGCCTGTAGGCGCCAACGACTACGGCTCCGGGCACGGCTGAGGCCCCGGCCTCGCGCGGAGGCCGGGGTGCGGGACGAAGCGGACTAGAAGACGACCAGTGCCCGGCCGCCCTTGCCCGCCAGCATGTTCTCGAAGGCCGCCGGGATGCCGTCCAGACCGATGCGCTCGGTCACCAGGGCGGTCAGGTCCAGACGGCCCGCCCGGACGTGTTCGGCGAGTACCGGGAGGTCCTCGGCGGGGTTGGAGTTGCCGTAGACGCAGCCGGAGAGGGTGCGGCCCCAGTGGAAGATCTCCAGGGCGTTGAAGGTGACCTGCTGGTCCTTGCCGCCGATGCCGACGACCGTGGTGCGGCCGCCGCGGCGGGTGGAGTCCCAGGCCGTGCGGATGGAGACCGCGCGGCCGGCGCACTCGACGGCGACATCGACGCCCTGCCTGCCCGTGCGGGCGCGGATCTCGCGGGCGGTGGTCTCGGAGGCCAGGACGTAGTCGGTGGCCCCGGCCGTCCGGGCCAGCTCCTCCTTCCCGGCGGACACGTCCACGGCGACGATCTTCGAGGCACCCGCGATCCGAGCCGCCTGGATCGCCGCGAGCCCCACTCCCCCGGCGCCGAACACCGCGACCGTCTCGCCCTCGCGGACCCGGGCCGAGTGGTGGACGGCGCCGTAGCCGGTGAGGACGGCGCAGCCGAGGAGGGCCGCGTCGGTGAGCGGGACGCCGTCCGGAACGGGCAGGACGCAGGAGGCGGACACCACCGTCTCCTCGGCGAACGCGGCGACGTTCAGGCCGGGGTGGAGGTCGGTCCCCTCGGTGGTGCGGGCGTAGACGTCGGCGGCGCCGCTCAGGGCGTCGGCGCACAGCCAGACCTCGCCGAGCGAGCAGGCGTGGCAGGTGCCGCAGGACGGTGCCCAGTTGAGGACGACCCCGTCGCCGGGCGCGATGTGGGTGACGCCCTCGCCGACGGCGACGACCGTACCGGCGCCCTCGTGGCCGAGGACGGCGGGTGCGGGCACGCGCATGGTGCCGTTGGACAGGGACAGGTCGGAGTGGCAGACGCCGGCTGCGGCGAGCCGGACGCGGACCTGGCCGGGTCCGGGGTCGGGCAGGTCGATGCCGGTGATCTCCAGCGGGGAACCTACGGCGGGCAGGACGGCGGCGCGGACAGCCATGGCGGACGGGACTCCCCTGGGCTAGAACTGGAGGGACTTGGTCTGGAGGTACTCGGTCAGGCCGTGCACGCCGAGTTCGCGGCCCACGCCCGACTGCTTGTAGCCGCCGAAGGGGGCGAGGGGGTTGAAGCGGCCGCCGTTGATGTCGACCTGGCCGGTCTCCATCCGGCGTGCGAAGGCCACCGCCTCGGCCTCGTCCCCGGCCCAGACGGCGCCGGCCAGGCCGTAGACCGTGCCGTTGGCGATCCGCAGGGCCTCCTCCTCGTCCTCGTAGCGCAGGATCGACAGGACCGGGCCGAAGATCTCCTCCTGTGCGATGGTCATGCCCTCGGTGACGTCGGCGAAGACGGTCGGACTGACGAAGTAGCCCTTCTCGCGCGGGGCTTCGGGCCCGCCGGCGACCAGCCGGGCGCCTTCCGCTACGCCCCTCTCGATGTAGCCGCGCACCCGGGCCTGCTGCTTGGCGTTGACGACCGGACCGATGCGCTCGCCGTACTTGGCGGCGGCCGTCGCGGCGAGTTCCACCGCCTCGTCGTACTGGTCGCGGTGGACCAGCATGCGGGTCCAGGCGCTGCACGTCTGCCCGGAGTTGGACATGACGTTGGCGACGCCGACGTTGACCGCCTTGGCGAGGTCGGCGGTCGGGAGGATGACGTTGGCGGACTTGCCGCCGAGTTCGAGGGCGACCTTCTTGACCTGCCCGGCGGCGATCGCGGCGATCCGCCGGCCGACGGCGGTGGAGCCGGTGAAGGAGACCAGGTCGACGCCCGGGTGCTCGGCGAGGGCCTGGCCGGCGACCGGGCCGAGGCCGGTGACCAGGTTGAAGACGCCCGCCGGGATCCCGGCCTCGTGCACGGCGTCGGCGAAGAGGCGGGCGACCAGCGGGGTGTCCTCGGCGGGCTTCACGACGACCGTGCAGCCCGCCGCGAGAGCCGGGGCGACCTTGGCCACGATCTGGTGCAGGGGGTAGTTCCAGGGCGTGATCGCGGCCACGACACCGACCGGCTCGTGGTGGACGACCGAGTTGCCGGTCTTCTCCTCGAAGGCGTACGTCGCCGCCAGCTCGGCGTAGGAGCCCGCGACCGCGATCGGCACGGCCGCGTGGACCGTCTGGGAGAGCTTCAGGGGTGCGCCGAGTTCGGCGGTGACGGTCTCGGCGATCTCGTCCGCGCGGGCCACGAGCACGTCCCGCAGGGCACTGAGGCGCGCCGCGCGCTCGGCGGGCGGGGTGGTGGCCCAGTCGGGGAGCGCGGCGCGGGCGGCCCGTACGGCGGCGTCGACGTCCTCGGCGGTGCCGGCCGGGACCGTGCCGATGACCTGCTCGTCGGCCGGGTTCACGACCTCGATCACGTCCTGGCCGGCGGCGGGGCGCCAGGCGCCCCCGATGTACATGCCGTCGTATGCCTTCATCGCGCTTCCTCCGGGGCGGGGCGTCGTCGTCCGGAACATAAACTAGCGACGATAGTTTTCCGGCGCCAGACGTCCCGGGGTCCCGGGTCATCACAGCACGGCCGGGGCCCCGCCCGGGTGTGCGGCTCCTCACTCCCCCAGGTCGGGCAGGTGCGCCGGGTGCGGGCAGATTCGGTCGCCGTGCTGGTCGAAGACGAAGAGGTGGGCGAGGTCGACGAGGAGCGGCACCTGCATGCCGTGGCGCAGGGCCAGGTCCGGGGTGGTGCGCACGATGAGGTCGCCGGGCAGGCGGGGTTCGGCGGCCG
Organism: Streptomyces sp. SID5464; assembly: GCF_009862985.1. NCBI lineage: Bacteria > Bacillati > Actinomycetota > Actinomycetes > Kitasatosporales > Streptomycetaceae > Streptomyces > Streptomyces sp. SID5464. The sequence goes on along the minus strand of NZ_WWIQ01000051.1, from coordinate 103,742 downwards.
GAGGGCGGGCTCCGGCGTCCCGGGGGTCGTCCAGGGCCACGACGGGGCCCGACCGTCCGGCTCCGGTCCGCTCCCGCAGCCGGGTGAGGACCGAGGCCTCACGGCGGCGGCGCCGGGCGGGGCGGCCGGGGCGGGGGCGCGGGGCCTCCAGTTCGGGGACGACGGCGGGGCGGGAGCCGGTGTTGAAGTGGACGAGGATCTCGTGCCCCTGGAACTCCACGTGCTCGACCAGGCCGGTGATCGGCACCTCGCCGGGGCGGGCCGCGGAGTGCTTGGCGATCCGGACGGCCTCCGAGCGCAGGCCCACGATGACCTCGCGGCCCTGCTGGACGCGCAGCAACTGGTGGTCCAGGGAGAGCGGCTCGGGCAGGCGCAGGAACTGCTTGCCCAGGCTGATGGTCATCGCGCCGTCCAGCGGGGCGCGCACCAGACCGCGCAGCAGGTTGATGCGCGGGGTGCCGATGAAGGCGGCGACGAAGACGTTGCTGGGCAGCGCGTAGACGACACGCGGGCTGTCGACCTGCTGGAGCACGCCGCCGCGCAGCACGGCGACCCGGTCGCCGAGCGACATGGCCTCGGCCTGGTCGTGGGTGACGTAGATGGTGGTGACACCCAGCTCCTTGGTCAGCTGGGAGATCTCGGCGCGCAGATGGGTGCGGAGCTTGGCGTCGAGGTTGGACAGCGGCTCGTCCATCAGGAAGGCGGAGGGGTGGCGGGCGATGGCCCGGCCCATGGCGACCCGCTGGCGTTCACCGCCGGAGAGCTGGCCGGGCAGGCGGTCGAGTAGGTCCTCGATGCCCAGCATCCGGGCGGTGGCGTCCACGCGCGGGGTGGGGTCCGTGCCCGGGGCCTCGATGCGCAGCGGGAAGCCGATGTTGGCGCGGCTGGTCATGTTCGGGTAGAGGGCGAAGTTCTGGAAGACCATCGCCATGTCCCGCCCGGACGGCGGCAGGTCGTTGGCGTACTCGCCGTCGAGCAGCAGCTCGCCCTCGTCGATCTCCTCCAGTCCGGCGATCATCCGGAGCACGGTCGACTTGCCGCAGCCGGACGGGCCGAGCAGCACGAGGAATTCGCCCGGCGTGATGTCCAGCGACAGCCGGTCCACGACGCGGGCGCCCCGCGTGTAGGCCTTGCTCACGTCGTGCAGGGAGATGGCGCGTGTCATGAGGTGCCCCCGAGGGGTCATCAGGGCGCTGGTGCTCCGCGGTCGGAAGCCCCGTGCGGGTCGTACGGGGCTGTGGGTCACGGAAGTTAACGGAATGTGCGCGGCCTGGGGAAGACACCGGGCGGGATCCGGGCCTTCCGTCCACCTGGTGAGAAGGTGCCCTAGGTCAGCGGACGCCGGTGAGGTGGGCGAAGACCACGACGTTCCCGGAGTAGCCCTTCCTGCGGTCGTAGTTGCCGCCGCAGGTGATCAGGCGCAGCTCGGGGCGGCTTCGGGCGCCGTACACCTCCTTGCTGGGGAAGTGCGCCTTCTCGTACGACTTGATCTTGTCCACGGTGTAGACGGCGATCCGCCCGTCGGCGCGGCGGGCCTTGACGACGAGGCCGGGTTTCAGCTGTGTCAGCCCGGCGAAGACGGCGGGACCGGTGTCCGTGTCCAGATGCCCGACGGCCACGGCGGTGCCCTGCTCGCCGGGCGAGGCGCCGTGCTTGTACCAGCCGACTAGCTTGGGGTCGTCCTCCGGGGGCGCGGTGAGGCGGCCGTCCCGGTCGAGGCCCAGGCCCATGACCGGGGCGTCGACGCTGAGGTAGGGGATGAGCAGGCGGGTGGCCCGGGAGGGGGGCAGCGGGCGGGGTGATACCGGGGGGCGGGACGGTCGTGCGGTGGGGGTGGCGGTGCGGTTCGGGTCGGCGTCGGGGGCGGGCCTCTGGTGCCGTGCCCCGGGGACGTCGGCGGGCGGCCGCTGGTGCCGTGCACCCTGGGCGCCGGTGGAGGGCGCGGGCGTGGGGGATCCGAGCCCCCGGGGCCGGGCGGTGCGGGACCCGGCGGCATCGGGTCCGGGGGCGGGGGTCGCGGCCGTACGGGACGCCGGTGCCCGGGACGTGCCGGTCTGGGGGCCGGGTTCCCGGGAGGGGCGGGGTGGGGCGGCCGGGGCGTCGTCCGACCCGTCCGGCGCGGCGGCGGTGGCGGCACCCGGGTCGCCCGGCACGGCAGCGGCAGCCCCCGCGGAGCCCGGCGGGAGGGCCGTGGCCGCCCTGTCGGGTTCTCCACCCCGGTCCACGCAGACACCACACACGAGCAGGAAGACGGTCACCACGATCGTCCGCGTCAGGCGGTAGGCGCGCGTCCGGTACCAGGGCTTGCGGGGACGCCGGCGCCGCGCCACCGGAACAGCGGCGTACCCGGAACCCGCCCTGCGCCGCCCCGCCGGAACAGCGGCGTACCCGGAACCCGCCCTGCGCCGCCCCGCCGGAACAGCGGCGTACCCGGAACCCGCCCTGCGCCGCCCCGCCGGAACAGCGGCGTACCCGGAACCCGCCCTGCGCCGCCCCGCCGGAACAGCGGCGGCACCGGTTCCGGCCTCACGCCGGACCACCGGGCCGGTGCCGCCCCCGTACCCCGGCCCTCGCCGCGTCACGCGAGCAGCACCGGGCCCGGGCCCGGCCCCCCGCCGCAGCCCCGCCTCAGCATCGGGAGCCACCACGACCCCACGCCGCCCCGCCGGAACCCCGCCGGAGCCTGCCCGACCGCCACGCCGCCCCGCCGGCACGGCAGCGGAACCGGAGCCTGCCCCACGCCGATCCACCGGGCCCGCCTCAGCCCCGGGACCAGCTCCACGCCGAGCCGTCGGCCCCGCCTCAGCCCCGAGACCACCTCCACGCCGAAACACCGACCCCGCCTCGGCCCCGGGACCATCCCCACGCCGAAACACCGGGCCCGGCTCAGCCCAAAGACCAGCTCCACGCCGATCCACCGACCCCGGCTCAGCCCAAAGACCAGCTCCAAGCCGATCCACCGACCCCGCCGCAGCCCCGAGACCACCCCCACGCCGAACCACCGACCCCGCCTCAACCCCATGCTCAGCCCCACGCCGCACTCTCGAGCCGGTCTCAACCCCACGCTCAGTCCCACGCCGCACTTTCGAGCCGGTCTCAGGCCGATAGCCGCCCCCGCGCCGAACCACCGAGCCGGCGCCGGGGCCGGCCCCTCCCTCACCCCGCCCCACCGGGGCCGCACCAACGCCCTCCCCGGGCCCACGCCACTCCACCGGAGCGGCGCGATACGCGGAACGCGGCCTACGCCGCGCCATCGGGGCGGCGACGGAGCCGGAACCAGACCGTCCCGGCGACGGCGGCCAGCCCGACGGCGGCGGCGCCGGCGACCGGCGTGAAGGCCTCGGCACGGGCGATGCCGCCGCCACCCGCCGGCGGGCCGCCGTTGGGCGTGATCGCGGTGGGCGTGGCCTTGGAGGCCGGGCAGTCGACCTGGAACACCTTGAACTTGCCCGCGCCGTGGGCCCGGTCGGTGAGCCACGTCAGCTTGTACTGCCCGTTGGGCAGGTCGATGAGCGGTGAGCGGCCCGCCCCGGCCGCGTCGAGGGTGACGGAACCGCTCTCGGCCGGCACCTCGGGCAGGGTCTGGATGGTCCAGTTGACCGTCTCGCCTCCCTCGAAGTCGAACGCGGCGAGGTAGAAGTCGCAGACCTTCGGATCGTTGCGGCGATCGGTGGCGAGCGTCTCGCGGGCGTGGATCTTGACGTCCCCGTTGTCCCCCGGAGCGGCGACAGCGGGCACCGCGCTCAGGGTGGTCCCAGCGAGGGTGAGGGCGGCGAGGACGGCGGTGCGGGTGCCGGCACGGCACGCGGGGGGTACGACGGGCATGAACATGCCTCCAAGTCAGATGATAGTCATACAAACACCTCGTCGCCTGACTCTCTGTCACATGACCGTCGAAACAGTGGCAACTGCGCCCTGCGACGCGTCAGATATCGCTCTTCCGGCGCAGCCGTACCCGCGGCGGGCGGTCCTCGCCCGCCTCCTTCGGCTCCCGCGGTGACCGCACGGCGACACCTGAGGACAGCAGCAACAGCACCCCGAGCATCACGAACGGCGCCGCCACCCCCGCCACCCCGGCGATCAGCCCGGCCGCCGCGGGCGCGGCGACCTGGCCGAGCCGGTTGCCGGTCAGGCGCAGCGCCAGGGCCGTGGAACGGGCCTCGTCGGGAGCGGCCTGGACGACCGTCGTCATGGACAGCGGCTGCCCCACGCCGAGGCAGAAGCCGAGCAGCACCAGCAGCAGCCCGAGCGCCCACACCGGCACCGGCAGGGCGATGCCCGCGCACAGCAGGGCCGCCAGCAGGCAGGTCACCGTGAGCAGCGCGGTGCGGCCGAGCAGCCGCAGCAGCGGCGTCAGCACCAGACGGCACGCGATGGTGGCCGCCGCTCGCAGGCTGAGCAGGACGCCGATCACGGACGGCGCGATGCCCCGGTGCTCCCCGACCACCGGGAGGTAGGCGGTGAGGATGTCGGTCGCGGACAGCACGGCGAGGCTGATGAGGATGCCGGCCGGCACGCCCCGGGTGCGCAGGATGCGCCGGACCGGGACACGATCGCCCTTCTCCGCACGGGACGTGGCCGCCGTACGGCGGTGCTCGATGCGCCACAGCGAGGTGAACGCGACCGCCCCGATCGCGCCCGCCACGATCAGGGCGAGCGCGCTGGTGCCCCTCATGTCGTCACCGCCGATCACCGCGCCCGCGGCGATGGGGCCGACCAGCTGGCCGAGCGCGGCGCCGATGGTGAAGTGGCCGAAGTTGCGGTCCTGGTCGTGCGGCGCGGACTGGCGGGCGACGAGGGACTGGGAGCCGATGACGAAGCAGAGGTGGCCGAGGCCCATCACGCCGCTCCACAGGGCCATCGCCCACAGGGAGTCGGCGACGCCGCTGAGCGCGCAGCCGCCGGATATGAGGACCACGCCGATGGGCAGCAGGGGCGCGCAGCGGCCGTGGTCGGTACGGCGGCCGAGGGGCACGGCCGCGAACAGCGGCAGCAGCGCGTACACACCAGCGATCACGCCGACCGCGCGCTCGTCCGCGCCCAGCGCGAGGGCCCGGTAGGAGACGGCGGGCCGGGCCATCGACACCGCCCCCTGCGCGAAGCTGAAGGCGATGACGAGGCGGAGCAGCCAGCCGCGGTTCCCACCGGGCCTCACGATGTCCTCCATACGGGTCGGATGACCACGGGGGTCAGATGATGCCGAAGAGCAAGCCTGCCCCGAGGATGACCAGGCAGGTGAGGGCGGCCCACTTCACGACGAACTTCGTGTGGTCGCCGAACTCCACCTTGGCCATGCCGACCAGGACGTAGACGGCCGGGACGAGCGGGCTGGACATGTGCAGCGGCTGGCCGACGAGGGAGGCACGGGCCATCTCCATCGGGGAGACACCATGCGCGGCGCCCGCCTCGGCGAGGACGGGGAGGACACCGAAGTAGAAGCCGTCGTTCGACATGAAGTACGTCAGCGGCAGGCTCAGCACACCGGTCACGATGGCCATGTGCGGGCCCATGCCCGCGGGGATGACGTCCACCATCCACTTGGCCATCTGGTCGACCATGCCGGTGCCCTGGAGGACGCCGGTGAAGACGGCGGCGGCGAAGACCATGCCGGAGACGTTCAGGACGTTGTCGGCGTGGGCGGCCAGACGGGCCTTCTGGTCGGGGATGTGCGGGAAGTTCACGGTGAGGGCGAGCGCGGCACCGAGCAGGAACAGCACCGGGATCGGCAGCAGCTCCATGATCATCGCGGTGAGCAGGGTGACGGTGAGCAGCGCGTTGAACCAGTAGAGCTTGGGGCGCAGGGTGGCCCGGTTCGGGTCGAGGCCCTGGAAGCCGTCGCCGTCCGAGGAGTCCGCGGAGTCCCCGGCGGCCTCCGGAGCGTCCGTGCCGGAGCCCGTGCCGCCCGTGGCGCCGGAGCCGCCCTTGCGCATTGAGACCTTGCCGTCGCCGGAGCCGCCGGCGCCCACGAGGACCGTCTCGGTCTCCTTCTCCTCCTCCAGCACCTCGTCCAGCGTCAGCACGCCCAGCCGCCGGCGCTCACGCACACCGAGGACGTAGGAGAGGACGAAGACGAACAGCAGGCCCACCAGGAGCGCGGGGATCATCGGGACGAAGATGTCGCTGGCGTCGAGCTTGAGCGCGGTCGCGGCGCGGGCGGTCGGGCCGCCCCAGGGGAGGGTGTTCATCACGCCGTTGGCCATGGCGGCGACACCGGTCATCACGACCAGGCTCATCTTCAGGCGCTTGTACAGCGGGTACATCGCCGAGACCGTGATCATGAAGGTGGTGGAGCCGTCGCCGTCCAGCGACACGATCGCGGCGAGCACGGCGGTGCCGACGACGATCCGCATCGGGTCGGCTTTGCAGAATTTGAGGATGCCGCGGACGATCGGGTCGAAGAGACCGACATCGATCATCACCCCGAAGTAGACGATCGCGAACATGAGCATCGCCGCAGTGGGGGCGAGGTCGGTCACGCCGTCGAGGACGTAGTCGCCGAGCTTGGCGCCCTTGCCGACGAACACGCAGAACAGCGCGGGAATCAGCACGAGCGCCGCGATCGGCGACATCTTCTTCATCATGATCAGGACCAGGAAGGTCGCGATCATGGCGAAGCCGAGGATGGTCAGCATGAGTGGATACCTAACGTTCGCCCTTGAACATCCCACCAGGGCCGGCGGTGTCCGAGACGTTAGGTGCCGTCAAGCAGCGTTAACAAGACGTTGACGTGCGAGCAATAAGCGCAAAACTGCTGGTCACAGCTTTGCTCAGGTCAGAGCGGTGAGCTTTTCGGTCACGGATGCGCATCCGGAGGCCGTCTCGGGGGCGACCTCGACGGGCACTCCGTTGAGGACCGCGTTGCCCGACAGCGGGTCGAGCAGGCGGCCGTCGAGGAGCTGGTTGACGTTGACGCCGGGGTCGGTCGCGGCGTGACCGAGACGGGTGCCGGGGCGGTCGTGGCCCCAGCCGTGCGGCAGGCTCACCACGCCCCGGCGCACGTCGTCCGTGACCTCGGCGGGTGCGGTCACCTCTCCCCCGGCGCCCTTCACCCGCACCGGCGCCCCGTCGCGCACGCCCAGCCGTTCGGCGTCCTCGGGGTGGATGTGCAGGGTGCAGCGGTTGGAGCCGCCGGTGAGGGCGGGCACGTTGTGCATCCAGCTGTTGTTCGAGCGGAGGTGACGGCGGCCGACCAGGACGAGCCCGTCGGGGCGCTCCTCCCGGGCGCGCTTGAGGCGGGGCAGATCGTCCGCGATCGGCCGCGGCAGCAGCTCCACCGTGCCGCTCCTGGTCTTCAGCGGCTGCGGCAGGCGGGGGCGCAGCGGTCCGAGGTCGATGCCGTGCGGGTGTGCGAGCAGCTTCTGAAGGGTCAGTCCGTCCGGTCGTACGCCGAAGCCGTCGCCGTAGGGGCCGAGGCGCAGCATCATGTCCAGCCGTCGCTCGGGTCCGTTGTCGCCGGTGAGCCGGGCGGCCAGCTCGCGGGGATCCCGGCCGTGCACGGGCGAGTGCGGCTCCTTGACGGCCTTGCCGAGGGTCTGGTCGATGACCATCTGGTCGACGGCGGCCGGATCGGCCCCGTGCATGCCCGTCACCGCGAGGATCAGCCGGGCCAGGATCTCCGTCTCGGCCATGCGGCCCGGCTCCAGCGGGATCGCGGGGCGGGTGTAGCGGACCTGGTTGCGGACGGCGAGGGTGTTGAAGGCGAAGTCGTGGTGCGGGCTCTGGGAGGGCGGGGGCGGGGGCAGGACGACGTCGGCGTGGCGGGAGGTCTCGTTCAGGTACGGGTCGACGCTGACCATGAAGTCGAGCGAGTCGAGCGCCTTGTCGAGCCGGTCGCCGTCGGGTGCGGAGAGCACGGGGTTGGCGGCGACGGCGAGGAGCGCGCGTACCGGCTCGCCCTCCTCGGTGGTGGTGTCGATCTCCTCCGCGAGGGCGGAGAGGGGCAGTTCACCCTTGGCCTCCGGGTGCCGGCTCACGCGGGAGTGCCAGCGCCCGAGGGCGAAGCCGCGGCCGGGCCCGGCGGGGCGCGGGGTCTTGTCGGTGGCGGCCTGCGGGAAGAGCGCGCCGCCGGGCCGGTCGAGGTTGCCGGTGAGGATGTTCAGGACGTCGACGAGCCAACTGGCCAGGGTGCCGTGCGGGACGGTGCAGCTGCCGATGCGGCCGTAGACGGCGGCGGTGGGGGCGGCGGCGAGTTCGCGGGCGAGGGTGCGGATGACGCCGGCCTCGACATCGCAGGCGGCGGCGACGGCTTCGGGGGTGAACTCCCGCAAGGCGTCGGCAACTTCCTCGACGCCCTGCACGTGCGGGATCGGCTCGGTGAGCCCCTCGTCGAAGAGCACCTGGGCCATCGCCGCCAGCAGCAGCGCGTCGGTGCCGGGCCGCACGGCGATGTGCCGGTCGGCGAGCTTCGCGGTGCGGGTACGGCGCGGGTCGATCACGACGAGCGTGCCGCCCCGGGCCTTGAGGGCCTTCAGCTTGCCCGGGAAGTCGGGGGCCGTGCACAGGCTGCCGTTGGACTCCAGCGGGTTGGCGCCGATCAGGAGCAGGTGGTCGGTGTGGTCCAGGTCGGGCACGGGGATGGCGTTCGCGTCGCCGAAGAGCAGTCCGCTGGAGACGTGCTTGGGCATCTGGTCGACCGTGGAGGCGGTGAAGACGCTACGGGTGCCGAGCCCGGCGAGCAGCACCGCCGGGTAGAGGGCGCCGGCCATGGTGTGCACGTTGGGGTTGCCGAGGACGACGCCGACGGAGTTCGGGCCGTATCGCTCGACGACGGGCCGGATGCCGGCGGCGACCGCGTCGAAGGCCTCCTCCCAGGTGGCCTCGCGCAGCTCGCCGTCCCTGCGCACGAGCGGGGTGCGCAGCCGGTCGGGGTCGGCGTCGACGGCGCCGAAGGAGGCGCCCTTGGGGCAGATAAAGCCCTTGCTGAAGACGTCGTCGCGGTCACCTCGGGCGTGGGTGACGCGCGTCCCCTCGATGGTGAGGGTCAGGCCGCAGGTGGCCTCGCACAGGGGACAGATACGCAGGGCGGTGCGGGACACGGGTCCTCCCGGGGGCGGCGGCTACGGTGACGCACGGACGGCCTGAGCATACCGACCGGTATGCATGGAGGGGAGGCCCTGGCCGGACGAGGTCAGTCGAGCACTCGGGCCAGATACGCCCGCAGCATCTCCCGCATCTCCTCGATGATCTTCCGGTCCCCTTCCGGCACGACCCGGAACGCCAGATGCACCAGGGTGTCGGCGGTCTCGACGGCGATGAGGAAGACCCGGCGCAGCTCCTCGTCGGGCTCGCGGTCGAGATAGCCGGAGAGGAGCTCGGTGAGCCGGTCGGCGACGCGGTGGTTGGGTTCGGCGTGACGTGCGCCGACCGGGATCTGGTTGCCGAAGTCGACGAGGGAGAAGCCGGGCGCGGTGCGCTTCATCTCCAGGTACTCGTCGAGCACGGCGTCCATGGCCTCGCGCCAGCCCCCGTCGCCCGCTTCCCGCAGGCGCTGGGTGACCCGCTCCGAGTAGCGCTCCAGGTTGCGCTGCGCCAGCGCGTCGACCATCTGGCGCTTGTTGCCGAAGAAGCGGTAGACCGAGCCGATGGGGACCGCCGCCCGCTGGGCGACGGCCCGGGTGCTCAGGTCGTCGTAGCCGACCTCGTCGAGGAGGTCGGCGCAGGCGTCGAGGATTCTGGCCAGGCGTTCGGCGCTGCGCCGCTGGACGGGCGCACGACGGAGCGATGTCGCGTGGGGCACGGGCTCATGATGCCTTTCCAACGCGCTCCGGTGAACCTCGCCCCCGCATCCAGGAGCGGGTGTCCGTGATCCGGGACCGGGTGTCCATGCTCCGGGACGGCGTGTCCGTCGCGTGCGTCCGCGCCTGCCGCCGGACGTCCGTACTCGGCGTGGGGTCGGGCTCGGGGCCGGGCTCCGACGCGGTGATGTCGGCCGTGCTCTCCACGGGTGCGCCGTCCACCGCCCACACCGTGCCGTCGTCGGCGTGGAGACGGGCCGTGACGCGGTGCGTGCCCCGTGGCACGAGGCGCTCGGCGAGACGGTGCTCGGGCGCCCGGAGCCGGGCGACCGGGCGGCCGTCCACGTAGAGCCATGCGAGGCCGCGCCCGGCCACCGCCCGGGCTGCCGTACCGGCCGGGGAGAAGCGGAAGTTCCGCACGGTCAGACGGACGTCCCAGCCGCCGGCCGCGCCGGGCTGCACCTCGACGCCGACGTCGGGGGCGTCCCGCCGCGCCACCTCGCGGTAGGCACGCCCCTCCTGGTCCCGGTCCTCCAGAAGGCTGCCCACCGGTACGTGCCGCGTCCCGTCCTCCCGCGCCTCACCGGAGCCGCAGCCCGCGGATCCGGTCAGCAGGAGGACACAGACCGCGAGCACGGTGCGAGATCCCCGTGTCCACGACATGCCGGGGAGCGTAGAACAGGCGTCCGGTCCGGCGGATCGTCCTGGAGTCGGGTTCCCCTCCTCCGCAATGAGGAGTCCCGCAGGCCCGCGCGTCCCTCTTGCGTCGGGGAAATCGCAATCCTACGGTGTTGCATAGGAATCGGGTGGCGCACGAATCGGGACAACAAGGGAGCAGCGATCATGGGCGCGGACGCGCGGAAGACCGCCGAAGGGCTGACCTATCTCTCCGGCTTCGGCAACGAGCACAGCTCCGAGGCCGTCCCCGGCGCACTGCCGGAGGGCCGCAACTCGCCCCAGCGTGCCCCGCTCGGGCTGTACGCGGAACAGCTGAGCGGTACGGCCTTCACCGAGCCCCGGGCCCACAACCGCCGCTCGTGGCTGTACCGGATCCGCCCGTCGGCCGCGCACCCGGCGTTCACCCGCACGCACAACGGCTCGATCCGCACCGCCCCCTTCACGCAGACCGTGCCCGACCCCAACCGCCTGCGCTGGAACCCCCTGCCCGACCCGGCGCCGGAAACCGACTTCCTGGCCGGCCTGTGGACCCTCGGCGGCAACGGTGACGCCACCCAGCGCACCGGCATCGCCGTCCACCTCTACACCGCCAACGCCTCGATGGACCGGGTGTTCAGCGACGCCGACGGCGAGCTGCTGATCGTCCCGGAGCGCGGCGGGCTGCTGCTGCGCACCGAGTTCGGTCTGCTCCACGTGGAGCCGGGCCATGTGGCGCTGATCCCGCGTGGTGTCCGCTTCCGTGTGGACCTGCTCGACGAGTCCGCCCGCGGCTATGTGTGCGAGAACTACGGCGCGCCCTTCCGCCTCCCCGACCTGGGCCCGATCGGCGCGAACGGCCTGGCCAACCCGCGGGACTTCCGCGCCCCGGTCGCCGCGTACGAGGACGTCGAGGGCCCGGTGGAGGTGGTGAACAAGTTCTGCGGCAACCTCTGGACGGCCACCTACGACCACTCCCCGCTCGATGTCGTCGCCTGGCACGGCAACCATGTGCCGTATGTCTATGACCTTCGCCGCTTCAATGTGCTCGGCACCATCACGTACGACCACCCCGACCCGTCGATCTTCACGGTGCTGACGTCCCCGTCGGACACCCCGGGCCTGGCCGGGGTCGACTTCGTGGTGTTCGCCCCGCGCTGGCTGGTGGGCGAGGACACGTTCCGGCCGCCGTACTTCCACCGGAACGTGATGACCGAGTACATGGGCCTGATCGAGGGCGCGTACGACGCGAAAGCGGAAGGCTTCGTGCCGGGCGGCGGCTCGCTGCACAACATGATGTCGGCGCACGGCCCGGACCGGGAGACCTTCGACCGGGCGAGCGCCGCCGAGCTGAGGCCGCAGAAGATCGACGACGGCCTGGCGTTCATGTTCGAAACCCGCTGGCCGATCACTCTCACCCCGCAGGCGGCCCGCGCGGAACACCTCCAGCAGCGCTACGACGACGTCTGGCAGGGCCTGGAACGGCACTTCCGTCCCTTGCACTGAACATCCCCGACCGGTACGGATGGCCCGTGACCTCCTTCGCTCCGGACTCGATCGTCCTGAACCGCAAGCTGCCGCTCTGGTACCAGGTGTCGCAGTCGCTGCGCGCCTCGATCCTCGGCCGCTCGCCCCAGGACCCGCTGCGCCTGCCCACCGAGGAGCAGCTGGCCGGGCACTACGGCGTGAGCGTGCTGACCATGCGGCAGGCGCTGAAGGAGCTGGAGGACGAGGGGCTCATCACCCGCCACCGCCGGCGCGGCACGTTCATCGAGCCGCACGCGCGCCGGGGTTCCCCGGTCCGGCTGCTCGGCTCGGTGGACGCGATCGTGGCCCAGCAGTCCGGCATGACGACCGAGCTGCTGGACCACGGCACGGCCCCGGTGCCGGCCGAACTCGCCGAGTTCTTCCCGGATCTGACCGAGGTGGCGACGTACCACCGGCTGCGCAGCGACGAGAAGACCGGCGAGCCGACCAACCACGCCCGCAACCACGTGCGTCCCGAACTGGCCGCGCGCATGGACCTGGACGACCTGGTCCGGTGGCCCATGACCAAGGTGCTGCGGGACGTCGTCGGGGCGGACATCAGCCGCATCACGGACACGGTGGAGGCCCGCCTGGCCGACCCGGAGACCGCGAAACTGCTCCAAGTCCCGCTGCTCAGCCCGATCCTGCACTACACGGGCATCACGTACGACGCCGGCGGGCGGCCGCTGGACGTGGCCGTCATCCAGTACCGGGGGGACCGCTTCTCCTTCACGGTGACCCTGGACGCGACCTGACCCCTGTGCCGGAGCCACACCGTACGATGCCCTGCGTGACGCACGACGACGCTCCGCCGCTGGCGGACCTCATGCCGTGGTCCGTCGCACCGCCGCGGCTCGGCCGGGGCTGGCCGGCGGGCCCCGACGCGGCGTCCCTGAAGGCCCGCTGGGACGCCCTGATGAAGGCCGAGGGACCCGACCGCGAGACCCTGTTCGAGCCGACCCGCTCGCGCACGCCGCACACGGCGGTCGGCCAGTTGCCCGGCCAGGCCGGCAGCGGCACGGAGAAGCTGGCGCGTGCCTCGGGGCCGTGCCCGGAACCGGTGCGCGTGCTGTACGCCCCCTTCGACGAGCAGTGGCTGATCCCCGACCAGCGGCTGATCGACGCGGCCCGCCCGGAGCTGTGGCGGGTGGCGGACGAACGGCAGGTCTTCGTGCTGGAGACGCCCGAGGCCGCCCTCGCCCCAGGCCTGCTCGTCACCTCACTGCTCCCGCTGCTCCGCCCCGGCCGGATCCGCCCGCTGTTCCGGCGGCCGCACGGGCAGGAACCGAATCTGGCGCCCGGCCTGCTGGAGCACCTGGGCACCCGCCTGGGCAGTGTCCCCACGCCTCTTGACGTGCTGGCGTGGATCACGGCGACAGCACGGCCGGACCTCTCCGTCCCGCTCACCGGGGACGCCGACGCCTGGGCGCGAGGTCTGGAGCTGGGCCACCGGCTGTTGTGGCTGATGCGCCGCGACGGCGAACGCCCCAAGCTCCCCGGCGGCCGCCGCCCCTATGTCCGCGCCCCGCTGCCCGCCCGCCCCCTGACCGTGCGCTACGACCGGGACGAGGAGGCCCTGCTGCTGGACGAGGGCCGCATCTCCCCGGTGCCGCCTGAGGCCTGGGACTTCGAGGTGGGCGGGGTGCGCGTCCTGGAGCAGTGGTTCACTGCGCGTGTCACCGAGGCCGAGCCGGGCACGCTCGCCGCGATCCGCCCCGCCACCTGGCCCCAGACCTGGACGTCGGAGCTGCTGGAACTGATCACGGTCCTGGCCCTGCTGGCCGAACTGCGCCCCCTGGAGCAGCCGGAGCTCCCCGACCCGGTCTCGGCGACCGAGCTGCGCGAGGCCGGCGTCCTCCCGGTGCCGGCCTCGGCCCGCCGCCCGGCCTCGGTGCTGGACGGCCCCGAGGAGGGCCCGGAGGGCCAGCTCGCGCTGCTCTAGCGCAGGCCGGGGTCGTAGGCGTCCAGTACGCGCTCGAGGGCCCGTCTGAACACCGCCTCCAGATCGACCGGCCCGCTCTGCTCCATGAAGGCCGCGGCCAGGCGCGGATACGCGCCGGTGGCCACCTGGCTGCCCAGATAGGCCATCCGGACCGCGTTCTCCTCCTCCACGGACCACGGCATGGAGCGCGTGCGCTCGACGGTCGCGATGTCGTTCGCGGTGTACGTCGTCACGACGCCGTTGAGCAGCGCGATCAGCTCCGTCTTCGTGCCGGCCGGGACGTCGAGCGGTTCGAGGCAGGCCAGGCAGTGCTCCAGGTAGCGCAGGGAGTTGGGGCTGAAGGCGTACACCCCTGGCATCAGGCGCGGCACCCAGGTGTGACGGCGCATGATGGCGCGCGTCTCCTCGGCGTTGCGGAGCATGTCGGCGCGCCAGTCGCCCGTGGGCTCGAACATCTCGTGCTCGGCACCGACGGCGTCGATCATGAGCTCGTACAGGTCCTCCTTGCGGGGGACGTAGTTGTACAGCGACATCGTGCCGCAGCCCAGTTCCGCCGCGACGTGCCGCATGGACACCGCGTCCAGCCCCTCCGCGTCGGCGATCCGCACCGCCGCCGCCGCGATGTCGGCGCGGGCGAACGCCGGTTTCGGACCACGTCCGGTGCGCTCGGGGCGCGCCCAGATCACTTCGGGTACGGCAGCTCGGCCCGCCATCGATCATCACCTCGGCCACCATCCTAGTTACGTACACCGTACGTAGTGCGCTATGGTCATGCCATGACTTCTACGTACGCTGTACTTAGTCAGGGTCTGGAGAAGCGGTTCGGGGAGGTCCATGCCCTGCGCGGGCTGGATCTCGCGGTGGCCGAGGGGACGGTCTGCGGGGTCCTCGGGCCGAACGGGGCGGGCAAGACCACGGCCGTACGGCTGCTGACCACACTGCTGCGGCCGGACGCGGGCTCCGCCCGGGTCGCCGGGCACGACCTCGCCCGGGAGGCCGCCGCCGTACGGAGCCGGATCGGCGTCACCGGGCAGGACACGTCGATCGACGGGGATCTCACCGGACGACAGAACCTGCTGCTGTTCGGCCGGCTGCACCGGGTGCGCGGTCCCGCCGGCCGGGCCGCGGAACTACTCGGCCGCTTCGGGCTGGCCGAGGCCGCCGACCGGCCCGCCTCCGGCTACTCCGGCGGGATGCGGCGCCGGCTGGACCTGGCGGCGAGCCTGATCCGGCGCCCCGAGGTGCTGTTCCTGGACGAGCCGACGACCGGCCTCGACCCGGCCAGCCGCAACCTCATCCGGGACGCGGTGCGCGATCTGACCGCCGAGGGCACGACCGTGCTCCTCACCACCCAGTACCTGGAGGAGGCCGACCAACTCGCCGACAACATTGCCCTGGTGGACCGGGGCCGGGTCGCGCACACCGGGTCTCCGGCCCAGCTCAAGGCGCTCGTCGGGGCGCACGCCGAGGTCGTCGTGACGGACGCGGAC
Organism: Streptomyces sp. SID5464; assembly: GCF_009862985.1. Classification (NCBI taxonomy): domain Bacteria; kingdom Bacillati; phylum Actinomycetota; class Actinomycetes; order Kitasatosporales; family Streptomycetaceae; genus Streptomyces; species Streptomyces sp. SID5464. Next base: position 88,395 of record NZ_WWIQ01000051.1, on the reverse strand, counting down.
GCGCTCACGAACGCGGCAGCGGTCCTCGACCGGCTCACGGGCGCGCAGCCGTCGTTCGACCGCGAGCGGAACGCCGTCGGCGCGGTGAGCAAGGACCCGACGCTCACCCTTCCGCTGCTCGTGCGCACGCTGGACTCGGCGGGCGTGCCGCTGCTCGACGTGAGCCTGCGGCCCCCGACGCTCGACGACGTCTTCCTGCGCCTCACGGACACCGGGCCCACGGCCACGACCACCACCCCGACCACCACCACGACCGACGACAGGGAGCGTGCCGCATGAGCATGCTGGCGTACGACGGAGCCGCGATGCTGGGCCGCCAGCTGCTGCGGATGCGGAACAACCCGGGGCTGCTGATCCTCACCCAGACGATGCCGGTCAGCATGCTGCTGTTCTTCGGCTACGTCTTCGGCAGCGCGCTCGCGATGCCGGGCGAGGCGTACCGGTCGTTCCTGGTGCCGGGCCTGCTGGTGGCGACCGCCGCGGGCGGGATCATGACCGGCATGTTCCAGGCGGCCCAGGACACGCACCGGGGCGTGACGAACCGCTTCCGCACGCTGCCGATGAGCCGGGCGGCCGTACCGCTGGGGCAGGCCGCCGCGGACGTGGTGGCCACGGCCGTCGGGACGGTGCCGTTCCTCCTGGTGGGGCTCGCGGTGGGCTGGCGGATCGAGGGCGGCCCGCTCGAAGCGGTGGGGGCCGTCGGGCTCTTGATGCTGTTCCGCTTCGCCTGCGTCTGGGCCGGGATCTTCCTCGGCCTGCTCACCCGGAACGAGGAGGCGGCCGGTCAGCTGGGCGGGGCGACCTTCCTGCTGCCGCTGCTGTCCAGCGCGTACATCCCGACGAGCGGGCTGCCGGGCTGGCTGCGGACGGTCGCCGAGTGGAATCCGATCAGCGCGGTGGCGACGGCTCTGCGGGACCTGTTCGGCAACGCCCCCGTGCCCGGCGGGGCGGCCTGGCCGGTGGCCCATCCCGTCGCGGGGTCGCTGATGTGGTGTGCCGTGCTGCTCGGGGTGTTCGTGCCGCTGGCCGTGCGCCAGTACGCGCACGGGGAGCGGTGAAGGGGCGGACGGAACGCCGAAGCCGGACGACGCCCCCGGTCACTGCCGGGCGGGGATGAGGCACCGACTGGGGGCGGGCCGCGCTCGGGTACGCGCCTGGCGCTGCTGCGTGCCGTGGGGATGACGGACGACGAGTGCGCAGCGTTGCGCCAGGGGCGGCGTGACCGCCCGAGCGCGGGCCCCTACTTGCCGCCGAACAGCGAGCGGCGCAGCCGGCGCAGCGGTGCGAAGAGCGAGACGCGGCGCACGCGCGCTCCCCGGCCACTGCGGTCGTGCGGCTGGCGCGCGGTCAGTTCACGCATCAGCGAGGTCGCCTCGACCGTCTCCCGCTGCGGGACGGCAGGGCCACCCAGCACCGAGAGGTGGCGGTCGAGGCGCGAACTGGTCGCGCTGCTTCCGCAGGTGATCGCAGGGACCCTGGCCCTGCTGCGCAATGTTATCTGTTCCATGTCACTCCCCACCCGTACGAGTCCACCCGGCCCGGGCAGGTTAACCCTATCGCCCCGTCCGGGCACTCGTGTATCGCGGTCACAGGATTCACCTTCCCCACAAGGCGGTTGACGATGTATTCCCGATTACTCTCCGAATCCGACAGATTTCAGGGCGAGTTGGACGATGGGCTGGGTAGTGGGCTGCGACGATCCCCCGGCCGGCTCGACGGTCACTGCCAGTGACGTCGCGGACGTGCCGAGATCCGTCGCGACCAGGGGCGTGTCGCCCTCGAAGAGGCCCAGGGAGCGTGGTTGCGCGCCCGGGCGCATGAGCCACAACTGGTGCACTCGGCCGCCCGGCGGAGCACCGTATCCGCCGAGGGTGACCACCGCGCTCCCCTCTGAGGCGGAAGCGATCACTCCGATGGTTCGGCCCCGCCCGTCCCGGCCGCTGCTCGCACGGGCGTCCGGAGCCGCGAGGACGTGGGCGATCTCACGTGACCGCTCCCGCTCGGCGGTCAGCTGGTCCTGGGTGCTGTTCGCCTGCACCGCGAACAACGAGGCGACGACGAGGGCCGCGGCGGCGGTGGCCGTGGCGAAGGGCACGAACAGCGGGATGCGGCGCCGCTCCCGCTGCCGCGGCGGCGGCTGGGTGCCCCACACGTGCGGCGGCAGCTGCGGCGCACGCACGCGTGCCGGCTCGCGTGCCGCGTGCTGCGGCGCCGGGTCCTGCGGAGTCGCCCGTACGGCGGCCATGACCCGGTCGCGCAGGGCGGCGGGTGCCGGGGCGGCCGTGGACCAGGCGAGCCGTACGGCGTCCTCGGACAGGGCGCGCACCTCGGCGGCGCAGCGGCCGCAGTCCCTCAGGTGCTTCTCGAAGCGGACCCGCTCCGGGGATTCGAGGGCGTCGAGCGCGTAGGGCGCGGCGAGCGAGTGCGGGTCCTCGCGGCGGAAGAGACTCATGCCACGCCTCCCAGGCACTCGCGCATCCGGGTGAGCCCGTCGCGCATCCGCGTCTTGACGGTGCCCAGCGGCAGGGAGAGCCGCTCGGCCACCTCACGGTAGGTGTAGCCCTCGTAGTAGGCGAGGGTGACGGACTGGCGCTGGAGTTCGGTGAGGCGGTCCAGGCAGACGCGCACCCACTCGCGCTCGAGTCCCGCCTCGACCTCCTCGGTGACCTGGTCGAAGGCCGGGTGGTGGGCGCGCCAGGCCTCCCGCTGCTCGCGCTCGCCGGCCGCGCGGGCGCTGCGCACCCGGTCGACGGCACGGCGGTGGGCGAGGGTGAGGATCCACGACATCGCGCTGCCCCGTCCCGGGTCGAACTTCGCGGCCGAGCGCCACAGTTCGAGCAACACCTCCTGAGCCACCTCCTCCGACTGGGCGGGGTCGCGCACCACACGCCGTACGAGTCCGAACACCGGGCCGGACACCAGCCCGTACAGATCCTCGAAGGCCTTCTGGTCGCCGCCCGCCACGAGCAGCAGCAGCTCGTCCGCCTCCACTGGGTCCCCCTCTCCCCGGCCGCATGGGGCCTGTCCCCTCACACGAGGCATTCGCAACGCACACACCTCCGGATGGGGTTACGGATCAGCGTGCCGAAAACGCGGGTCGCCCGGCGATGAAACAACTTTTCAAACGCGACGTAAGAACGTTTGAGATTCGACCAATCCGCTCTGCCGACCGCTCCGAATGGCGTGTGTCAGGCAAGTTGGCACTGAGGACGGACGGCATGACACCTTTCTCCAGGACCCGTGCGACCGGTGTGGGACGCAGGAGCATCGCGACCGCGGTCTGCGGTGCGCTGGCCGCCGGCGGGCTCGCAGCCGCCGGTGTGACCGCGCTGGAACCCGAGGCGGCCTCCGCCTCCAGTCACCGCGAGGCCCCGCTGATCTCGGGGACCCCGCAGTACGACAACACCGACGTGTACGCGTTCGTCAGCCCGGACAAGCCGGACACGACGACCATCGTCGCGAACTGGATCCCGTTCGAGGAACCCGCCGGCGGGCCCAACTTCTTCACGTTCGCCGAGGACGCCCAGTACGACCTGCGCATCGACAGCGACGGTGACGCGCAGGAAGACCTGCTGTTCCGGTACACGTTCAAGACGCACACGAAGAACGACAAGACGTTCCTGTACAACACGGGCCCGGTCGAGAGCCTCGACGACCCCGACCTCAACATCACGCAGACGTACGACCTCGAACTGATCAAGCTGCGCCATCTGAAGGCGGTGTCGAAGACCAAGGTCGCCGACGACGTCCCCGTGGCGCCGTCGAACGTCGGCAAGGCGTCGATGCCGGACTACAACACCCTGCGCGAGCAGGCGATCCACAAGCTCGCCGGGGGCGCCCAGACCTTCGCCGGGCAGGCCGACGACCCGTTCTTCCTGGACCTCAGGGTCTTCGACCTGCTGTACGGCGGGAACCTCTCCGAGGTCGGCAACGACACGCTCAAGGGCTACAACGTCAACACGATCGCCCTCCAGGTCCCCAACAGCTTCATCACCCAGTCGCACGACCAGCCGGTCGTCGGCATCTGGTCGACGACGCAGCGCAAGAACGCCCAGGGGTACTTCTCACAGGTCTCGCGCCTGGGCAACCCGCTGGTGAACGAGGTCGTCAACCCGCTGAAGGACAAGGACACGTTCAACGCGTCCGCGCCTCGGGACGACGCCCAGTTCCTGAAGAACGTCACCAACCCGGAGCTGCCCAAGCTCATCGAGGCGATCTACAAGATCCCGGCGCCCGACGAGCCGCGCAACGACCTGGTCGACGTGTTCCTCAAGGGCGTCAAGGACCTCAACCAGCCGCCGCACGTGACGCCGTCGGAGCAGCTGCGCCTCAACACCTCGATCAAGCCGGCCGCCAAGCCCAAGCGGCTCGGTGTCCTCGACGGTGACAACGCCGGCTTCCCGAACGGCCGTCGCCTCACCGACGACGTGATCGACGCCTCGCTCCAGGTGGTCGAGGGTGAGCTGCTGGGCGCGAAGAACGACCTGGGTGACGCGGTCGACAAGAACGACAAGGACTTCGAGAAGGCCTTCCCGTACGTCGCCCTGCCGACGGAGGGGTCGCGCGGGCCGCTCGCCAAGGGCGTGGACGGCGGCAACGACGTCCGCAGCCAGCTCGGCGACGCGCTCCAGCCGGCCGATGCGCAGAGCTCGGACGACATGCGCCTGATCGCCGCGTCCGCCGGGGCCGGGGCGGGCGGCATCGTCCTGATCGGCGCGGCCCTGATGTGGTGGCGCCGCATGCGGAACCGGGCGTACTGACCCGCTCCGCTTCCACCGACCGGCGCGGCCCGTTTCACCGTCCCCCACGGCACGGGCCGCGCCTCTCCCCTCACCCCACCGCACCCGCACAGCCGACCGAGGAGAGGTATGTCTCCGCGTACGACCGACAGCACACCGGAGAGCCACGACGACGCCCGCCCGCCGTCGACGGCCCCGGAGCCCGAGACCGACGGGCAGGGGCCCGGGGGGCGGGACGACGGTTCGGCCGCCGGGACGGAGGCCGACGAGCAGGCTGCTCCGCGGGCCGGAGCGCCGACCCCGGGCGGAGCGGGTGGAGCCGAGGCGGCCGGGCCGCGTGACGCGGGGGCGGAGACGGCGGGGGACGGCCGGGACCGGGCGGACGCCGTCGGCGCGGAGACCGGCGAAGCCGGCGCCCGGCCCGGGACCGACGCCGGCGGGGAGGCCGAGCCGCGCACCGGCGCCGGCCCCACCTCCGAACCCGCCGCCGGCGGCGGTCAGCGGGTGGCGGCCGTGCGGCGGGTCGCCGCTGCCGGGCGACGGTGGCGGGGGGCGCACCTTGCCGGGTGTGCCGCGCTGCTGGCTGTCGCGCTGACCGGTGGGGCCATCGCGGTCGGGGGGGCGCAGGATCGCGGAACCGGGGTCGATGCCGTGTCCGCGGCCGGGGCGTTGTCCCCCGGCGACCTCGCCCGGGGCGATCTCGACTCGGGGATCCGGTCCCTGCAGAGGCATCTCCGCGCCCAGCCCAGGGACTTCGGCGGCTGGGCCACCCTCGGGACCGCCTACGTCGAACAGGCGCGGACGAAAGGCGACCCCTCGCGCTATCCGCAGGCCGAGCGGGCGCTGAAGCGGTCCCTGGAGCTGGACCCCGGCAACGACCAGGCTCTCGCCGGCCGTGCCGCCCTCGCCGCCGCCCGGCACGACTTCACCGGCGCGCTCAAGGACGCCGACCGGGCCCTGAAGCAGAACCCCTACAACGAGCGCGCCCTGTGCACGCGCATAGACGCCCTCGTCGAGCTGGGCCGGTACGAGGACGCCGCCGAGGCCGCCCGCACCGCCGATGACAGGCGGCCCGGGATACCCGTCTTCACGCGGTACGCGTACGTGAAGGAGCTGAGCGGCGACGTCCGTACGGCGCGTGACGTGCTGGAGCGCGCCCTGGAGGCCGCCGACACGCCCGGCGACATCGCGTACGTCGCCACCGCCCTCGGGCAACTCGCCTGGAACCAGGGCGAGTACAAGACGGCCCTCGGCCACTACGCCCGGGCCCTCGCCGCCGACGAGGACTACCTCCCCGCCCTGGAGGGCCGCGCCCGCGCCCAGGCCGCGAACGGCGACCGGGCCGCCGCCGTCGAGGGACTGGAGCGAGTCGTCGCCCGCTTCCCGCTGCCCGGCCCGCTCGTCGCCCTCGGCGAGCTGTACGAGGACCGCGGCGCCGACGGCGACCGGGCGAAGGCCGGCGACCAGTACGCCCTCGTCGACGCCTGGACGTCCCTCGCCCGCGCGGGCGGTGTCAACGCCGACCTCGACTCGGCCATGGCCGCCGCCGACCACGGCGACAAGAAGGAGGCCCTGCGCGCCGCCCGCGCCGAGTGGAACCGCCGGCACAGCGTCCACACCGCCGACGCCCTCGCCTGGGCCCTGCACGTCAACGGCCGCGACGAGGAAGCCCTGCCGTACGCCCGCCGCGCCACCGCCACCGGCTACCGCAACGCCGGCTTCCTCTACCACCGGGGCATCATCGAGCGCGCCGCCGGGAACGACCGCGAGGCCCGCGACCACCTGACGGCCGCGCTCGACCTGAACCCCGGCTTCTCGCCGCTCGGCGCCCGCGAGGCCCGTGCCGCGCTCAAGGACCTGGAGGGGACCCGGTGACCGTGCGCCGCCTGTTCGCGTCCGGCGCCGCCGTCCTCACGGCCGCCTGCGCGCTCACCCTGCTGCCCGCCGGCGCGGCGAGCGCCCACCCGCTGGGCAACTTCACCGTCAACCGCTACGACGGTCTGGTCGCCGCCCCCGGCGAACTGCGGGTCCACCACGTCGAGGACCTCGCCGAGATCCCGGCGACCCAGGCGGGGCCGGACATCGAACGGCTGGGCATCGCCATGTGGGCCCGCGAGCGGTGCGCCACGGCCGCCGCGGACAGCAGGGTCACCGTCGACGGCCGCGGCACCCCGCTCACCGCCGAGCGCAGCCACGCGCGCGTGCGGCCCGGGCAGGCGGGACTCGACACCCTCCGTGTGGAGTGCGAACTGACCGCTCCCCTGCCGTCGGGCCAGGAGACCCTGTCGCTCGGCTTCCGTGGCGCGGGCGCCTCCTCCGGCCCCGGCTGGCGGGAGATCACGGCGCGGGGCGACCGTATGACGCTCACCGAGTCGGACGTCCCGGAGAGGACGATCTCGGCCGAACTGACCCGCTATCCCGAGGAGTTGCTCTCCTCCCCGGCCGACACCGCGGCCGCCGCCCTGCGCGTGCGCCCCGGTGGTGCGGCCCTGTCCGAGGAGGAGTCGGACGCCCCCGCCGCCTCCGTGCTGCCGCGCGGCGCCGACCGCTGGACGCGGGCCCTGGACGACCTGGTCGCCCGGCACGACCTCACCGTGGGCTTCGCCGCGCTGGCCCTGCTCATCGCCGTCGTCCTGGGCGCGATGCACGCCCTCGCCCCGGGCCACGGCAAGACCATCATGGCCGCGACGGCGGCGGCCCGGGGCGGCCAGGCCCGGATGAAGGACGTCCTGCCGATGGCCGCCTCGGTGACGGTCACCCACACCCTGGGCGTGGTCGCCCTGGGCCTCCTGGTGACGGCCGGTTCGGCGGCGGCCCCCTCCGTGATCGCCTGGCTCGGCGTCGCCAGCGGCGTCCTGGTGACCCTCGCGGGCGCGAGCCTGGTCCGCCGCGCCCTGCGCAACCGCGCGCACACCCACCACCACGGCGCTGGTGGCCACACCCACACACACGACGACGAGAGCCACAGCCACGCGCACGACCACGATCACGATCACCAGCACCACGATCACGACCACGACCACCCGCACGACCACAACCGCCCCCACTCCCACCCCCACACGATCGAGCACACCCACGGCGGGTCCACCCACTCCCACCCCGTCGCCCCCACCCTCCGCGGCACGATCCTCATGGGCTTCGCGGGCGGACTCGTGCCCAGCCCGTCCGCCGTGGTGGTGCTCGTCGGTGCCGCGGCCCTCGGGCAGGCCTGGTTCGGCCTGCTGCTGGTCGTCGCGTACGGCGTCGGGCTCGCGCTCACCCTGACGGCCGCCGGGTACGCCGTCGTCAAGGCGGGCAGCGGGATGAACCGGCTCCTGGACCGTCGCCCCCGCTGGACGACGGGCCCGATGGCGGCCCTGGTGCGCCGGACCGCGCCGCTCGGCTCGGCCTTCGCCGTCGTCGTCCTGGGGGCCGGACTGGTGTTCAAGGGGGCCGCATCCGCACTGGGCTGAGTTACGTTCGTGAGGAAATCCGACGTCATGGGGAAAACAGACCTCGTGGAGATTTCGCCCGGCTGCGAATGGGGGCGCCGTGTCCGAAGAACCGGGCCATGAGCGTGTGATCGCGGGCCGCTACCGGCTCCTGGCACCGCTCGGCGAGGGCGGTATGGGGACGGTGTGGCGCGCCCGCGACGAGGTGCTGCACCGTGAGATCGCCGTCAAGGAGGTGCGCGCCCCGGCGGGGCTCGGGGGCGACGACGTGCAGCGGATGTACGCCCGGCTGGAGCGGGAGGCGTGGGCGGCGGCCCGGATCTCCAACCGGAACGTGGTCACGGTGTACGACGTGGCGACGGACGAGGGCCGGCCGTGGATCGTCATGGAGCTGGTGCGCGGGCTCTCCCTGGCCGAGGTCCTGGACGCCGAGGGCCCGATGACCCCGCAGCGTGCCGCGCACATCGGTGCCGAGGTGCTGGCCGCGCTGCGGGCCGCGCACGAGGCCGGGGTGCTGCACCGGGACGTGAAACCGGCCAACGTGCTGATCGCGAACGACGGCCGGATCGTGCTCACCGACTTCGGCATCGCCATGGTCGAGGGCAGCTCCGCGCTGACCATGACCGGGGAGGTCATCGGCTCGCCCGAGTTCCTCGCCCCGGAGCGGGCGCTCGGCCGCACGCCGGGCCCGGAGTCCGACCTCTGGTCGCTCGGCGTGCTGCTGTACGCGGCGGTCGAGGGTCACTCGCCGTTCCGGCACGACACCCCGCTGAGCACGCTGCGCGCGATCGTCGACGAGGAGCTGCCGCCGCCGTACCGGGCCGGTCCGCTCGCCCCGGTCATCGAGGGGCTGCTGCGCAAGGATCCCGCGCAGCGGCTGCCGGCCGAGCAGGCCGAGCAGGACCTGCGGGTCATCGGCGCGGGCGGCTCGCCGCGCGCCGACACCGTACGGGCCGTCCCGTTCCCGCCGACGGTCGCGGCCCGTCCCGAGCCCTCGCCCACGCCCCCGATGCCCCTCCCCGGGCAGCCGGCGCCGTCCGGCTCGGGGGCGACGACGGCCACCCGCCAGGACCGCGACCGCCGGGCGGGCCGGGTTCTGGTCGCGGGCGTGGTCGCGCTGGCGCTCGCGGTGGGCGGGCTGACGTACGCGCTGCTGAACCGCGGGGACGGCGACGGGAACGGCGACCGGGGTGCCGGGGCGAGTACGCCCGCCGAGACCAAGGATCCGACGCAGAACACCGGGAGCGGGAAGTCCAGTCCGTCCCCGACGCCGAGTGAGAGCGAGAGCGAGGAGAGCAGTCCGCCGCCGCAGTCGGTGCGGGTCGGTCTGGACGGCACGCGCACGGACTACGCGGGGCCGTGTCCGCCGCCGGGCGCCCGGGCGCCGAGGTTCACGGCGACGTTCACGGTGGGGCGGCTGCCGGCCGAGGTGCGCTACCGCTGGGTGACGCAGGACGGGTCGGTGCTCGACGGTGGCTGGAAGACGCTGTCGTTCCCGGAGGGCGGCGGCCGTACGCAGCGGGACGCGGTGACCGTGACGACCGAGGCGGGGACCGGGACGTTCGAGAACGAGATCAGTGTCGAGGTGCGGGAGCCGGTGCGCACGACGTCCGAGTCGGTGCCGTTCTCGATCACCTGCGAGACGGAGACCCCGACGGGCGGGGCCTCCCCTTCTCCTTCGGACACGGAGTCGGACACGGAGTCGGACACGGACTCCGGCTGAGCGGTCAGTCGTTGGCGTTGAGCACGGGCAGGTAGCCGCCCGACTGGCCGGGTGCCTTCGGGTGGTACGACTCGCCGATGTTCAGCCAGTTGACGCTGTGCAGCCAGGAGTCGCCGGAGCAGATCTCGTGGCCGGTGAAGGTGCCGCGGACGTCGCCGAAGCTGAAGCCGTGGTTCGCGGCGCGCTTGGCGATGGCGGTGTTGAGGTGGTCGGAGGCGTCGTTGATGGCCTTGCGCTTGGTCTCGGAGAGGCCGAGGCAGGTGGTGCCGAGCTGGTAGAAGCGGGGGTAGCCGAGGACGACGACGTGGGCGTTGGGGGCCTTGGAGCGGATCGCCGAGTACACGCTGTCGAGCTTGCCGGGGAGCGTGGAGTCGACGTACGCGCGTGCGGTGTTGATGCGGGAGACGCAGGCGCTGTCGGACTGGGTCACACAGGTCGTCATGACGTCGGCGAATCCGGCGTCGTTGCCGCCCACACTGAGGGAGACGAGGGCGGTGGAGCTGCTGAGCGGGCCGAGCTGTCCGGACAGAACATCACCCGTTCGGGCGCCGGAGCAGGCCGTGAAGTCGAACGTCGAGGGTGAATGGGCGGTGGCCCAGAGGTAGGGGTAGGCCTTCGTGCTGCGCTTGCAGTCGCCGCTGGAGCTGATGTAGCTGCCGGCGCCCACTCCGGAGGAGTAGGAGTCACCGAGCGCTGCGTAGCCGCCAGTTGTGGCGACTGAGGACGCCTGCGCCGTGGCGGCCCCGGTGAGGGCGGTGCCGACGGCGAGGAGGAGCGAGCTCACGAAGACGACAAGTCGGGAACGTCTCATGGAACCTCCCTTAGCAGGATCTCTGCCACAACCGTCGTAGCAGCTACGCGGGTTGACAGGAAGTGTCCATGCCAAGCCTTTTCGGCCCTTTCCGGGACGCGCACGGCGTGTTCACCTCACGTCTTGTTACGCACTGGACACCTCTTGTTACGTGCTCATGACAGATTTGTTGACTAGTGCTCAACTCCCTTGTTCTACGCCGGTAGTTGGTCGACGCTTTACTCCGGCTGAGAGCGGAACGCGACGCTCCCGGCCGTGTGCGCGAGCACGCGCACATCCCCCACATGACGCACGCCCCACCCAGGCGCGCGCCGCCTAGAGGAGGACTCCCTCGTAATGGCACAACTGCGCAGCAAGAGACTCGGACTCGCCGCGATCACCTTGTCGGCGACCGCCGCCCTCGTGGGCGGGCTCACCGCCCTCCCCGCCCAGGCCGCCGGACCCGCCGAGGGCCGGGTGCTCGCCGCGGACTCCCCGGCCGCGATCAAGGACAGCTACATCGTCACGCTCAAGAAGAGCGCGGGCCTGAAGGCGTCATCGGCCGCGGGCAAGGAACTCGTCGAGGAGTACGGCGGCTCCGTGCGCAAGACGTTCGGCAAGGCGCTGAACGGCTACTCCGCCACCCTGTCCGCCACCGAGGCCAGGCGCCTCGCCGCCGACCCGGCGGTGGCCTCGGTCGAGCAGGACCAGCGCGTCGGGCTCTCCGCCACCCAGACCAGCGCCCCCTGGGGTCTGGACCGCATCGACCAGACCTCGCTCCCGCTCTCCGGCACCTACACCTACCCGGACACCGCGGGCAGCGGCGTGACGGTCTACGTGATCGACACCGGTGTGCGCATCACCCACCAGCAGATCAGCGGCCGTGCCGCGCACGGTTACGACGCCGTCGACGGCGACAACAACGCCTCCGACGGCAACGGCCACGGCACCCATGTGGCCACCACGATCGCGGGCTCGACCTACGGCGTCGCCAAGAAGGCGAAGATCGTGGGTGTGCGGGTGCTGAACAACAGCGGCTCCGGCACCACCGCGGGCGTGATCGCGGGCATCGACTGGGTGACGCAGAACCACTCCGGCCCCTCGGTCGCCAACATGTCGCTCGGCGGCGGTGCCTCCACCGCGCTGGACACGGCGGTCCGCAACTCCATAGCCAGCGGCGTCACGTACGCCGTCGCCGCGGGCAACAGCAGCACCACCGCCTCCTCGTCCTCCCCGGCCCGGGTCGCCGAGGCGATCACCGTCGGCGCCACCACCAGCACCGACGCCAAGGCGAGCTACTCCAACTACGGCTCCGCCCTGGACATCTTCGCGCCCGGCTCCTCCATCACGGCCGGCTGGCACACCAGCGACACCGCGACCAACACCATCTCCGGCACCTCGATGGCGACCCCGCACGTCGCGGGCGCGGCGGCGGTCTACCTGGCGGGCCACACCTCCTCCACCCCGGCCCAGGTCGCCTCGGCCCTGGTCGGCGGCGCCACCACCGGCAAGGTGACCAGCGCGGGTTCGGGCTCGCCGAACCGGCTGCTGAAGCTCGTGCCGTAACCGGCACGGACCGCACGGACACCAGCACCTGAACAACCGTTCCCCGGAGGCCGACCCGCCTCCGGGGAACGGTTGTTTCCGTTGTTTCCGTCACCGGAATCTTTCAACTTGTGCCCCATGAAAAGCATCCCGCAACGGCCAAACCAACAAAAACGTGAGGGGCCGTTCCAGGTCTTGCCATACGGGTTCAATCGTCAATACCGTCATACATCTCACCCGCATCGGTCCGTCAGTACGCGGCTCCAGGGGAGGGCTCAGGACCGCGACGGCCGGCGCGGGGCGCGGTAGGGGGGTGCCGTGCTCGGCGACCGCAAGGTGACCGGGCCGTGCCGCGCGGTCGGCTGTCGTTCTGCGCTGTCGGCCAGCTTTGCCAGCTCACCCGGCGTGCCCGAAGCTCCATCTCGGCGTGCCGCGGGTGAGAACCCCCCTTTCGAACCGGACTGGATCCGGACTGCCCTGGGGGGGCGGTCCACCGGACGAGAGGGACCAGACTCATGAGCTCAGTTCTGCAGCCGGCCGCGACGGACCCGCATCCGCCGACCGCCGGGAAGTACCGGCCCGTCTCCTCGCACCTGGCCATAGCGCCGCCGGTGAGCGTGGTCATCCCGGCCATGAACGAGGCGGAGAACCTTCCGTACGTCTTCAAGACCCTGCCCGACTGGATCCACGAAGTGGTCCTGGTCGACGGCAACTCCACCGACGACACCGTCCAGGTGGCCCGCGGGCTGTGGCCCGACGTCAAGGTCGTCGAGCAGCGCGGCAAGGGCAAGGGCGACGCCCTGATCACCGGGTTCCAGGCGTGCACCGGCGACATCATCGTGATGGTCGACGCGGACGGCTCGGCGGACGGCGGGGAGATCCTCTCCTACGTCTCCGCGCTGGTCTCCGGCGCGGACTTCGCCAAGGGCTCCCGCTTCGCCAACGGCGGTGGCACCGACGACATGACCTTCATCCGCAAGCTCGGCAACTGGGCGCTGTGCACGGTCGTCAACCGCAAGTTCGGCGCCCGCTACACCGACCTGTGCTACGGCTACAACGCGTTCTGGCGGCACTGCCTCGACAAGATCGACCTCGACTGCACCGGCTTCGAGGTCGAGACCCTGATGAACATCCGGGTCGTCAAGGCCGGCCTCAAGGTGCAGGAGATCCCGAGCTACGAGTACCTGCGCATCCACGGCACCAGCAACCTGCGGGCCGTGCGCGACGGGCTGCGCGTGCTCAGGGTCATCCTCCAGGAGCGCTCCAACCGCCGGGCGCTGCGCCGCCGTTCGCCCCAGTCGCCGATGCTCGACTCGGTCCGGGGAGAGGTGTCTTGAGCGGTCCCGGCATCTCGGTCGTGATCTGCGCGTACACGGAGGACCGCTGGGAGGACATCCTCGCGGCGGTCTCGTCCGTGCGGGCGCAGTCACGGCCCGCCCTGGAGACACTGCTGGTCGTCGACCACAACGAGCCGCTCCGGGAGCGGCTGGCCAAGGAGTACAAGGAGCCCGACGGCGGCGCGGTGGTGCGGGTGCTCGCCAACGCCGGTCCCCGCGGCCTGTCCGCCGGCCGCAACACCGGGATCGCCGCCGCGCGCGGAGAGGTCGTCGCCTTCCTCGACGACGACGCCGTGGCCGAGCGCGACTGGCTCCTGCACTTCGCCGAGGCGTACGCCGACCCGCGCGTGATGGCGGTCGGGGGGCGTACGGAGCCGGTCTGGGCGTCGGGACGCCGGCCGGCCTGGTTCCCCGAGGAGTTCGACTGGGTGGTGGGCTGCACCTACCGGGGCCTGCCGCGCGGCCGGGTCCGGGTGCGCAACGTGCTCGGCGGCAACGCCTCGTTCCGCCGCAGCGCCTTCGACGCGGCGGGCGGCTTCGCCACCGGCATCGGCCGGGACGGCGACAAGCGCCCGCTGGGCTGCGAGGAGACGGAACTGTGCATCCGTCTCAGCCGGGCCCGGCCCGACGCGGTGCTGCTGATCGACGACCGGGCCGTGATCCACCACCGGGTGCCCGAGGCCCGTGAGCACTTCCGCTACTTCCGTACGCGCACGTACGCCGAGGGCCTGTCCAAGGCCCTGGTGGCCCGCAGCGTGGGCGCCGACAAGGGACTGGAGTCCGAACGCCGGTACGCCACCCGGGTCCTGCCCGCGGGGGTGGCCCGAGGGCTGCGGGACGCCCTGCTGGCCCGGCCGGGCGGTGCCGGGCGGGCGGGGGCGATCGTCGCCGGGGTGCTGACGGCGGCGGGCGGCTACCTGGTGGGCGGCGTGCGGGCCCGCCGGGGCGGAACCACGTTCTCGGTGCCCGAGGTGGAGGTGGCGGCCCGTGAGTGACGTCCGCGTACCGATCCTCATGTACCACGCGGTCGCGACCGATCCGAACGACGCGACCCGCGCCCTGTCCGTGACCCCCGAGGCGTTCGCCGAGCAGATGGCGGTGCTCGCCGAGCGGGGTCTCCGACCCGTCACCACCGCCGAGCTGGCGGCGCGCTGGCGCTCCGGCCGCGCGCTGCCCGAGCGGCCGGTCCTCATCACGTTCGACGACGGCTACGAGGGGGTGCACCGGCACGCCCTGCCGGTGCTCGCCAAGCACGGCTTCCCGGCCAGCCTGTTCGTCTCGACCGGGTGGATCCGGGGGCCGTACGACACCGGCGGCGGCCTGGACACCATGCTGGACTGGGACCAGGTCCGCGAGCTCGCGGCGGCGGGCGTCGAGATCGGCGGGCACAGCCACAGCCACCCGCAGCTCGACCAGGTCTCCGACGCCACGCTGCGGTTCGAGCTGATCCACTGCAAGGAGATCGTCGCGGACCAACTGGGCACCGTTCCGGCCTCGTTCGCCTATCCCTACGGCTATTCCAGCCGCCGGGTCCGGCAGGCGGTGCGCGAGACGGGCTACGCGCAGGCCGTCGCCGTCGGCAACGGCCTCGCGCGCCGCGCGCAGGGTCCGTACGCCCTGCGGCGCGTGACGGTGCGCCGCAGCACGGGCACCGACGAGTTCGAGCGGCTGGTCGAAGGCCGGGCGATCGCCCGCACCTTCGCCCGGGACCGCGCCCTGACCAAGGGGTACGCCGTGGTCCGCAGGGCCCGTCAGGCACGCCGGCTGCTGTCCCGCTCCGGGGGCTGACCCGCGCCCGGGAACACGCCGCGTGCACCGGGAAACCGGGTGCACGCGGCGCTCCCGTGCCGGATCATGGCGGCATGTCTGGAAACCCGCACGAGGCGCTGCCGATCCGGCTCACCGTCGACGACTCCGACTCCCCGTCCGATGTCGTCGACGCGCTGTTCCTCGGCCGCTTCGCGACGGGCGAGCAGCCGTACTCCCACGCGGTGAACATCGACCGCGTACGGTCCGGGGCGACGCTGATGCCGTCCGGTGCCCGCGTGCTGCGCGTCGCCCGGGACGACGACCGCAGCGCGACGCTCGCCGAGGGCGACGGCTGGACGCTGCTGATCTCCCGCTGGAACCGGGGCGCCGACGTCACGGTGACGGCGACCAGCGCCGAGCTGGCCAAGAAGGTCCTCGACCAGGCCACGGACGGCGCGGCGGACGAGCCCGAACCGCAGCCGGAGAACGTCACCATGGGCTTCTGGTACGTCTCCCCGCGCCGCGGCCCGCACCGCACCACGCGCCAGATCGCGGCGGGCACCTGGGACGAGGTCCGGCCCAACTACACGGCGCCGGTGGCGGACGCCATGGACCGCCTGATGAAGACGACCCCCGAGGACATCTCGGGCCGGCTTCTCCTCCTGCACGGCCCGCCGGGCACCGGCAAGACGTCGGCGCTGCGCACCCTCGCCCGTTCCTGGCGGGACTGGTGCCAGGTGGACTGCGTCCTGGACCCCGAGCGGCTGTTCAGTGACGTCGGCTATCTGATGGACATCGCGATCGGCGAGGAGGACGCGGCGGGCAAGGGCCGCTGGCGGCTGCTGCTCCTGGAGGACTGCGACGAGCTGATCCGCGGCGAGGCCAAGCACACGGCGGGCCAGGCGCTGTCGCGGCTGCTGAACCTGACGGACGGGCTGCTCGGCCAGGGCCGCAACGTCCTGGTGGGGGTCACGACCAACGAGGACCTGGAGCGCCTGCACCCCGCCGTCGTCCGGCCCGGCCGCTGCCTCGCCCGGATCGAGGTGGGTCCGCTGACCCGCGCGGAGGCCGTGAGCTGGCTGGGCCGCGAGGACGGCGTCGGCCGCGAGGGCGCGACGCTGGCCGAGCTGTACGCGCTGCGCCGGGGCACGTCCCCGACGGCCCTGCCGGAGCCGCGCGGGGACGCCGACGCGGGGCTGTATCTGTAGCCCGGTTCGCACACAACCGCCTCTCACCTCCCTGTTACCCAGGCGTGCCAAGGTACGGGGAGCGGCGGCACCGCGCTTCGCCGGGACCGAGGAGGGCTCTGATGGCACACACGGCACCCACCGTGTTCAGCGAATCCACCCACCGCCTCGCGCGGTGGGTCCTGCCCGTCGTCCTCGGTCTCGTCTACGGCAACTGGGTGGCGGTGAACCGGCGTCACGGTGGTCCGATCACCGGACCGGACGTGGCGTCGGGGGTGTGGAGCGCGCTCGCCTTCACGGCCGTCTGCATCGCCGTGGTCCAGGTGACCCGGCGCCTGAGGCGCGACCTGCACGCGCTGCACGCGCTCGTGCGGGCCGTCTTCGCCGGCGCCGCGCTGGGGTTCCTCTACAGCCAGACCGGTGACGACCTCCGTCCGGTGGTCATCACGTCGGTGCTGGTCACGGCAGCCGTCTTCCTGCTGCTGTTCTACCGCTTCCACACGCGCGCCGACGGGTAGCGGCCCGGAGGCCCGGGTCGCCACCGCCCCCTCCGGGGCGTGCGGTGTTTTGATGGGTCTATGACCCTGTTCGTCGGCACGTCCGGGTGGCAGTACAAGGACTGGCGGGACGTCCTGTACCCGTCCGGGCTGCCGATGCGGCTCTGGCTCGAGGAGTACGCGGAGCACTTCGCCACCGTGGAGATCAACAACGCCTTCTACCGGCTGCCGGCCCGGGAGACGTTCGAGGACTGGCGCGGCCGGGTGCCCGCGGACTTCGTGGTCGCGGTCAAGGCGAGCCGCTATCTGACCCACATCAAACGGCTCAAGGACCCCGAGGAGCCGGTCGACCGCCTGATGAGCCACGCGGCGGGCCTCGGTGACCGCCTCGGCCCGGTCCTGCTCCAGCTCCCGCCCAACCTGCGCGCCGACCCGGGCCTCCTGGACGCCTGCCTCTGCTGCTTCCCCGCCTCGGCCCGGGTCGCGGTCGAGCCCCGCCACGACTCGTGGTGGACGCCGCAGGTCCGCAGGGTCCTGGAGTCCCGGCACGCGGCCCTGTGCTGGGCCGACGTCCTGGCGCGCCCCGCGACGCCGCTGTGGCGCACCACCGACTGGGGCTACGTCCGCTTCCACCAGGGCCGCGCCCGGCCCTGGCCCCACTACGGCCGCCGCTCCCTCGCCACCTGGCTCGACCGCATCGCCACGACCTGGTCCGGTGGCGAGGACGTCTACGCGTACTTCAACAACGACCCGGGCGGTGCGGCGGTGGAGGACGCGATGACGTTCGCACGGCTGGGACGATCGGCGGGCGTGGAGATCACCCGGACACCTGGGCGTCTGGCGCAGGCCGGCTGGGCAACGCCCTACTCCCCGTAAGCCGCCCGCAGGGCGTCCCGCACCGCGGCGAGCGCCGCGTCCTCCCCCTGCCCGAGCCTGCGGGCCCGCTCCGCGTACGCCTGGGCGGCGAGCGCCAGCTCCCGGTCCGCCGCCGAGCCGGCGGCGGCCACGAACGTGCCGTGCCGTCCCCGCGTCTCGATCACGCCGTCCGCCTCCAGCGCGCGGTACGCCTTGGCGACCGTGTTCGCGGCGAGCCCCAGCGACTCGGCCAGCCCCCGCACGGTCGGCAGCCGGTACCCCACCGGCAGCTCACCCGACCGCGCCTGCTCGGAGATCCGCGCCCGCACCTGCTCGTACGGCGGAGCACTGTCGTCGATGTCGATCTTCAAGGTCACAGGCCGATTGTCCCGTACCCGACGGAAAATGGGAGGCACCCCGGGCGCGCTCCCCCGTAGCGTGCGCCTCCATGACCGTGATCGTGCGCGACCTGCGACCCGATGTCCGAGCCGACGCCGAGGGGTTCTCCCACACCCGCCGGCTCGCCCTGCCCTACATGCTGTCCACCCCCGAGTCCGTGGTGCACACCCTGGTCCACGCCCACCCGGACGCCCACTTCGGACAGCTCGTCGCCGAGGAGGACGGTGAGATCATCGGCACGGCCCAGATCAGCGTCGCCCACGACAGCCCGGAACCCGGGCAGGGCT
Source organism: Streptomyces sp. SID5464 (assembly GCF_009862985.1). Lineage (NCBI taxonomy): Bacteria > Bacillati > Actinomycetota > Actinomycetes > Kitasatosporales > Streptomycetaceae > Streptomyces > Streptomyces sp. SID5464. Next base: position 69,856 of record NZ_WWIQ01000051.1, on the reverse strand, counting down.
CCGCCAACATCTACGTGCACCCCGACCGCAGGCACCGCGGCGCCGGTTCGCTCCTGCTGCGCACCGCCGAGGAGCGTCTGGCCTCGCTGGGCGTCAGGAAGCTGTTCGCGTGGGTGCTGGACGAGCCGGACAACCTCGCCTTCGCCGAGCGGCACGGCTTCCGGGCCAGTCGTTCCGCCTACTTCATGCGCCTGGACCTGGCCGGCCCGCTGCCGCCCCGCCAGGACCCGCCGGCGGGCGTCGAGCTGCGCACGGCCGCCGACTTCGCGGACGACCCGCGCCCGATGTTCGAACTGGACGCGGAGACGGTGTCGGACGAACCGAGCGACATCGAGGCCGAGTTCACGGACTACGAGGCCTGGCTGGAGGAGACCTGGAAGCACCCGCTCCTCAACCGGGACCTGACCACGGTCGCGGTCGTCGACGGCCACCCGGCCGCCTTCAGCGTGGCGTACACGGACGGTACCCGTTACGGCACCGCCATGACCGGCACCGCCCGGGCCTTCCGCGGCCGGGGCCTGGCGAAGCTGGCCAAGAACGACTCCCTGCACCGGGCCCGTGCCGCCGGGTACACGGAGGCGTTCACCGGCAACGACACCGGCAACGAACCGATGATCGCCATCAACAAGTGGTTCGGCTACGAGATCTGCGCGAAGGAAGTGCGTTATGTCCGTGAACTCGGCTGACCGGTCCGGCCGGCTGGACGTCGTGCTCGTCAAGGCGGGCCGTACGAAGATCCGCTACACCGGCGAGCTCCTGGCGGACGACGGCACCCGCGTCGCGGTCCGGGCCCCGTGGGCAGGCAGCGGCGTACGCGACTTCGGCTTCGTCCGCTTCGAGCCCGGGGACGTCTTCACGGAGTACTACTGGCGTGACCGCTGGTACGCGGTGAAGGAGGTCCGCTCCGCCACGGGCGCGCTGAAGGGCTGGTACTGCGACATCACCCGCCCCGCCGCGCGCTCCGGCCCGGAGCTCGTCGTGGAGGACCTCGACCTGGATCTGTGGGTCTCCGCGGACGGCACGGACGTACGACGCCTGGACGAGGACGAGTTCGCCGACAGCGGCCTCACCGAGCGGGACCCCGGGGCGGCAGCAGCCGCACGCTCCGCGCTCGACGAACTGGAGTCACTGGCCCGCGGCGGGGGCCTCACCGCGCTCCTGGCCTGAATCCCCGCTCACGGCCACCACCGCGTACCGCTCGTCGGTCACCTCCGCGCCCCACAGCAGCGGATCGCCGGACAGCCGCTCCACGCTCACCTGCCCGGCGATCGGCGCGAGGAGACCGGTGAGCCGCTCCGCCGGTATCCCGACCGGCTCGACCGTCCCCCACACGCCCTCGACCAGCACGAGCCGTCCTCCCGGCCGCAGCAGCCCGGCCCAGTGCCGCAGGGCGCGGCCGGGGTCGGGCAGGGCCCACAGGACATGCCGTACGAGCACGGCGTCGAAGCGCTGCTCCCCGACGGGCGGTGCCGCCGCGTCACCGACGAGGAACACCGCGTCACGCCCGGCCAGCTTCTGCCGGGCGAGCGCCACCATCGCCGGGGCGAGGTCCACGCCCGTCACCCGGTGTCCCTGTTCGGACGCGAGGAGCGACAGACTGCCGGTGCCGCAGCCGAGATCGAGGACGTCGCCAGGCCGCCCGGGCAGCCAGGAGCGCAGCCGCGCGGCCCAGGCCCGGCGCACCTCCGGGTCGCGCAGGCCGTGGTCCGGCTCCTCGTCGAAGGAGGCCGCCCGCGCGTCCCAGTCCACGTCGGCGCCGGTGTTCGCCGAGGTCATGCCGTCACTGTCGTTCGCCATGGACCCAAGAGTGACACCCGCCACTGACACTCGAATCGTGACAGCCGCCACTGACAGACCAGGAGCGATGAGGAACTCTCCCCCGAAAGGTCTACCTCCGTGAGAACGCGGAACCCGGTAGACCCTTTAAGGAGGCAGCCATGCGCCGTGTGACCGTGCAGAAGCCCCTGAAGAAGACGGACGTCCGCCGGGCCCGCGAGGAGGCCGACGAGCGCCCCGCGGGACGCCCGGAAGTCCGCAAGGACATCGCACGCACGTGGTGGCCGGACGCCTGAGCGGCCGGCAACCGATCATGAGACGCGTCGGCCGCCGCCGTCACGCACACCTTTCCGCCGTCCCGTTCGTGTCGCGCACGGTAGCTACCTGATGCCAGTCTGAGCGCTCCCTTAACGCGGCCATAAGGATCTCCCTCACCCGCCCTCAGCAGGCGGTTCCACGGTTCTCAGGGGCTAGCTTCGGATCACCCCCACGGGATCCGGCCCACCCGGGCCCGGCCCTGTCCCCCTGTTCCGTTCCGAGGAGTTCCCGCATGCCCGCACGCCGCACGGCAGTCACCGTCACCGCCCTCGGCGCCCTCCCGCTCGCCCTGACCGGACCGGCCGTCACGCCGGCGGCCGCGCACGGTTCGATGGGCGACCCGGTCAGCCGGGTCTCGCAGTGCTACGCCGAGGGCCCGGAGAGCCCGAAGTCGGCCGCGTGCGAGGCGGCGGTCGCGGCGGGCGGCACGCAGGCCCTCTACGACTGGAACGGCATCCGTATCGGGGACGCCGGCGGGCGGCACCAGCAGCTCATCCCGGACGGCAAGCTGTGCAGCGCGGACAACGAGCAGTTCAAGGGGCTCGACCTGGCCCGCGCCGACTGGCCGGCGACCGGGGTGCGCGGCGGCGCGCACACCTTCAGGTACCGCGTGACGGCCCCTCACAAGGGCACGTTCAAGGTGTACATCACCAAGCCCGGCTACGACCCGGCCAAGCCGCTCGCCTGGAACGACCTGGATCTGGAGCACCCGGTCGCGACGGCAACCGACCCGGCGGCCACGGGCGGTTTCTACACCTTCTCCGGCAGCCTGCCCGAGCGCTCCGGCAGGCATCTGCTGTACGCGGTCTGGCAGCGGTCGGACAGCCCGGAGGCGTTCTACTCCTGCTCGGACGTCACCTTCGGCGGCGGCGACAGCGCGGCAGGCGGCACCGCCCCGGTCCCCACGGCCTCCGCTCCCACCAAGGAGCAGATCGAGGCGGGCAACGACAAGTCGACCATCGAGCACCACGGCCACGGCGACAACGACCCCAGCACCTCGGCCGAGCCGGCCGCCGCCCCGGAGAACCCCGCCCCGAACCGGCTCAAGGCGGCCGAGGCCGCTCCCGCCCGGCCGAAGGCGGCCGGCGCCACGGAGAACCTCGCCGAGACCGGCGGCGACAGCAGCACCCCGTACCTCGCGATCGCCGGCGCGGCCACGCTGGCGCTCGGCTCGTCGGCCCTGTTCCTGTCGGCCCGGCGCCGGGCCGTGAGCAGCGCCCGGCACGGCCGCTGACCGAGGTCGCCGCCCCGTGACCCGGGGCCTGTCCGGCGGCTCAGGCCGGACAGGTCCCGAAACGTTTCCCCTACACGTGTCAGTCGAACGCCGACGCACAGGTGGTGGGCTCGGCCCGTGCCGGGTCGAGGGCGTTGGCCACCTCGTGGAACACGACCCGGTCCAGCAACCCGACGGCCACGTGCTCGGACAGGTCGACCGGACACAGGTCCTGGAGCAGGACGTTGCGCACGTCGGGCCCGCTCAGGTACTGGCTGCGCCAGGGCGTGACCACCTCGTCGTACCGGGTGGCGATGACGGTGTACCGCACGCCGGGCACGGTGTCGCCGCCCGCGTTGAGCCGCTTGAGGAAGTCGGAGCCGGTGACCTGGTCGGCGAGGGCCGGGGTGGTCTTCGCCAGCAGGTCCCCGGCGCCCGGGAAGTAGGGCAGCAGGTTGGTGAAGCCGTTCAGGTCGGTGCCGTGGTTGCTGGGCGCGATGCCGACCAGGGCGTTCACCTCGGCGGCGCCACCGAGGAACCGCAGGTACCAGCGGGGCATCATGCCGCCCTGCGAGTGTCCGACGATGTCGGTCTCGGCGGCGCCGGTGGCGGTGAGCACCCTGCCGACGAAGTCCTTCAGCTGGACGGCTGACTTCTCGACGGGTCCGAGGCCGTGGAAGAAGGGGACGCCGTCGAGCTGTCCGTAGTCGAGGGAGAAGACGCAGTAGCCCCGGACCTTCAGATAGGGGGCGAGCCCCAGCCAGTTGTCGACGGAGTTCCCGAGGGTGCCGTGGACGAGGACGACGGGGCGGGGATGGGCGGTGGACGGCTTGCAGTCGTAGTCGTTCCAGCCGGAGCTCGGGGCGCCGGCGGCCTGGGCGGAGGTGGCGGGGACGGTGACGGCCGCGGCGGTCAGCAGCAGCGCGGCCAGGGGTCTGAGCGCTCGTTTCCAGGGCAGCATCGGGTGATCTCCTTGCGGCTCAAGGGAGGTGCGACGGCACGACGCCCTGTGATCCGGATCACGAGGATGCTGTTCACTCGTCAAGTTACGGGCGAGTAGTCAAACTGGGAAGTTACGTGTCAGTAAAAACTTCCAGTGGTAACCGACGACGGTGGGCCCACCTGACACCCTTTCACCAGGCAGGCCGAATGGGCCCGTGCGGAGCGATCCGCAGCAATCGCTCCCCGAGCGCCCGCACTTCCCCCTCCCCCAGCACGTCCCCCCACTCCCGCACGACTTCGGCGGCCGCCTCCTCCGCCGCCCGCGTGCAGTCCCACCCCCGACCGGTCAGCACGACCAGGCGCGCCCGGGCGTCCTCCGGGTGCGGCCGCCGCTCGGCGTACCCCTTGCGCACCATTTCATCGACGAGCTGACTGGCGGCCTGCTTGGTCACCCCGAGGTGGGCGGCCAGGTCGGTGACCGTCGCACCGTCCGGGGCGAGCCGGGCGAAGGCGAAGCCGTGCGCGGGCCGCACCCCCTCGAAACCGCGCGCGACCACACCCTCATGGATGCGTTGCGTGAGCCCGCCGGCGACGGCGAGCAGGGCGGCGGACAGGCCCATGGCCTCGGAGTTCTGCACACACGCATTGAAACACCCTTGACTCATTGGTCAAGCCGCTTGACCATATAGTCAAGCAGCTTGACCAATATGGAGGCCGTCATGCCCGTCATCCGCTCGTCCGAAGCCGTCACCCACGAGATCCACGGAGCCCGTTTCGTCTCGTACGCCACCCCGCTGAGCGGCAGTAAGGAGCTGTGCGCGTGGCGCGGTGAGATCCCCGCCGGCCTGAAGGCGCCGACGCACACCGTCAACCGGGAGGAGATCTTCCATCTGCTCGACGGCGAACTGCTGATCACCCTCGACGGCCGCACCGAGCGGATCGTCGCGGGCGACACGGTGATCATCAACCCCGGCGCCACCCTGACCGTCGAGAACCCCACGGACCGGACCGCGTACTCCTGGGTCACCACCTCGATCGGCCTGGAGGCACGTTTCGCCGACGGCACGCACATCGCGCCGCCGTGGGCCAACTGACGTCACGCGGAAGGATCTACGCCGCCAGCCCTCCTAGTCCCCCGGGCATCACCGCCCGCGGGCCGAACTTCGCTCGCGCGCGGTCCGCGACCTCCTCGATACGGCGGACCTTCTCGTCCACGAGGTCGAAGGTCAGCTGGTGGGAGGCCTGGTCGGCGGGGTCGAGCCCCTCGGCGCGCAAGGCGATCGCACGGACCCGGGCGCGTTGCAGTCCGAGCGCTTCGTACATGCCGTACGCGGCTCTGCTCAGGTCCGGCGAGTGCGCGGTCGGCTCGGTGAGCTTCCGGCTGCGGGTCGTGGCCGAGCGGTCGGCGTAGCGCACGGTGAGGGTGAGCGTGCGGCACACCTTCTCCAGGGCGCGCAGCCGGGCGCCGATCTCCTCGGCGGCCGACAGCAGGGCACGCCGGTGCCGGTCCGGGTCCAGTTCGTCGCGATCGAAGGGGCGTTCCGTAGCGAGGGAGCGGGAAACCGCGTTCGGGACGACCCGGCCGCGGTCGACGCCGTTCGCCTTCTCGTGCAGTTCGCGGCCGGTCTTCGCACCGACCAGCCGCTGGAGCGTGGACAGCGGCGCGGCGGCGACCCGGCCGAGGGTGTCGAGGCCGTAGTCGCCCAGCGTACGGGCGGTCGCGGCGCCCACGCCGGGCAGCGCGGCGACGGGCTTGTCCGCGAGGAACTCCGCGACGGCGTCCCGTTCCTCGGGCACCGCACACGTCACCCCGGGCACGGCGTCGCGCAGCGCCATGCGGGCCAGCATCGGCCCGGGTCCGGCACCGATCACGCAGTCGACGCCGTACAGCGCGAGCGAGCGCACCCTGATCACCGAGGCCAGCTGGACGGCGTCCCGCCCGAAGTACCGCTCGGCGCCGCCCAGGTCGGCCAGCGCCCCGTCCGGTGGCAGGGCCTGGACGACGGGGGTGAACTCCTCGAGCATGCCGAGCAGTCGGGGCAGGTCGGCCTCGCGCGTCGGAGGCAGCTGGAAACGTACGCAGAGGATGGTCATCCCGCACTCCCCGGGCTCTGGTGCCACAACTTTCCTCCCACCGCGGGCCCTTCGCCCGCGGGACGCAGATCGGCCCAGGGGTGCATCTCGTACCCCGTGGGCATGCGGATCTTCCGCTGCTCCGCCGGATCCTGGGCCCCGGAGCCCGCCGCCCCCTCGCCGACGTCACCGGAATCGGCACCGGCACCGGCCAACCGGGCCGCGACCCCCTCCAGGCCTTCCTCCCGGCGCACCTCCAGCAGTTCCGCCAGGTTCCAGGCGGCGGCGCCCACCACGCTGAGGCTGCGCGGGCCGCGCCGCTGCACCACCCCCCGCACCAGCAGCAGCCAGGAGTGGAAGACGGTGTGGGCGCAGGCGTCGTGGGAGTCGTCGAAGAAGGCGAGGTCGACCAGGCCCGTGCCGTCGTCCAGGGTGCTGAAGATGACCCGCTTGCCGGACCGGATCGGCGGCGTCTGGGTAGCCGCCTTGGCGCCCGCGACCAGCACCGTCTCCCCGTGCCGGGCCTCGCGCAGCCGGCGCGCTGACACCACGCCCAGCTCGTCGAGGAACGCCCGGTGATCGTCCATCAGATTGCGCGAGGCGTCCATGGACAGCACGCCCAGCTCGGCACTGAGCCGCTCCGACGAGGTGAGGTCGGGCAGCCCGGCCGGTGCGGTCTTCCGCCCGCCGGCCAACGGGAGCTGGCCACCGCCCGCGCCCCGCGCGCCCCGGTGCAACTCGGTCAGATGCAGTTGCAGATCACGGCGGTTGGCGCCGAACGCGTCCAGCGCGCCCACCTGCGCGAGCCGCTGGGCCAGCGGACGGCTGGGTCGGCCCCGTTCCCAGAAGTCGACCAGCGAGGCGTACGGCTGGCCCTCGGCGATCCGCGACGCCTCGGCCTCACTGATGCCGTGCACATCGGAGAGCGCCAGTCGCAGCCCCCACTTACCGGACACCAGTTCGATACGGTGTGCGACGCCCGACGCGTTCACATCCAACGGCAGCACCGGTACCCCGCGCCGCCGCGCGTCCGCCAGCAGCAACCGCTTCGGGTACATCCCGGGATCGTGCGTCAGCAGCCCCGCGTAGAAGGCGGCCGGATGATGCGCTTTCAGCCACGCCGACTGGTACGTCGGCACGGCGAAGGCGACCGCGTGGGCCTTGCAGAAGCCGTACGACCCGAAGGCCTCGATGATCTCCCAGGTCCGCTGAATCGTTTCCGCGTCATATCCGTTCGCCGCCGCGTGCTGCGCGAACCACACCTTGATCCGCCCTTGCGACTCCGGATCCGACAGCCCGCGCCGCACCCGGTCCGCCTCCCCGCGCCCGCAGCCGGTCATGATGTCGACGATGTCGATGATCTGCTCGTGGAAGACGACGACCCCGTACGTCTCCTTCAGCGGCTCTTCCAGGTCCGGGTGCGGATAGCGGATCGGCGCCCGCCCGTGCCGCGCCTCGATGAACGGCCGCACCATGTCGGCGGCGACCGGCCCGGGCCGGAACAGCGAGATGTCGACGACGAGATCGTGGAAGCCGGCCGGCTGGAGCCGCCCGACCAGGTCCCGCTGCCCCGGCGACTCGATCTGGAAGCAGCCGAGCGTCTCGGTGGACCGGATCAGCCGGTACGTCTCCGGATCCCCCGGCGGCAGGGCGTCCAGATCGACCCGGACGCCCGACGCCCGCTCCACTTCCGCCACGGCGTGCGCCATCGCCGACTGCATCCGCACCCCCAGCACGTCCAGCTTCAGCAACCCGAGGTCCTCGACGTCGTCCTTGTCGAACTGCGACATGGGAAAGCCCTCGCCACTGGTCGGCATGACCGGCGTACGCTCCAGCAGGGAGGCGTCGGACAGCAGCACCCCGCACGGGTGCATGGCCACACCGCGCGGCAGCGCGTCCAGCGCCTCGACCAGCTCCCACAGCCTCCCGTACCTCTCCTTCTCGCCCGCCAGCGCACGCAGTTCGGGCAGTTCTTCCAGCGCGGCGCGGGCGTCCCGCGCCCGGATGTGCGGAAAGGACTTGGCCACCCGGTCGATCTCGGCCGGGTCCATGGACAGGGCGGCCCCCACGTCACGGATCGCGTGCCGCACGCGATACGTCTCCGGCATCGCGACCGTCGCGACCCGCTCGGTGCCGAACCGGTCGATGATCGCGCGGTAGACCTCCAGCCGGCGCGCGGACTCCACGTCGATGTCGATGTCGGGCAGCACGACCCGCTCCTTGGACAGGAACCGCTCCATCAGCAGCCGGTGCTCGATCGGATCGGCGTGCGCGATCCCGAGCAGATGGTTGACGAGCGATCCCGCACCGGACCCGCGGGCGGCGACCCGGATGCCCATCTCCCGCACGTCGTCGACCACTTGGGCCACGGTCAGAAAGTAGGACGCGAAGCCGTGGTGGGCGATGATGTCCAGCTCATGGTGCATCCGCTCCCAGTACTCCCGCCGCCGGTCGTACCCGAGCAGCACCATCCCCGCCGCCGCCCGCGAGGCCAGCGTCCGCTGGGCGGTACGGCGGCCGGCGCCGACCAGATGCGGCTCGGGGAAGTGGACGGTGCCGATCCCGAGGTCGTCCTCGGGGTCGACCAGGCACTCGGCGGCCGTGGCCTCGGTCTGCTCCACCAGCCGGTGAGCGGTGCCCCGCCGGAACCCGGCGGCCTCCACGATCCGCTCCGCCGCCCCGAACATGGCGTCCGCGCCCTTGAGCCAGGCCTCACCGGAGTCCAGCTCCTTGGTCGGGTCGACGGGCACCAGCCGGCGCGCGGCGTCCAGCACGTCGGCGACCGGCCCCAGCCCCGGGTCGGCGTACCGTACGGCGTTGCTGAGCACGGGCCGGATCCGCTGCTCGGCGGCGAACCCGACGGTCCGGGCGGCCAACCGCAGGGAGCCGGGCCCCGTGCCTTTCCGGCCATGCCAGACGGCCTCCAGCCGCAGGGCGTCGCCGTAGACCTCCCGCCAGGGCACGAGCAGTCGCGCCGCACGGTCGGGGCGCCCGGCGGCCAGGGCACGCCCCACATCCGAATCAGGCCCGAGCAGCACGGTCACGCCCTCGGCGTGACGGCGCTCCCAGGGCAGCACGGGCGTCCCCTCCCCCTCATGCACCGCAGAGACGAGCCGGCACAGCCCGGCCCACCCACGAGCACCGTCCCGGGCGAGGAAGACCACCCGGGGGGCCGACTCGTCGACGAAGGCGCCACCGCGCACGGGAGTCCGGCGCCGACCCCTCCCGACCCCGGGCTCGGGGCGCTCCGCCCCCGCCACCGCCAGATCCGCCCCGAACACCGGACGGACCCCCGCCTTCGCACAGGCCTTGGCGAACCGGACGGCACCGGCGAGCGTGTCGCGATCAGTGAGAGCCAGGGCGTCCATGCCCCGCTCGGAGGCACGCTCGGCCAGCCGCTCCGGATGCGAGGCTCCATACCGCAACGAGAACCCGGAGACGGTGTGCAGATGCGTGAACCCCGGCACACGCACCTCCCGCACTCGTGAACCACACCGGCTCTCGAACATCTGTTCCCAGCTACCTCACCCCCACCATAGACCAATTCTCGAATACATGTGCGACATCCGCTCGACCCCGCCCCACCTGCGCAAACACAGCCGCGAGGCATGCCGCACACACGAAAGTCCCGCCCCTCACACGAGGGGCGGGACTTCACGAACCCGGAACCAGAACTCAGCCGATCTCGGTCCCGGTCGCCGACAGCGCCTCCGTCACAGGCTGGAAGAACGTCTCCCCACCGGACGTGCAGTCACCACTGCCACCGGACGTCAGCCCGATCGCGTTGCTGCCCGAGAAGAGCGAGCCACCACTGTCACCGGGCTCCGCGCACACGTCGGTCTGGATCAGACCGTTCACGATGTCGCCGTTGCCGTAGTTCACGGTGGCGTCCAGCCCCGTGACCTTCCCGTCGTGCACCTGGGTCGTCGAACCGCTCCGCGTGACCTCCATGCCGACCGTCGCCTCGGCGGCACCCGTGATCTTCTGCGTCGAGCCGTTGTAGAGGTTCACCTCACTCGGGTGAGCCACGTCCGCGGTGTACTTGACCAGCCCGTAGTCGTTGCCCGGGAAGCTGGAGTCCGCGTTGGTGCCGATCTCCTTGCCGCTGGAGTCCGACCACGTCGAGATGCCCTCGGTGCAGTGCCCGGCGGTCAGGAAGAACGGCTCGCCGCCCTTGACCACGTTGAAGCCGAGCGAGCAGCGGCCACTGCCACCGGTGATCGCGTCGCCACCGGCGATGAAGGGCTTGTACTCGCCCTTCGTCCGCTTGAGTTCGGCCTTCGCACCGAGCCCGTCGACGACCTTCGTCAGCTTCGCCCACTCGGCCTTGGACACCGTACGGTCGGCGGTGACGACGATCTTGTTGGTCGTCGGGTCGGTCACCCAGGAGGTGCCCGGGATCGTCGCGTCCTGCTTCAGCGTGCCGCGGGCGCTCTTCAGTTCGGCGAGCGAGTTCGCCACGACTCTCGCCTTGGCTCCGGCCTTCTCGACGGCCTCGGCCGCGGCCTCGTCGAGCACGTTCACCACGAGGTTCTTGCTCTTCGTGTCGTAGTACGTGCCCGCCGCGTCGGCGCCCAGGTCCTCGGCCAGCGTCGAGGCGAGCTTTCCGGCCGCCGTGACCGACAGGGTCCGGGGCGCGGAGGCCTCCGGGGTCTCGCTCGCGTTCGCAGTCTGGAAGGTGACTCCCGCGGCGACCAGTGCGGCGATACCCGCACCTGCCACGGCTGCACGCCGCTTGGGTATGCGTCGGTGCTTCAACTCACGTCCTCCTGTGGGGGGTCGGCCCGAGAGGTTGTGGGGACCTCGCGAACCGGAAGGCTTTGTTGACGAGCGCCCACTATTCCGAGGACGACGGGGGGCACACAAGGTCGAGTTCAGGACGCGCGTAGATTGCCGACCGCACGCCCCCTCATTTTGACCGTGCACGGTCAAATCGGACCCAACTCCCACCCGCTTCACGCGCGTTCACAGTGCAAACATTACGCGTGAGTAATGTGTGCCCACTCTGTGAGGTCTGGCCATGGCTGAAAATCATCTGTCCGGTCAGCCCACGACAACCCCAACAAAACGGAAGAACCCCCGCATAAAACGGAGAGACCCCCGCACGCGATGCGTGCGGGGGAACAGAACTCAGCCTGCTGCCGACCGGGACCGGCCTAGTACACGCTGACCCCGTAGGCGCTCAGGGCCTCCGTGACCGGCTGGAAGAACGTCGTACCGCCGGAGGAGCAGTTGCCGCTGCCGCCGGAGGTCAGACCGTACGCGACGCCGTTGCTGCCGTAGAGCGAACCGCCGGAGTCACCGGGCTCGGCGCAGACGTTGGTCTGGATCAGGCCGGAGACGATGTCCCCGCCGCCGTAGTTCACGGTGGCGTTGAGGGCGGTGACACGGCCGCTGTGCGTACCGGTCGTGGAGCCGTCGCGGATGACGGTCGTGCCCACGCTCGGGGTGGCCGCGCGCGTGATGTCCACGCCGTTCGCGGTGCCGGGACGGCTGACGGAGCCGCTGTAGCGGACGAGGCCGTAGTCGTTGCCCGGGAAGCTGGAGCCGGCGGTCGAGCCGATGACCGTGGTGCGGGCGGAGTTGGAGTACCAGGTGCCCGCGCCGTCGGTGCAGTGACCGGCGGTCAGGAAGTATTCGGTGCCGTTGCCGGCACGGACGTTGAAGCCGAGGGAGCAGCGCCAGCTACTCGCATAGATGGCGTCGCCGCCCTGGATGAGCTTGTTGAACTTGCCGGGGGTGCGCTTGATCGTGAGTGCGTCGGCGTTGGCGCCGGCCTGCTGCTTGATCTTCGCTATCTCGGCCTGGCTGACCGTGCTGTCGACGGTCAGGAGCACGCGGTTGGTCTTGCTGTCGACGGCCCAGGCGGTGCCCGGGATGTCGGCCTTCAGGATCGAGCCGCTGGCGCTCTTGAGCTCGGTGGCGCTGAAGGTGGCGGGGGTGTCGGACGCGTTCGCGCTGGGGATCGCGATCGCGGCGGCGGCAACGAGGCCGGTGGAAACGGCGATCAGCCGGGTCCGTCTCGAAATGCCACTGCGGGGGGTGGTGCGCTTGATCCTCACTTTTCGTTCCTCCACAAAGGAAGTCGGGGGCCCTCGTGGGGTTTCGGGCCCGTGAGGCGCAGTCCGGGGCGAGGCGGCCCGGATTCCGAATCCGCCGTGCCCCTGACAAGCGCTGTGGGGGAGTATTCGGCCGAACGGCCGGTAGGCGCAAGAGGGCCTTTCGGCCGTGCCCTTCTGAACCACCTGTCACAAAGCCGCGAAACGGCAGGCGAGCGCGCCCGGGGGCAGCAGCACGCCCTTCACAGGGGGCGGGTCAGCCGTCGCAGGGGCAGCAGCAGTCGCATCCGTCGCAGTCGCAATCCCGGCAGCAGCCCTCGCGCTTCTTGCGGGACCACGGCCCCTCGTATTCCTTGGCACAGCACAGCTTGCAGGTGCAGCACAGCAGCCAGAACATCCCGCAGCCGGCCCAGAACCCGCGTCGCCCCCGGGGCGGCTGGGGCACCGGCGCGCCACCGCCGAGACCACCATCGCCGTACCCCCCTCCCCCACCTGCGTAGGGGTTTCCGCCACCGCCCGCATACGGATTCTGCGCAGAGCCGTGCGGCCCCTGGCCGTACGGACCCTGAGGCGGCTGCTGTCCGTACGGCCCGCCCTGATGTGACGCGCACACCGGCACCGTGCCGAACGCCCGGTCCACCGAGCGCCGTAGTTCGTGCACCAACAGCAGATGCACGAGCTTCGCGTCGGCGAACTCGGTGTCACGCAGGGCGAGCCCCACCCCGTGCACCGCGTCGTCGGCGAGCCGTCGGGCCTCCGCGAGGGAGGTGCCGGTCGCGGCGATCGGGTTCCACGCGCCTGACGCAGCGTCAGCGTGCAGGTCCTCCACGGCATCCAGCAGGTGGGCCAGCCGGCCGAAGAGCCGGCCGGCCTCGGCGAGCGGCCCGGCGTTGTGCGGCCGGCCGGCGAGGACCGCCGTGTGCGCGAAGGCGGCGGCCGTCGCGGTCTCGGTCGGCTCGGTGACCACCAGGATCGGCGTGCCGGGTCCGGCGAGCGCCTCGATGCCGCTCTGCCGGTCCACGGCGTCGACCAGGACGGCCGTGTCGAATCCGACGGCGGAGCCGGTGCGCGCCCCGGCGCGGTCCCAGCCCGAGGCGACCCGGCGCGCGGCGCGCGCGACCGGCGCGCGGGCCAGCAGTCCATCGCCGTCGGCGACGTGGTCGCGCACCTTGGCGGAGGCGAGCACCAGCGACACGGCGGCCGCGAGCCGGGCTCCCTCACCGTGCGCGACGGACGCGGTACGCATCCCGCGCAACGGACACGGCCCCGCCGTACGCCGCCCCGCACCGCTCGACGTTCCGGTCGCCCGGCCCGCCTGAGCCTCCGTCAACACCGAGACGAGAAGCCCGTCATAGTTCGTCACGATGCGCGCGAGCTGTCCGTGCTCCCCGCGCAACGCGAGACACAGCCCACACAAATGCGCCATCCACTGGGCCGTGAGGCTCTCCCCGAGCCGGTGCCGACAGGGCCTGACCATTCCGAACACCGATGTCCCCCGTGCTCCGTACGACGTTTGGCGCCGCATGGTATCGGCCACCGCGTTCACCCGTACGCACCGCTCATCACCCGTACGCCGCGAAGAATCGTATTTCACTCACAGTCAGCAGTCGTTTACGACAAGGCCCTTGGGAAACACGGACTCTCGACGGATTCGCTGTGCACCAGTACCGTCACAAACCCCCCGTGCGGCGTCTATCCACTTGGCGCGCCATCCGCATCATGGACGACCATAGGGATGCGGAAAGCAGAAAGACCGCTGTGAGAGGAGGCGTCCATGGGATCGGTACGCAAGGCAAGTGCCTGGCTTGGCCTCGTCGACGACAACGAAGACGAGCGTTACTACGACGACGACTACTCCGACGGGACCGAGCCCGGGGAGGCCTGGGTCACCGATCCGCGCGTCAAGGTGGCCTCGGACGTCGCCGAGGAGAGGGGTCGCCGCATCGGCACGGTGACCCCGGACAGCTTCCGGGACGCGCGCGCCATCGGCGAGCTGTTCCGCGAGGGCGTGCCGGTCATCATGAACCTCACGGCCATGGACGCCGGCGACGCCAAGCGCGTGGTCGACTTCGCGGCCGGACTGATCTTCGGCCTGCGCGGTTCGATCGAGCGGGTGTCGACCCGCGTGTTCCTGCTGACCCCCGCCAACACGGAGATCGTGAACGGCGACCCGGCCGCGCACCGCACGGACGGCTTCTTCAACCAGAGCTGAGGCAGGGCCGCTCACCGGCCCTGCCCCCGCGCACGGTTCACCGGAAGGCGTCGAGTCCGGTGAGCGCCTTGCCCAGCACGAGCTGGTGCATCTCGACGGTGCCCTCGTAGGTGAGCACCGACTCGAGGTTGGTCGCGTGCCGCATCACGGGGTATTCGAGCGAGATCCCGTTGGCGCCGAGAATGGTGCGGGCCGTGCGGCAGATCTCGATCGCCTCTCGTACGTTGTTGAGCTTGCCGAAGCTGACCTGCTCGGGACGCAGGCGGCCGGCGTCCATACGCCGCCCCAGGTGATGGGCGAGCAGAATTCCCTTGTGCAGTTCGACCGCCATGTCGGCGAGTTTGGCCTGGGTGAGCTGGAAGCCGCCGATGGGCCGCCCGAACTGCTCCCGCGACTTCGCGTAGTCGACCGCGGCCTCGAAGCAACTGCGGGCCGCGCCCATGGCGCCCCAGACGATCCCGTACCGGGCGTGCGACAGACAGCTGAGCGGTCCGCGCAGGCCGGTGCCCTCCGGCAGTACGGCGTCGGCGGGCAGCCGTACCTCGTCGAGGACGAGTTCGCTGGTGACGGAGGCCCTGAGGGACCACTTGTGCTTGATCTCGGGGGCGGAGAACCCGGCGCTGTCCGTCGGCACGACGAACCCGCGGATCCCGTCCTCGGTCTGCGCCCACACGACGGCGACGCCGGCGACCGACCCGTTGGTGATCCACATCTTGCGGCCGTTGAGGACCCAGTCCGTGCCGTCGCGCTTGGCGTACGTCCGCATGGAAGCCGGGTCGGATCCGTGGTCGGGCTCGGTCAGCCCGAAGCACCCGATGACCTCGCCGGCGGCCATTCGGGGCAGCCACTGCTGCTTCTGCGCTTCACTGCCGAACCGGTGGATCGCGTACATGGCGAGGGAGCCCTGCACGGAGACGAGGGACCGGATCCCGGAGTCGGCGGCCTCCAGCTCCAGGCAGGCGAGCCCGTACTGCACGGCGGACGCCCCGGCGCAGCCGTACCCCTTCAGGGACATCCCCAGGGCGCCGAGCTCCCCGAGCTCCCGAGCGAGCTCCCGGATCTCCGGCAGCTCCCCCTTCTCATACCACTCGGCGACATGCGGCAGCACCCGGTCCGCGGCCCAGGCCCGCACGGTGTCCCTGATCCCGAGATCCTCCGGTTCCAGGAGTTCGTCCAGCCCGAGGGGGTCGGCGGGGTCGAAGGGAGGAAGCTTGGACGACTCGGACATGCGAACACCCTCCGAAACTCTTTAACTAGCACTGCTAGCCAAGACGCTACGACGCCTGCCCACCCCCGCACCACCCGTAGCTGCGAACTGAGGAGCAGAGGTCGCCCGCGGGTGGCACCTCGCCGCCGGCGTCACACCGAGACGCGGGACTCCGCGGCGTCCCTCGGTGCAGGAACCTCCACCGCACCAGCGTCCTCACACTGCATGACCCGCGGCAAACGCAACGCCATCACCGCCCCGAGCAGCAACAACCCCGCACTCACCAGCAACGTCACATGCAGCCCGTGCACGAACGCATCCCGGGCGGCATGACGCAGAGCAACTCCCGCCACCCCGCCCAGCTGCGCGGCAACCTCGTACGCCTCCCCCAGCGAATGCCCCGCCGAGGAGGACGCCGCCTCCGGCACCCCCGGCACGCCCGACAGCCCGGGCGCGTACGCCGCGTTCATCACCGTGCCGAGCAGCGCGATCCCGATCCCCGCCCCCAGCTGGTACGACGTCTCCCCGATCGCCGCCGCCCCGCCGGCCTGCTCCTGCGGCGCCTCGCTCAGCATCGACTCGTACGCCCCGAACAGCGTCGTCTCCAGCCCGAAGCCGAGCAGCACGAACCCGGTCAGCATCAGCGCGCAGTCGTCCGTCCGGCCCAGCGCCGTCAGCAGCACCACCGCGAACGCCGTCAGACAGAACCCGAAGCACACCATCCGCCGCGGACCGAACCGCCGCAGCATCCGCGCCCCGGCCAGCCCGGCCGCCATCGCCGCGAACGTCAGCGGCAGCAGCCGCAGCCCCGTCTCCAGCGGCGACAGACCGAGCACCAGCTGGAGGTACTGCGCGGCGATCAGTTCGAGCCCGACCAGCGCGAGCATGGCCAGCACGATGCACCCGACGGACGTGCTGAACGCCGGCCGGGCGAACATCCTGAGGTCGACCAGCGGATGCGCCCGCCGCCGCTGCCGCCGTACGAACGCGACCAGCAGCGCGGCGCCCACCACCAGCGGCAGCACGGTGAGCAGGCTCCCCACCGACTCCCCGCCGCCGAGCCGCTTGACGCCCAGCACCATCCCGAACAGCCCGATCGCCGCCATCAGCGCGCCGACCACGTCCCAGGGCCCTTCGCCGTCGCCCTTCGACTCGGGCAGCAGCAGTCGCCCGACCGGGAGGCTGACCAGCATCAACGGGATGTTGACGAGGAACACCGAGCCCCACCAGAAGTGCTCCAGCAGGAAGCCGCCGAGCAGCGGTCCGACCGCCGCGCCCACCGCGGCCACGGCGCTCCAGATGCCGATCGCGAGCGCCCGCTCGCGCCGGTCCGGGAAGACCTGCCGCAGGATCGACAGGGTCGCCGGCATGATCATCGCGCCGCCCACGCCGAGCAGCGCCCGCGCCACGATCAGTACCTGGGCGTTGTCCGCCAGGGCCGCCAGGCCGGAGGCGACGCCGAACAGCGCGTACCCGAGGAGCAGGACCCTTCGGCGGCCGACGCGGTCGCCCAGCGTGCCGAACAGGATCAGCAGCGAGGCGCAGACGAGCGGATAGACGTCGACGATCCAGAGCAGCTCTATCCCGCCGGGCTTCAGGTCCTCGGTGACGGCGGGGACCGCCACGTGCAGCACGGTGGCGTCGACGGCGACCAGCAGCAGGCTGACGCAGAGGACGACCAGGACCACCCAGCGGTTGGCACCGGCCCCGGCCGCCCGACGGCGCAGCGCAGCGGCCGTGGTCGTCCCGGACATGTACGTACCTCCCAGATGTTCCCTCGCGATCGGCGGGCTCACGGGGTGGGGGACGCCCCCGCGACTCGGCCGGAGAGGAGCGGTGGTCTCCGGCCCGCGCAAACGAAAAGCGAGTGACACGTCAGAGTACGCGAGTCCGCGCCGGAGCCGAGTGGCGGACCTCTCACCCGTCCGGCGGAAAGGTGTGGCGTACGCCACTCCCCTCTCCACCGTCCACGCCCCGGGCGGCCGGCCGGTTCCCGCTCGGGTCGATAATCGGGCCCGTGACCGATCTTGAGACGCGCGCGGCCCCGTCCCGCGCCGGGGCGCTGCACCGGGCGGCCCCGGCGCTCCTCGGGTACGCGGCCGTCCGTGCCCTGGGCCTCGTCACCCTGGCCCTGTGGAGCGCGGCGCGCGACAAGAGCGCGTACACGCTGCTGACCGCTCGCTGGGACGCGCTCTGGTACACCAGGGTCGCCGAGCTCGGCTACGGCTACGAAGTGCGCGTGGCGAACGGGGACGTGCACTCGAACCTCGCGTTCTTCCCGCTGCTGCCCTGGCTGGAGCGCCTGGTGGCGGCGGTGTCCCCGCTGTCGTACGCGGACGGCGGATTCCTGGTCAGCCTGCTCGCCTCGATCGCCGCGGCCTGGGGGATCTTCGCGGTCGCGGACCATGTGTACGGCCGCCGGGCCGGGGTCTGCGCGGTGCTGCTGTGGGCGGTGCTCCCGGTCGGGATCGTGCAGTCGATGGCGTACAGCGAGTCGCTGTTCACGGCGCTCGCCGCGTGGTCGCTGTACGCGGTTCTGACGGGCCGCTGGGTGACCGCGGGCACGCTGGCCCTGCTCGCGGGACTGACCCGCCCGGTCGGGATGGCCGCGGTGGCCGCGGTCTGGGTGGCGGGGATCGCCTCCTTCGCGCGGGAGCCGAGCGTCGGCGACGCCGACGGTCCCGGCCCTCGCGCCCGCCGCGTCCTCGGCATGCTGCTCGCCCCCCTCGGCACCGCCGGATACGTGCTGTGGGTGGGCCACCGCACCGGCAAGGGTCCGCTCGGCTATCTCGACGTGCAGGCGGGGTGGCGCAACGGCTTCGACGGGGGGTACGCCTTCGCCCGGTTCGTCGCCGAGAAGTTCACGTCGTTCCCCTCGGCTCTGGCCGGAGCCGGGCTGATCGCCGGGGTCGTGTCAGTCGTATGGCTGTATGTGGCCGGTGTACGTCAGCGCCAGCCGCTGCCGGTGCTGGTCTACACCGGAGCAGTCACCGCGCTCGCCCTGTGCGCGTCGAGCTACTTCGGCTCGAAACCGCGCCTGCTGATGCCCGCCTTCCCGCTGCTGCTGCCCCTCGCCCTTACCCTGGCCCGGCTGCGTATCCGCAGGTCAGCGCTGGTGCTGGGGGCGGTGGCGGTCGCCTCGGCGGTGTACGGGGCGTGCTGGCTGAACGGTTCGGGTCCCCCCTGACCCGCTGTGAGCATTCGGAGAATTCCGCACCATGCCCCGGTGAACGAATTCAAAAGCTCAATAAAACCCGCATCCGGAATGATCAAAGGAATTGAAGGCTGCGGGGCCCGGCGATTACGGATTCGCTGGAAATAAACCTCCTCCTGAGAGGAATCCCACATCACATCGTCATCACAAAGCCGTTGATTCGACAGGGATCCGAGCTCACTCGCTGTAACGTCGATTGGGTGCGTACCGAACCGAAGCTCACCCGTCTGGACCGGGTGTTCGCCCGGCTGGACCGTGAGCCGGAACGACCGGCCCACATCGATGTGCCGAAGATGAGCAGGCACCGCATCGTGCTCTTCGCGGCGACCCTGGCCTTCTACGGCGCGATCGTGTGGGCCGTGATCATCACGTCCTGGCTGGTGCGGCTCGACTGGCAGGTCATGTTCTTCCGGCCGTACCAGCAGTGGTCGGAGATCCACTGGTTCGTCGACTACTACGTGGTGCTCGGCCAGCGCGGCCCCACCGCCGTGATGGTCGCGGCCTGGCTGGGCTGGCGCTCCTGGCGGCAGCACACCCTGCGCCCGCTCCTCGCCCTCGGCGTCTCGCTGCTCCTGCTGAACATCACGGTCGGCGCCGCCAAGTACGGCATGGGCCGCCTGGGACCGCACTACGCGACCGTGATCGGCTCGAACGAGATGTGGCGCGGCGGCGATATATTTCCGAGCGGTCACACCGCCAACGGTGTCGTGACCTGGGGCATCCTGGCCTATCTGGCCTCCACCCCGAGAGCCCGCCGCTGGCTGTCCGCCGTGTCCGCGGTGACCTCGCTCGGCGTCGGGATGGCCACCGTCTACCTCGGTACGCACTGGCTGAGCGATGTGCTGCTGGGCTGGGCCGCGGGGCTGCTGATCCTGCTCGCCCTGCCGTGGTTCGAGCCGCTGATCGCCCGTGCCGAGGCGAGGATCTTCGACCTGCGCGACCGCTGGCGGGCCCGCCGGAGCCGGTCGGCGCCGGCCACCGCACCGGTCAGCGCGCCGCCCGTGGTGGTCACGCCGCTGCCCGGCGACCGCGACGACGTCGCGGCCCGCTCCCCCCGGGCCCCGGCCTACCTGGCTCCGGGGCCGCACACGGCCCGCTCGGAGCGCACGCCGATCACCCCCGCGGGCAGCCGCCGCCCGCCGCACACGGAGCGGCACCCCCGCGGCTCGGCGTCCTCGGCCCGCCCCGTGACGGGCGGCTGACGACGGACGGCGGGGTGGGTGCGCACACCCCGTCCTGGCACGGCGAAGGCCCCGGTCCTGGAGCGGAACCGGGGCCTTCGCGGCGTCTCAGCCCTTCCAGGCCCGCGCCACCCGGCCGCCCCTCACCTCGAAGTTCAGCCGGCCGACGCGGTACTCCATCGTGATGATCGCCCCCGGCGGCAGCGAGCGCACCGTCGGCCAGCCGCGCTCGCGCGCGAGGTGCTCGGCCCGGTCGGCCTCCAGGCCGACGTAGGTGTCCGGGCTGTCGTCGGGTTCCGCGGATGGTGTCGGAATCGGTGCCATGCCGCCACGCTATGCCGTGCCCGGCGACCGCGGAAGTCCGGGCCTGTGACCCCGGTTCCTGTCCCTCCTCTGTCCCTCCCCTGTCACGCTTCTGTCACAAGATCACGAGAGGAGTTTCGGACGCGGTGCGTCACACGGACGAGCGGTTTCGTAGGCCTTCCGCAGGTATTCGATCGCAATTTCCGCGTGTCACATGAGCCCATGGAAAAGCCCGGCGGAAAGTTCCGGGAGAAGTGACCTCGGGGCCCCATTCCATTCCGGCACCGCACCGGGCCGGCGGAGCCGCCGCCGCACAGGAAATGCATGGCTCCGGCACAGAGAGGCCGGTACGCCCCCTGTCGGAGCGCTCGGTGACGCGAGCATCATGGCGTGAGCTCGCGAGTACGCGGCGCGGGCTTCGGCGGGCCCGGCACGCGATGAGCGAAGGGGCGAGCGAGCGATGGGGACGCAGACCGTACAGGCGACGGCTCGGCCCGTGCCGAGGACGAAGCACGGGCGGGTGGTGGTCGACTGGCTGACCACGACGGACCACAAGAAGATCGGTCACCTCTACCTGATCACGTCGTTCGTGTTCTTCCTGATCGCCGGAGTGATGGCGCTGCTGATGCGCGCCGAGCTGGCCCGCCCCGGCCTCCAGATCATCAACAACGAGCAGTTCAACCAGGCGTTCACCCTGCACGGCACGATCATGCTGCTGCTGTTCGCGACGCCGACCTTCGCGGGCTTCGCGAACGAGCTGATGCCGCTGCAGATCGGCGCGCCCGACGTCGCCTTCCCTCGGCTGAACATGCTCTCGTACTGGCTGTTCCTGTTCGGCGGGCTGATCGTGCTGGGCTCGCTGCTGGTGCCCTCCGGACCGGCCGACTTCGGGTGGTTCGCCTATGCCCCGCTCAACAGCGCGGAGCGCACGCCGGGACTCGGGGCCGACCTGTGGATCATGGGCCTGGCGCTGTCCGGCTTCGGGACGATCCTCGGCGCGGTCAACTTCATCACCACCATCATCGGGATGCGCGCGCCCGGCATGACGATGTTCCGGATGCCGATCTTCGTCTGGAACACGCTGTTCACGTCGATCCTGATCCTGATGGCGTTCCCCGTGCTGGCGGCGGCGCTGCTGGTACTGGAGGCGGACCGGCGGTTCGGCGCGCAGGTCTTCGACGCCACCAACGGCGGGGCGATCCTGTGGCAGCACCTGTTCTGGTTCTTCGGCCATCCCGAGGTGTACATCATCGCGCTGCCGTTCTTCGGCATCATCACGGAGATCATCCCGGTCTTCAGCCGCAAGCCGATGTTCGGCTATCTCACGCTGGTCGGCGCGACGATGGCGATCACCGGCCTGTCGGTGGTGGTGTGGGCGCACCACATGTTCGCGACGGGCGCGGTGCTGCTGCCGTTCTTCTCCTTCATGAGCTTCCTGATCGCGGTGCCGACGGGTGTGAAGTTCTTCAACTGGACCGGCACGATGCTCAAGGGCTCGCTGTCCTTCGAGACGCCGATGCTGTGGGCGACGGGCTTCCTGGTGACGTTCCTGTTCGGCGGGCTGACCGGGGTGATCCTGGCGTCGCCGCCGATGGACTTCCACGTGACGGACACGTACTTCGTGGTGGCGCACTTCCACTACGTGGTCTTCGGCACGGTCGTCTTCGCGATCTTCGCCGGCTTCTACTTCTGGTGGCCGAAGTTCACCGGGAAGATGCTCGACGAGCGACTCGGCAAGATCCAGTTCTGGACGCTCTTCACCGGCTTCCACACCACGTTCCTGGTGCAGCACTGGC
>NZ_WWIQ01000051.1:0-47456 GCF_009862985.1 Streptomyces sp. SID5464 | reverse complement strand
CACTGGCTGGGCGCCGAGGGCATGCCCCGCCGGTACGCCGACTACCTCGCCGCCGACGGGTTCACGGCGCTCAACACCGTCTCGACGATCGGCGCTTTCCTGCTCGGCATGTCGACGCTGCCGTTCCTCTACAACGTGTGGAAGACCGCCAAGTACGGCGAGAAGGTCGAGGTCGACGACCCTTGGGGCTACGGCCGTTCCCTGGAGTGGGCGACATCGTGCCCGCCGCCCCGGCACAACTTCACGGTGCTGCCCCGGATCCGGTCCGAGTCGCCGGCGTTCGACCTGCACCATCCGCAGTACGCGGCGGTGACTGCGCAGCCCGAGCCAGAGCGCCATCAAGCCGGTCGCGAGCCCTCCTGATCGCCTCGATCAGCCCGTCGGGTTCGAGCACCTCGAACTCGAAGCCCAGCATCATCACGTGGATCACCATCACGTCGATGCTCCCCGCGCCGCAGCGCAGCAGGCAGCTGTCCGGGCCCTCCGCCTCCAGCACCCCGGCGCTGGGCGAGATGTGCGCGGCGGCCTCCTCCAGGGGCGCCAGGAGCCGCACGACGGCGTGGGTGGCGTACACGCGCGTGGAGACGCCCTGGGAGACGTAGGCGGCGAGGTCCTCGGCGGGCGCCTCACGCGGCTCGAAGCGCGGGCCGTGCGGTGGCCTGGGCGTGATGCGGTCGACGCGGAAGGTGCGCCAGTCCTCCCGGTCGAGGTCCCAGGCGACCAGGTACCAGCGGCGCTCGGTGCACACCAGGCGGTGCGGTTCGACACTGCGGCGGCTCTGGGTGCCGTCGTGGCCCCGGTACTCGAAGCGCAGGCGCTCGGCGTCCCGGCACAGGTGGGCGAGCTCGGTCAGCACGGCCGGGTCGACGGCGTCGGGCACGGGCCCGCGCAGCATCGGCACGGTGAAGGCGTTGAGGGCGCCCACCCGGCGGCGCAGCCGGTTCGGCAGCACCTGTTCCAGTTTGGCCAGAGCCCGCACGGAGGTCTCGCCGATGCCCTCGATGCCCTGCCCGGCGGCCGTGCGCAGCCCGATCGCCACGGCGACGGCCTCGTCGTCGTCCAGGAGCAGCGGCGGCAGCTCGGCGCCCGCGCCCAGTTGGTAGCCGCCGCCCGTGCCGGGGCTGGCGTTGACCGGGTAGCCGAGTTCCCGCAGCCGGTCCACGTCCCGGCGCAGGGTGCGGGCGCTGACGCCGAGGCGCTGCGCAAGGTCGGGGCCGGACCACTCGCGGTGGGCCTGGAGCAGGGACAGCAGGCGCAGCAGGCGTGCCGAGGTCTCCAACATGGGGGCGAGTCTGCCAGCCCTTGCGGACAGTGGCTGTCCTCAAGGCTCGTACGCCAGCTGCGGGACGTCGAAGCAGGTGCGGTTCATGTTCCCCTGGCCGACCCAGCCCCTGCCGTCCTGCCAGCGGGCCACCGACAGACAGGTCCGGCTGGTCCTCGGCGGCTCGGCGAGCCGCTCGAACCCGACGGGGAGGAGCAGTCCGCCCGCGGTGTATCCCTCGCTGCGGTTCATGTAGGCGTCGACGCACGCGCGCGTGATGCCCGTCCTCGCGCAGGACCGCGCGGCGTCCGTGAACCAGCGGGCGGCCGCCCAGCCCTCCAACTGCCACTGCGAGTGCGTCTTCAGGTTCTTCGTCGCCTCGCGGAACTCCCGTACGGCCGGGTGGCCGGTGTCGTCGTAGTTGCGGCTGGACCCGGTCGCCCAGAGGGCGTTGCGGCAGCGCGGGGCGTCCTTGTAGGCGTCGGCGACGGTGGACGTCCAGTTCTGCACGTTGGTCACCTTGGCGGTGACGTGGGCGCCGACCTCGTCCATGGCCTGGCACAGCCGGGCGTTGCCGTGGCTGTCGATGGCGTCGAAGACGAGGTCGGCGCCCTGTTCCTTCAGGTCGGCCGCGACGGCGCGGAAGTTGGGCAGGGCGAAGTCGACCTGCTCGGTGACGACCTGGTAGCCCTCGGCGCGCAGGCCCCGTTCGACGAGCCGGGCGTAGGCGGCGGACGCGGACTGGTTGTAGGAGACGACGGCGGCGGTCCGGGCGCCGTGCTCGCGCTTGAAGTAGCGGTAGACCTCGGTGCCGCCGTACAGCTTGCCGTCCCAGCCGGTGGTGCCGTTGCGCGGCGCGTGGCTGCCGTAGATGCCGTAGAGGTGCGGGTAGGTGTCGTAGGCGCTGCCGATGGGCTGGCCGCCGATGTCGGGCACGCGCGCGCGGGAGACGCGGGAGGCGCCCGCGTAGTCCAGGGCGGTGGTGGCGACCAGGGCGACCACCTTGTCCTCCTCGACCAGCCGGTGCACGCACTCGTTGTTGCCGACGCCGCTGCCGCCGTCGTCGCACAGGCGTACCTCCACGTGGCGGCCGTCGATGCCGCCGCGCGCGTCGAGCCGGTCGAACCATGCCCGGGCGCCGTCGCGCGGGCCGGTGAAGGCGCTGCCGCCGACCGGGCTGGTGGCGCTGGTGATGATGCCGACCCGCAGGGGCGCGGAGTCGCGGGGCGCGGAGCCGCGGTCGTCGTGCTCGAAGTCGCTCTCCGGGAGCCGGCTGCCGCAGGCCGCGCTCAGGGCGAGCAGCAGCACCGCGGCGAGGGCCTCAACAGCCCGGGACCGGCGACGCATTGCCGCTCAGCTGGACCAGCGCGCACAGCGTCTTGACGGACAGCTTCCAGGTGCCGTCCTGCTCGACGGCCGTCCCGGAGGCGTCCGGCAGGGCGGTGGCGCCCTTCAGGGTGAGCGTGTACGTCACGTCCGCCTCGGTCGCCGAGGTGAACTCGATCTTGGTGACCTTCGCCTGGACCTGTCCGCCGCGCTCGTCACCGCTGAAGGCCCGCAGGACGGGGCCCATCCGGTTGCCGTTCTCCAGGACGGCCTGCTTGTCCTCGGTCGAGGTCTTCGGGTCGAAGAACTTCTGCCAGTTCTGCCTGATCTCCGTCTCGGCCGCGGCCCGGTCCGCCGGCGCGCTGGCCGGTGCGCTCGTGGTCCGCTCCGCGGTCGGTGTGGGCGGCGTGCTCCGGCTGCCGCCGCCGTTGTCGTCGCTGCATGCCGCGAGAGCCGGGGCGAGGGTGAGGATCAGGGCGGCCGCGATCGCCGTGCCCCGTCCTGCGGCTCGTGGGCCCCGTGTCGCGTTCCCCCGCCTGAGGTCGCTGCCGAGAACCATCTGGCTCACCACCGGGTGTCGGTCCGGGCCATGTGCGCCCGGTGCTTTCAGGGTCAGCTTCCAAGGGGCATAGTGCAAGCGAGCGGCGGACTTGAACAGGCGGCCAGGCGCGTGCCCGGACAACCGACGTGTGGGAGCCAGCGATGCGGACAAGCCGACTGCGGACCGTGCATCCCGTCCTCTGGGCCGGCTGGGCGGCGCTGGCCGCCGGCGCGGTGCTGTGCGTCGTCGGCTGGTACGGCGTCTCCGGGGAGCGCTTCGCCGAGCGGCAGCTGCCCTACCTCGCCTCCTGCACGATCCCCGGCGCGGCACTGATCGTCTCCGGTGCGGTGCTGCTGGCCCACGGCCGGGGCTCGATCGCCGCCGCGCGCGTGGAGGAGCTGTACGGCCTGCTGGTGGCGGCCGAGCCGGCGGACGCGGACGTGACCGGGCAGGCCGCGCTCGCGCCCCTCGCGGTCAGCGGCGAGCTGCTGATGGTGCCGGGCGGCACGCTGTGGCACCGCGCGGACTGCCCGCTGGTGGCGGGGAAGGAGGAGGCGGTTCCGGTGGACTCCGAGCTGGTGGCGAGCGGCGAGCTGGGCCCGTGCCCGATCTGCGAGCCCGCCGACGAGACCGACTGAGCCCGGACGATGTCCTCACTGACGTACGACCTCACTCTGGCCGGGCTGTCGGTCGGCAGCGCGGCGGCGCTGACCGGGATCGGCCTGATCGTGACGTACCGCGCGACCGGGGTGCTGAACTTCGCGCACGGCGCGATCGCGATGGTGTGCGCCTACGCGCTGCGGCAGTGCGTGGTCGAGTGGGGCTGGCCGCTGTGGCTCGGGGCCGCGGTGGCGCTGCTGGTGCTGGCGCCGGGGCTGGGTGTCGTACTGGAACGGTTCGTCTTCCGGCCCCTGGCGGTTCTCGGCGGTGACCCGGCGCAGACGCTGGTGGCGTCCATCGGCGTGTTCGTGCTGCTGGTGGGCGGGGCGGCGCTGTTGTGGGGACAGGGGGCGCGGGACGACGCGCCGGAGCTGGTGCCGGACGAGCCGTGGAGGCAACTGGCGGTGGTGCTGGTGCTGGCCGCGGGGGTCACGGCGGTCGTCCGCTGGACGCGGTTCGGGCGGGAGCTGCGGGCCGTGGTCGACGACCGGCGGCTCGCCGTGCTGGGCGGCATCGACGCGGACCGGGTCGCGGCGGCGGGCTGGGCGTTCGGCTCCTTCACGGCGGGCCTGACCGGCGTACTGCTGGCGCCGTACGTGCGGCTCGACCCGTACGGGCTGTCGCTGCTCGTGATGGAGGTCGTGGCGGTCGCGGTGGCCGCGCGGATGCGGAGTCTGCCGGTCGCGGTGGTGGTGGCGCTGGGCGTCGGGGTGGCGCAGAGCCAGCTCACGCGGCTGCACCCGTCCGGGTGGGGCGCGCCGCTGCTCCAGACGGCCGCCACGAACCTGTTCGTCGTCGCTCTGCTGGTCGCGGCCCTGGTCCTGCCGGGCGTGGGCACCCGTGACGCGCTGCCGCGCACGGCCACCGCCCGGGTTCCGACACCGCCGGGCGCGTGGATCGTGGCGGCCGTGCTGTTCCTGCTGCCGCTGGGCCTCGCCGGCCGGGATCTGCACACGTCGATCCAGGTGCCGGCGCTGGCCGTCGTCCTGCTGTCCCTGGTGGTGGTCACCGGCCGCGGCGGCCAGATCTCCCTGGGGCAGGCGGCGTACGCGGGTCTGGGCGCGCTGTTCACCGCGCTGCTGGCGGCGGGCCGCTTCCCTGGCCTGCCGGCCGTGCCGGAGCTGGCGGCCCTCGCGGTGGCGATCGTCCTGGTGGCACCGCTCGGCCTGCTCACGGGCTGGCCGGCGATCGGCCGCCGGGGCCTGGCGCTGGCGCTGGCGACGTTCGCCGTCGGCGTGGGCGTGAGCCGCTTCGTCTTCACCCAGCCGTACGCCACCTCGGGCCTGTCGCCGGGCCGCCCGGCGGGTTTCGAGGGGGACCGCGCGTACTACGTCCTGGAGTTGCTCCTGCTGGCGCTCGCGCTGCTCGTGGCACACGCGCTGCGCCGGGGCCGGACGGGCCGGGCCCTCGCGGCCATGCGGGACCACGAGGCGGGGGCGCAGGCGGCGGGCGTCCGGGTGCCGTCCCTGAAGCTGCTCGCCTTCGTCGCGGGCGCCGCGCTCGCCGCGCTGGGCGGCGGCATGCTCGGCATGGGCCTGCGCGCCTTCGACCCCACCGCCTACGACCCCGTGCGCGGTCTGCTGTGGTTCGCGGCGGTCGTGGTGCTGGGCGCCGACAGCACCCTCGGCGCGCTCGGCGCCGCGGCCCTCCTGGTCGGCCTGGACGCGGGCACGCGCGGCGGCGTGGCGGCGGCCCTGATCGGCGTCCTGGCGGTCCTCGTGGGACGCTTCCCCGGCGGCCCGTACGAGGCCCTGCGCACAGCGGCGGAACGCCTGCGCCTGCGCCGCGCACCGGCCCTCACACCGGCGGGAGCCCGGGCACGCGGGCTGCTGCGCCCGGCGGAGCGACGGGCGGCCCGGACGGCGCCGGTGCCCGCGGGCGCGACGGCGGCAGGACCGACACGGGCGACAACGACAGGGGCGACGGCGACAGGGGCGACAGCGCGTGCGGCACACCACCGGAGCAGCCGGCCACCGGCCTCCCCGGGCTCAGCCACACCGTCGGCCCCCGCCTCCCCCCTCCTCACGGCCCGCCGCCTCCACGCCCGCTACGGCGGCTTCACCGCCCTCGACGAGGTCGACCTGGACGTCTCCCCCGGGCGGATCACCGCGGTCGTGGGCCCCAACGGGGCGGGAAAGAGCACCCTGTTCCACTGTCTGGCCGGGACGCTGTGGCCCGCACGTGGCACGGTACGGCTGGGCGGGCGGGACATCACCGCCCTGCCCGCGCACGCCCGCACCCGGCTCGGCGTCGCGCGGACCTTCCAGCAACTGGCCGTCTTCCCCTCGCTGACCGTGGCCGAGAACGTCCGGGTGGGCGCCGAACAGGGCCGGGTGACCGATCCGGGCGCCGTGGAGCGGACCCTCAGGCTGCTCGGACTCGACGGGCCGGTGCGGGCGCTGCCCGCCGCCGGTCTCCCCACGGGGACGCTGCGCCGCGTCGAACTGGCCCGGGCCCTCGCGGGCGCCCCGCGCGTCCTGCTGCTCGACGAGCCCGCCGCCGGCCTCGACACTAGCGAAGTGGCCACCCTCGCCCGGGTCCTGAAGGCCCTGGCCGCCGACGGCACGGCCCTGCTCGTCGTCGAGCACGACCTGGACCTGGTGGCCGGCCTCGCCGACGTCGTGCACGTGATGACGGCGGGCCGGATCGTCGCCTCCGGCCCGCCCGGGCGGGTCCTGGACGCCCTGGGAACGGCGGCCGGGTGATGACCACCCTCGCCCTGCGCCACGCGCGCGTGCGCTACGGCCCCCTGGAGGCCCTGCACGGTGTCACCCTCGCCGCCCCGGGCCCGGGCCTGACCGTGCTGCTGGGCCGCAACGGCTCCGGCCGCAGCACCGCCCTGCACGCCCTGGCCGGAACGGTGCCCCTGTCGGGCGGCGCCGTGGTGTGGGACGGCGCCGACGTGACCCGCGTCCCCGCGTACGAGCGGGCCCGGCGCGGGCTGTGCCTCGTCCCGGAGCGACGGGCCGTGTTCGGCTCGCTCACCGTGCGCGAGAACCTCGGGCTCGCCGCCCCGGACCACGGCCCGGCCCTCGACGCCTACCCGCAGCTGCGGCCCCTGCTGGAGCGGCGGGCCGGCACCCTCTCCGGCGGGGAACAGCGCATGCTCGCCCTGTCCCGGGCGCTGCTGGCCCGCGCGCGCGTGGTGCTCGTCGACGAGCCCGCCCAGGGCATGTCGCCCTCGGTCGCGGCCCGCACGTACGAGCTGCTGAGCGCGCTCGACGCGTGCGTGGTGGTCGCCGAGCAGCGCCTGCCGCCCGCCCTGCGGGAGCGGCCCGCGATCGTCTACGAACTGCGGCGCGGGACGGTCGTGTTCGCCGGAGAGTCGGGCGAGCTCCCCCGCTGACCCGGCATGCGAAGACCCCGTCCGGTCGGCTGACCGGACGGGGCCCGTGTCCCGGCGAGGGGGAGCGGCTCAGAGTGCGAGGCGCAGGCCGGGCACGATCATGTCGGGGTCACCGCCGATGGCGGCCTGGTTGGCGGCGTAGAGGTGCTGCCAGGTGGTCCCGTGCCGGGCGGCGACGCCGCTCAGTGTGTCGCCCTCGCGGACGGTGTAGTCGCCGCGGGAGGAGCCGCGGT
Organism: Streptomyces sp. SID5464; assembly: GCF_009862985.1. Taxonomy (NCBI): domain Bacteria; kingdom Bacillati; phylum Actinomycetota; class Actinomycetes; order Kitasatosporales; family Streptomycetaceae; genus Streptomyces; species Streptomyces sp. SID5464. Next base: position 40,089 of record NZ_WWIQ01000051.1, on the reverse strand, counting down.
CGGGGTGTGCCGTGGAACGCGCCGGCGTCTTCGAAGGCTTCGCCGGAGCGGGCTCGGCGGCGCTGACCGGGTCGCCCGCCGCGGAAGCCGCGGGTGCGCTGCCGCCCGCCCCGGCGCGTGCCGAGCAGGTCGGCCAGGCGCCCCATCCCTGGGCCCGCTGGACCTTGGTGGCGACGGCGATCTGCTGGGACTTGCTCGCCTGGTCGGCGGTGGGCGCGTAGGCCGTGCCGCCGTAGGCGCGCCAGGTCGAAGCGGCGAACTGGAGTCCGCCGTAGTAGCCGTTGCCGGTGTTGATGTGCCAGTTGCCGCCGCTCTCGCACTGGGCGATGCGGTCCCACACTCCGCTGTCAGCCGCCGCGGCGTTTCCGGTCGCGGCCAGCAGCCCGAGGGGCGCGAGCAGTGCCGCCCCGGCGAGGACCGCCGTCGTACGAACCTGGTTCTTCCGAGCGTTGTCGCGCGTGGTATCGGCACATTCGGACATGTAGTTCCCTCTCGAAGCACTCGGGGTCCCCCGAGGCGGAACGCCACGCCCCGCGCCATGGGGCGCGTGGGTCGCGCTCGCCCCGTCCGCCGGTGTGGTGCTGTGCGTGGTTCCGGAGAATCACGCGGCCGGCGGACGTACCCGAGCGGTGCTCGCTGCACACGGCCGAGGAATCTAAGGAGGTTGACGGGCCGTCATCAACCGGTTGCCCGTCATGCCAGGCCAGTTCCCCGATACCTCGGGTAACGGCTATTTCCGGACACCCACTTCATTCCTGGATTTCCGGATATGTCGACCAACGCGCCCGACGGTCTGTGACCCACTTCACCGCCTCAACCCCCCTGAGAAACGGGCGACTTGACGGTGAGTACGCGATTCCGCGCCGAGCGTGACCCTGCGCGCTGGTTGGTTCGATTCCGTTCGCTCTGGGGCGTGACTCCCGCCACAGATCGCCCGTTGTCTTCTTCATGAGCCGGGACCCACCCGGACCACGGGCCGGGAGCCACCCGGTCCTGTCACGCACCGCATCCCCGAGGGAGCCACCCGTGCCGCGCATGCTCGACGTCAGCGACGAGGTACGCGCCGAGATCGGCGACGAAGAAGCAGACCGCCTGCTCGCCGGAGAGACCGCCCCGGGCAGTTACGACTGCACGTCCTGCCGCACTCCGGGCGACTCCGAGCAGGAGCGCACCAGCACCGTCCTGTTCATCGGGGACGAGACCGCCGTCCTCGCCTTCGCCCACGCAGGCTGCCTGCCCTCGCAGGTCGTCCAGGTCACCGAGGAACAGCTGCGGGGCGCCGTGAAGTCCATCACCGGCGACACCGTCGACCTGGAACCCGACAAGGTGGTGCCCGAGCAGGCGGTGCTCGGCGTGACCAGCGGACTCGTGCTGATCGCCGGGGAGCTGCATCCGGCCCTGGTGGTGGAGCCGACCGCGCCCATCGCCCGGCCGGGCGCCACGGGCTCCGGCGACGACTTCCTGCCGCTGCTGATCGAGCAGGGCTTCATGCCGCTGACCGAGCTGTCGGCCGTACCGCCCGTGCTGCACGGCTGGTCCGTGCTGCTCGCCGTGGGCCAGCTGCACGCGGTGCTCCAGCCCGGCGGCAACGGCGGCCAGCCGGTGGCCTGGTGGCAGGCGCACCAGCCGCTCCAGGTCACCGAGGGCTGGCGCGCGGCCGCCAACAAGCACCAGCAGGCGCTGGTGTTCGCCGCGCCGGTCGGCTCGATCGGCCGCCAGCCGCGCGAGGACCTGCTGCGGGACGCGCTGGACAAGGCGGCGGCGACCGGAAAGCTCGTCGCCGCCGCGCTGCCGCTGGCCGGCACCTGAGCGGCGCGTCACCCGAGCGGACCGCACCCCTGCGAAAGCCGTACCCGGGCCGCATCCCTTGACCCCCGGGGTCGTTTGGACATACGTGCACGCATACGACGTTCCCCGCCGCCAGTCCTACTCGTCGATCCCCTCCGCACGGTCGGCTCAGGACTCCCAGGGCGGCCCATCGGCCACGCCGATCTACGACGCGCTCTACGCCGAGTACGTCAAGTCCTTCCGCGCACTTCCCGGCGACCGCAGCGGCGAAGAGAAATTCGGCTTCACCGCCTTCGGGAACATCCCGCACGGCACGGGCTCCTACGGCAGTTCGCACAGCAGCTCGTACAGTGCCTACAGCGCGGGTGCCCAGAGCGCCCGCCATGCCGCCGGACAGCAGACGCAGTGGCAGCGCGTCGGGACCGTCGGCTCGCACGGCCCGGGGATGCACCACGTGCCGGCCGCACTGCCGCCGGGTCGGCGCGGCGGCGTCTGAAGCGAGCACCGTACAGCGGAAGGGCGGCCCCTGCCCGGGGCCGCCCTTCCGCTGCTTGGCGCTACTTCTTCTTGCCGCGCTTCTCGCGCACCCGCACCGAGATGTGGATCGGCGTCCCCTCGAAGCCGAACTCCTCGCGCAGGCGACGCTCGATGAAGCGCCGGTAGCCCGCCTCGATGAAGCCGGAGGCGAAGAGCACGAACCGCGGCGGCTTGGTGCCCGCCTGCGTGCCGAACAGGATGCGCGGCTGCTTGCCGCCCCGGATCGGGTGCGGGTGGGCGGCGACCAGCTCGCCGAGGAACGCGTTCAGCCTGCCGGTCGGGACCCGGGTCTCCCAGCCCGCCAGGGCCGTCTCGATCGCCGGGACCAGCTTCTCCATGTGACGGCCGGTGCGCGCCGAGACGTTGACGCGCGGGGCCCACGCCACCTGGCCCAGCTCGGTCTCGATCTCCCGCTCCAGGTAGTAGCGGCGCTCCTCGTCGAGGGTGTCCCACTTGTTGAAGGCGAGGACGACCGCGCGGCCCGCCTCGACGGCCATGGTGACGATCCGCTGGTCCTGCACCGAGATGGACTCGGAGGCGTCGATGAGGATGACCGCGACCTCCGCCTTCTCGACGGCGGCGGCGGTGCGCAGCGAGGCGTAGTAGTCGGCGCCCTGCTGGAGGTGGACGCGCTTGCGGATGCCCGCCGTGTCGACGAACTTCCAGGTGACACCGCCGAGTTCGATCAGCTCGTCGACCGGGTCCCGGGTGGTGCCCGCCAGCTCGTTGACGACGACGCGCTCCTCGCCCGCCACCTTGTTCAGCAGCGAGGACTTGCCCACGTTAGGACGGCCGATGAGGGCGATGCGTCGCGGCCCGCCGATGCCACCCCCGCCGAACGTCTCACGCGGCGCCTCGGGCAGCACCTCCAGGACCTGGTCGAGCATGTCGCCGGTGCCCCGGCCGTGCAGCGCCGAGACCGGGTACGGCTCCCCCAGGCCCAACGACCACAGGTAGGCCGCGTCGGCCTCGCCGCTCGGGCCGTCCACCTTGTTGGCGCACAGCACGACCGGCTTGCCGGCCTTGCGCAGCAGCCGCACGACGGCCTCGTCGGTGTCGGTGGCGCCGACCTTGGCGTCGACGACGAAGACGACGGCGTCGGCCGCCTCGATGGCGTACTCGGCCTGGGCGGCGACGGAGGCGTCGATGCCGAGGACGTCCTGCTCCCAGCCGCCGGTGTCGACGACCTTGAAGCGGCGGCCCGCCCACTCGGCCTCGTAGGTCACACGGTCGCGGGTGACACCGGGCTTGTCCTCGACGACGGCCTCGCGGCGGCCGATGATGCGGTTCACCAGGGTCGACTTGCCGACGTTGGGGCGGCCGACCACGGCGAGGACGGGCAGCGGGCCGTGCCCGGCCGCCTCGATCGCGCCCTCGACGTCCTCGAGGTCGAAGCCCTCCTCCACGGCGAGCTCCATGAACTCCGCGTACTCGGCGTCGCCGAGCGCCCCGTGGTCGTGCTCGGGCGCGCCTTCGTAGGCGTCCGAGCCGTCGGGCTGGGTGTGGTCGTTCATGAAGTCCGTACCTCGTCGTTCATCGTGGTGGTCGGTGGAGTACCCGCTGTCTCACGGGCTGATCCACTACTCAGTGTCGCCTAGCGCCCGGTGAGGCGCCTGGCGTTTTCCAGGTGGGCGGCGAGCTGCTTCTGGATGCGCCCGGTCGCCTCGTCCAGGGCCTTGCGCGTACGGCGCCCGCTGCCGTCACCCGCCTCGAAGGGCTCCCCGAAGACGACGTCGACGCGGGACCGCAGCGGAGGCAGCCCCTTTATCAACCGTCCCCGCCGGTCGGAACTTCCCAGCACGGCGACCGGCACGACCGGGGCGCCGCTGCGCACCGCGAAGTACGCGAGCCCGGCGCGCAGCGAGGCGAAGTCGCCCTCACCCCGGGTCCCCTCCGGGAAGATGCCGAGCACGCCGCCGTTCTCCAGCACGCCGAGCGCCCGGGTGATCGCCGTGCGGTCGGTGGTGTCCCGGTCCACCTTCAGCTGGCCGATGCCGGTCAGGAAGGGGTCGAGCGGGCCGATGAACGCCTCCTTCTTGATCAGGAAGTGCGTCGGCCGGGGCGCCACGCCCATGACCATCGGGCCGTCGATGTTGTGGGAGTGGTTGACGGCGAAGATCACCGGGCCGGTCGTGGGCACCCGCCAGGCGCCGAGCACGCGCGGCTTCCACAGCCCGTACATCAGGCCGACGCCGATGCGCCGCCCGACCTCGGCGCCCCGCAGTGAAGGCAGCTGGTCGGTCACTTCCCGGCCCGCTTCTCCTCGACGAGGGTGACGACGCACTCGATGACCTGGGCCAGCGTGAGCTCGGTGGTGTCCACCTCGACCGCGTCGTCCGCCTTGGCGAGCGGCGAGGTCTTGCGGCTGGAGTCGGCCGCGTCCCGCTTGATCAGGGCCTCGCGGGTGGAGTGCACGTCGGCGCCCTTCAGCTCACCGCTGCGCCGGGCGGCACGCGCCTCGGGGGAGGCGGTGAGGAAGATCTTGAGGTCGGCGTCCGGCAGCACGGTCGTGCCGATGTCCCGGCCCTCGACCACGACGCCGTTCGCCGCGGAGGCGGCGATGGAGCGCTGGAGCTCGGTGATCCGGGCGCGCACCTCGGGCACCGCGCTGACCGCGCTGACCTTGGAGGAGACCTCCTGGGTACGGATCGGGCCGGACACGTCCACGCCGTCGACCGTGATGGTCGGGCCCGCCGGGTCGGTGCCGGAGACGATCTCGGGCTTGCCCGCCGCGGCGGCGATCGCGGCGGGGTCGTCGATGTCGATGCCGTTGTTGACCATCCACCAGGTGATCGCCCGGTACTGGGCGCCGGTGTCCAGGTAGCTCAGGCCGAGCTGTGCCGCCACGGCCTTCGACGTGCTCGACTTGCCCGTGCCGGCGGGGCCGTCGATGGCGACAATCACTGGCGTGGCGCTTTCCACTGTGGGAGACCTTCCTGAACCGGGCTGGCGGGGGTGAGGGCGCGACTGCCCCGCACAAGGTTACTGGGTGCGGGTCACTCGTCCGGCCGCGCGTCGGTCAGCCGCGTCCAGCATGCACTACTGCCGGATCGCCCAGCCCCGCTCCCGCAGCGCGGCGCTCAGCACGGGCGCCGCCTTCGGCTCCACCATCAGCTGCACCAGACCTGCCTGCTGCCCGGTCGCGTGCTCGATGCGCACGTCCTCGATGTTGACGCCGGCCCTGCCCGCGTCCGCGAAGATCCGGGCCAGCTGCCCCGGCTGGTCGTCGATGAGCACGGCCACGGTCTCGTAGACCCGCGGAGCGGACCCGTGCTTTCCGGGAACGCGGACCTGCCCGGCGTTGCCGCGGCGCAGGACGTCCTCGATGCCGGTGGTGCCGTCACGGCGCTTGTCCTCGTCGGAGGACTGCAGGGCGCGCAGGGCCCGCACGGTCTCCTCCAGGTCGGCGGCGACGTCCGTGAGCAGGTCGGCGACCGGCCCGGGGTTCGCGGAGAGGATGTCGATCCACATCCGGGGGTCGGAGGCGGCGATCCGCGTCACGTCCCGGATGCCCTGCCCGCACAGCCGTACGGCGGCCTCCTCGGCGTGCTCCAGGCGCGCGGCGACCAGGCTGGAGACCAGGTGCGGCATGTGGGAGACCAGGGCGACGGCACGGTCGTGGGCGTCGGCGTCCATCACCACCGGCACGGCACGGCAGTGCGAGACCAGTTCCAGCGCGAGGTTCAGCACCTCGGTGTCGGTGTCCCGGGTCGGGGTGAGCACCCAGGGGCGGCCCTCGAAGAGGTCGCCGGTGGCGGCCAGCGGGCCGGACTTCTCCCGGCCCGACATGGGGTGCGTGCCCAGGTAGGCCGTCAGGTCGAGGCCCCGTGCCTCCAGTTCGCGGCGTGGCCCGCCCTTGACGCTGGCGACGTCGAGGTAGCCGCGTGCCGCACCGCGGCGCATGGCGTCGGCGAGCACATCGGCCACGTGCGCGGGCGGGGCGGCGACGATCGCCAGGTCGACGGGCCCGTCCGGCGCCTCGTCCGTGCCGGCGCCGAGCGCGGCCGCCGTACGGGCCTGCTCCGGGTCCGGGTCGGCGAGGTGCACGGTGACACCCCGCTGGGACAGGGCGAGGGCGGCGGACGTACCGATGAGCCCGGTACCGATGACGAGTGCGGTTCTCACTGGGCGATGTCCTTGCGCAGGGCGGCCGCGGCGCCGAGATAGACGTGGGCGATGTCGGCGCGGGGCCGGTCCGACTCGATGTGCGCGAGGACCCGGACGACGCGCGGCATGGCGCCCTCGATGTCCAGTTCCTGGGCGCAGATCAGCGGGACGTCGACGATGCCGAGCTTGCGGGCGGCGGCCGCCGGGAAATCGCTGTGCAGGTCGGGCGTGGCCGTGAACCAGATGCTGATCAGGTCCTCGGCGGTGAGGCCGTTGCGCTCCAGGATGGCCGTGAGCAGGGCTCCGACCTGCTCGTCCATGTGCCCGGCTTCGTCCCGTTCGAGTTGGACGGCGCCCCGGACCGCTCGTACCGCCACGGCGATGCTCCTTGCTGACGTGCGTGTCGCTCTCCGTGTCAAGCCTAGTCAGCCCGCCCTTCCGGGGTGTGCGGCGCCCATCCGATGAGACACCGGGATTACCGCTCCTTGGGTATTTTCGATGCCAAGATGCAGAGAATTCCGATTTACCCCTCTTCAGCACCTTCGGAGTGACATATGACCTACGAGACCACGCGCCGCACGGTTCTCCTGGCGACGGGCGCGACGGGCGCGGTGGCGCTCGTCGCGGCCTGCGGCGGGGGCGGTGACGACAACGGCCCCGCGTCGACGAGCTCACCGACCGGGCAGGAGGCGACCAGCGCCCCGGCCGGTGAGGAGCTGACCACCACCGACCAGATCCCGGTCGGCGGCGGCAAGATCTTCAAGGGGCAGCAGGTCGTGGTGACGCAGCCGGAGCAGGGCCGGTTCAAAGCCTTCTCGGCGATCTGCACCCACCAGGGCTGCACGGTGGCGTCCGTCTCCGACGGCACCATCAACTGCCCGTGTCACGGCAGCAAGTACCACGTCGCCGACGGCTCGGTGGCCCACGGACCGGCGACGCGTCCGCTGCCCGCCGAGCAGATCACCGTGGAGGGAAACTCGGTTCGCCTGACGTGAGGGGCCGCGTACGCTCCCGGGCATGCAGCCCGAGACGCTGGTACGCGACCACACGATCTACGCCTGTGTGATGGGTTCGCGCGCCTTCGGGCTGGCGACGGACGGCAGCGACACCGACCGCCGTGGCGTGTTCCTGGCTCCCACGCCTCTGTTCTGGCGCTTCGACAAGCCGCCGACACATGTCGAGGGCCCGGCCGAGGAGCAGTTCAGCTGGGAGCTGGAGCGCTTCTGCGAGCTGGCCATGCGCGCCAACCCCAACATCCTGGAGTGCCTGCACTCCCCGCTCGTGGAGTACGCCGACGACACCGGCCGCGAGCTGCTCGCCCTGCGGGGGGCGTTCCTGTCCAGGCAGGTCCACGCCACGTTCACCCGCTACGCGCACGGCCAGCGCAGCAAACTGGAAGCCCACGTCCGCAACCACGGCACCCCCCGCTGGAAGCACGCCATGCACCTGCTGCGCCTGCTGATCAGCGCCCGCGACCTGCTGGACACGGGCACGCTCACGATCGACGTCGGCGACCGGCGGGAGTCCCTGCTCGCGGTGAAGCGCGGCGAGGTGCCCTGGTCCGCGGTCGAGACGTGGATGACCCGCCTGGAGCGGGAGGCCGAGGAAGCCGCCCACCGCAGCCCGCTCCCGGCCGCACCGGACCGGCGGCGCGTGGAGGACTTCCTCACCCGCGCCCGCCGCGCCTCGGCCCTCGGACCGAGTGCCTGATCAGGCGTCCCAGAGCGCCCCGAGGGTCAGCAGGTCGCTCCGGTACTCGATGCGGTCGGCCCACTCGCCCGGCCAGGCGTCCGCGCCCAGGTACGCGCCGGCGAAGGCGCCGGCCAGGCAGGCGATGGAGTCCGAGTCACCTGAGGTGCAGGCGGCGCGGCGCAGGGCCGTGAGCGGCTCGTCGGTGAAGAGCAGGAAGCACAGCAGCCCGGTCGCCAGGGCCTCCTCGGCGATCCAGCCCTCACCGGTGGCCAGGCACGGGTCGGCCTCGGGCGAGACGGTGCCCACGGCGTGCTGGAGCCGGTCGAGGATCGCCAGGCACTCGTCCCAGCCGCGCGCGATGAACTGCTCGGGGCTCGGGTCCTGGGCCCGGCGCCACAGGTCGCCGAGCCAGCGCTCGTGGTAGAGGCTGCGGTTCTCCAGCGCGTACGAGCGGAGCAGACCGATCAGCCCGGCCGGCTCGGCGCCCTGCGCGAGCAGCCGTACGGCGTGCGCGGTGAGGTCGGACGCGGCGAGCGCGGTGGGGTGCCCGTGGGTGAGGGCGGACTGCAACTGGGCGGCGCCCGCGCGCTGTTCGTCACTCAGGCCGGGGGCCAGCCCCAGGGGCGCGACGCGCATGTTGGCGCCGCAGCCCTTGGAGTGGATCTGACTGGCGTCCTGCCAGGGGCGGTCCGCGTGCTCCAGCAGGGCGCAGGCCCGCAGGCACGTGTTGCCGGGAGCGCGGTTGTTCTCCGGAGAGCGGTTCCAGGCGATGAACTCGCGCCGCACGGCGTCGGCCGTCCCCTCGGGCTCCAGTACGCCCCGGTCCATCGCCGTCCGGATGCCCCGTCCGAGCGCCAGCGTCATCTGCGTGTCGTCGGTGACGAGCGCCGGCGTCGGCAGGTCCAGCCGCCGCCACGGACCGAACCTGGCTTCGATCCGCGGGACGTCGCTGAACTCGGTGGGATACCCGAGCGCGTCCCCCAGGGCGAGGCCGGTGAGCGCTCCCGTGGCAGCTTGCTTGTAGACGAGCGTGGTCATGTCAGAAGTCCTTCCGTCCCCGCGCCCGGAAGGACACGGGGAACTCACGGCACTCAGGGTGTCCGGGTCAGCCTAGAGATCGACTTCCTGCATCAGCATGCCGACCTCCGTGTTGGACAGCCGCCGCAGCCAGCCGGACTTCTGGTCGCCGAGGGTGATCGGGCCGAAGGCGGTGCGGACCAGCTTGTCGACCGGGAAACCGGCCTCCGCGAGCATCCGGCGCACGATGTGCTTGCGGCCCTCGTGGAGGGTGACCTCGACGAGGTAGTTCTTGCCCGTCTGCTGGACGACCCGGAAGTGGTCCGCGCGCGCGTAGCCGTCCTCCAGCTGGATGCCGTCCTTGAGCTGCTTGCCCAGGTCGCGCGGGATCGGGCCCACGATGTGCGCGAGGTAGGTCTTCTTCACGCCGTACTTGGGGTGGGTCAGCCGGTGGGCCAGCTCGCCGTGGTTGGTGAGCAGGATGACACCCTCGGTCTCGGTGTCGAGCCTCCCGACGTGGAAGAGCCGGGTCTCGCGGTTGGTGACGTAGTCACCTAGGCACTGCCGGCCCTCCGGGTCCTCCATGGTGGAGACGACCCCGGCGGGCTTGTTCAGCGCGAAGAACTGGTAGGCCTGGGTGGCGACGGTCAGGCCGTCGACCTTGATCTCGTCCTTCTCCGGGTCGACCCGCCGCCCCTGCTCCAGCACGATCTCGCCGTTGACCTCGACCCGGGCCTCCTCGATCAGCTCCTCGCAGGCGCGCCGGGAGCCGAAGCCCGCGCGGGCGAGGACCTTCTGGATCCGCTCGCCCTCCTGCTCGGCGCCCGGGAAGGTCTTGGGCAGCTTGACGTCCTTCTTCCCGGCGTACCGGTCGCGGTTGCGCTCCTCGATCTGCGCCTCGTACTCGCGGGGGCGCGCGGGGGCCGTACGCCCCCGCTGCTGGGGCTGCTTGGGCCCGCCCTTGGCGCCGCCGCGCGCCGCACCGCCGCGCCCGGACTTGGGTCCGTCCTTCGTCGCCCCGGGGCCCACGTCGTAGCGGCGCTCCTCGGGGCGGGGCTTGCGGGGGCGGCCCTGCCCCTGCTTCTGGTCCCTGTTGTTGCCGGCGCCGCGGTGGTTACCGCGTCCGCCGCTCTTGCCGCTGCCGCTGCTTCGCATCAAAGTTCCGTCTGGTCGTCTTCGTCGTCGGTACCCGGGGTGACCGGGCGGCCCGGCACGTCGTCATCAGGCGCGTCCGGGTCGAACGACGGTACGCCTTCCTGGGTCTCGGCCTCGATCGCCTCCGCCTCCGGGAGGAAGGGCGCGAGTTCCGGGAGCTCGTCCAGGCCGCGCAGGCCCATCCGCTCCAGAAAGTAGTTCGTCGTCGTGTACAGGATCGCACCTGTTTCGGGTTCCGTGCCCGCCTCCTCGATCAGACCGCGCTGGAGAAGGGTGCGCATGACGCCGTCGCAGTTGACTCCGCGTACGGCGGAGACCCGGCTGCGGCTGACCGGCTGCCGGTAGGCGACGACGGCCAGGGTCTCCAGGGCGGCCTGGGTGAGGCGGGCCTGCTGGCCGTCCAGCACGAAGCGCTCGACGGCGGGCGCGTACGCGGCGCGGGTGTAGAACCGCCAGCCGCCCGCCACGAACCGCAGTTCGAAACCGCGGCCCTGGACGGTGTACTCGTCGGCCAGCTCGCGCAGCGCGTCCGCGATCTGGCGCTTCGGCCGCTCCAGCATCTTCGCGAGGTGCTCCTCGGTCGCCGGCTCGTCCACGACCATCAGGACGGCCTCCAGAGCGGGCTTGAGAGCGAGGTCGGCGACGGCACGCAGCCCGGCCGGGACCTCGGTGGCTTCGGGGCTCACGCCTTCTTCTCCTCCTTCGGCGGCTCGGGCGGCCGGTCGAACTCGTCGGTGACGGTCGGTGTCCCGTCCCCGTGCCCGCCGGTCCACCGCACGAGCAGCTCACCGAGCGCGGCCTCCTGCTCCAGCGCGACGGCCTTCTCGCGGTACAGCTCCAGCAGCGCGAGGAACCGGGCCACGACGGTCAGTGTGTCGTCGGTGTCCGCGACGAGCTCCCGGAAGCTGGCCTCGCCGAGCTCCCTGAGCCGTGCGACGACGATCCCGGCCTGCTCCTGCACACTGACCAGCGGGGCGTGGATGTGGTCGACGTACACCTGCGGCTTGGGTCTGGGCTGCATCGCCTTCACGGCGAGCCTCGCGAACCCCTCCGCGCCGATGCTGATGACCACCTCGGGCAGCAGCTCGGCGTGGTGGGGTTCGAGCCCGACGGTACGCGGATAGCGCCGGGCCTCGTCATCGAGCCGCCCGCTGAAGATGTCGGCGATCTGCTTGTACGCGCGGTACTGGAGCAGCCGGGCGAACAGCAGGTCCCGGGCTTCGAGCAGGGCGAGGTCGGCCTCGTCCTCCACCTCGGCGGCGGGCAGCAGCCGCGCCGCCTTCAGATCGAGCAGCGTTGCCGCGACGACGAGGAACTCGGTCGTCTCGTCCAGATCCCAGTCCGGCCCCATCGCCCGGATGTACGCCATGAACTCATCGGTCACCTTCGACAGCGCGACCTCGGTGACGTCCAGCTTGTGCCGGGAGATCAGCTGGAGCAGCAGGTCGAAGGGCCCTTCGAAGTTGGCGAGCCGGACCTTGAAGACCCCGTCGCCGGCCGCCTCGGCGTCACCGGCAGCGGGCCGGGCCTCAGGGGCAGGCCCCGAAGGATCCGGAGAGCCGGCCGGGGAAGCCGCGGACGCCTCCTCGACAGGAGGCCTGCCGGAGTCGGCCACGCCCACCGGCCCGGTCGCGTCCGCGGGCAACGACCCGGGGCCGGCCGAACCGGCCCCACCCGCAGGCCGCACCTCGGACTCGGCCGTCGCCACCGGCCCGGCCGCCCGCACAGACTCGGGCGGGAGTCTCGTCCCGACGGGCTCAGCCACCAAAACCGCCGGATCCGTAGGCGCGGGAACTGCGCCCACCCCTGCCGGAAGCGCAGCCCCCGTCTCGATCGCCGGCTGCTCGACCTGCGGAGCCGTCCGCCCCGCATCCCCAGGAGACCCGCCCTGCTCGGCAGCCTCTTCGGAAGGCCCGGGCGGCTCAACCGGCGGAGCCACCGGTCCCCGCCCCAGCGCGCGCCGACGGCCGGACGGGCCGCCGGGGGGTGGTGGGGACGCGTTCGAGGTCATGGCCCCCGCAGGCTACCGCTACCGTCCGCGGAGCCGTCGTACGAGGATGCTGGCGTCCCCGCGGGTCTCCAGGTCGGCGAGGACCACGGCGACCGCCTCGCGGACGATGCGGCCGCGGTCGACGGCCAAGCCGTGCTCGCCGCGGAGCACGAGACGGGCGTGCTCCAGGTCCATGAGCTCCTCGGCCGACACGTACACCGTGATCTTCTCGTCGTGCCGCTCACGGCCGCTGGGGCGGCGTGCGGCGGCCCGCCCGCGCTTGCGTGGTGCCGCCGCGGCGGCACCGGCCGCACCCGCGGCAGAACCTTCCTGCGCCGCCTGCCGGCGGGCGGAGCCGGAGCGGCTGCGGGACTCCCCGGCCTCGGCCGGCTCCGCGTCCGCCGCGACATGCTCCGCGCCCTCGCCGTCACCACCCTGCGCGGGCACCGACTGCGGCACGTCCTCCGCGGCCGTGGCCGCTGCGGCCACCGCGTCGCCCTCCCCCGCCGGAGCTGGCACCCGGGCGTCGCCGTTGGCCTGACGCCTGGGCTGGGACGACTGAAGCGCCATCCCCCCTGTCGTACGGAAGAGTTCGTCGGCCCCCGGCAGACTCACTCGGCGTGACACCGGGCGAGCACCTCCCTGGCGAGCTGGCGGTAGGCGGCGGCACCGACGGAGTTGGAGGCGTAGGTGGTGATCGGCTCACCGGCGACCGTGGTCTCCGGGAAGCGGACCGTGCGCCCGATGACCGTGTGGTAGACGTGATCGTCGAACGCCTCGACTACACGCGCGAGCACCTCACGGCTGTGCACCGTGCGCGAGTCGTACATCGTGGCGAGGATCCCGTCGAGCTCCAGCTCGGGGTTGAGCCGCTCCTGGACCTTCTCGATGGTCTCGGTCAGCAGCGCCACACCACGCAGCGCGAAGAACTCGCACTCCAGCGGCACTATCACCTTGTGCGCGGCCGTCAGGGCGTTGACCGTGAGCAGGCCGAGCGAGGGCTGGCAGTCGATGACGATGAAGTCGTAGTCGTCCAGCAGCGGCTTCAGGGCGCGTTGCAGGGTCGACTCGCGGGCGACCTCGGAGACGAGTTGGACCTCGGCCGCCGACAGGTCGATGTTGCTGGGCAGCAGGTCCATGTTGGGGACCGCCGTCTTCAGCAGCACCTCGTCGGCCGCCATCCCCCGCTCCATGAGCAGGTTGTAGACGGTGAGGTCGAGTTCCATCGGATTGACGCCGAGTCCGACCGACAGCGCGCCCTGCGGGTCGAAGTCCACGAGCAGGACCCGGCGTCCGTACTCCGCGAGCGCGGCCCCCAGGTTGATGGTCGACGTCGTCTTGCCGACGCCGCCCTTCTGGTTGCACATCGCGATGATCTTCGCGGGTCCGTGGTCGGTCAGCGGGCCCGGGATCGGGAAGTACGGCAGCGGACGCCCCGTCGGGCCGATGCGCTCCCGGCGCTGTCTGGCCGCGTCGGGCGCGAGAGTGGCCGCGTACTCGGGGTCGGGCTCGTACTCCGCGTCGGGGTCGTAGAAGTGCCCCTCGGGCAGTTCGTCGTAGTCGGCGAAGTGGTTGTGGGGCGCGCCACTTCCGTCGCCGGCCATGGCGTTCACGTGATGGCCATCCATCTTCTGGTGTGCTGTGTGAGTCGCCTGCTGACTCTGGTGGGCTGCGAAGGTGCGCACAGCGACGGAGCCGACAGCAGCGAACCCCGCGGGACCCTGGCCCCGTGCAGGCATTCCTGGTTGACCACCCCCGGGAGTAAATGTCGACTCATTCACAAGTCGTCTTACCTCCTTGGTGACCAGGAAACTTCTAGACAGGTCAGCGTGGCACCATGCCGACGGTTGGCGACTCTATGGCGTGTCGGGCGTCCGCAGCAACACAATCCGCCGGACCCGGCCCGATGTGTCGGCAATGAAACATCCCGCTGTCAAGGGCGTACGGCCGTCGCACGGCAGGTTTCACCGGTGTGCGAATCGGTTGAAGGGTTACGTTCGAGGCGAGTTGCCCGAGAATCGCGAAGTGACCATACACACATCCGGCCGGACCTTGTCGGGCAAGGTCCGGCCGGGTGCGCGGCGTTGACGACCTGTGTTGACGTATCGCCTTTGCGGGTTGGTGACTTAGCCGACTTACCGGCCCCCGAGGGCCGGTGGGCGGCTCAGCCGAGCAGCGAGGACAGCTCCACGTGCTCCACGCCGTGCGCCTCGGCGACCTCCCGGTAAACGACCTTGCCGTCATGGGTGTTGAGGCCCTTGGCCAGCGCCGGGTCACGGCGCAGCGCGTCCGCCCAGCCGTGGTCGGCGAGCTCCACGATGTAGGGCAGCGTGGCGTTGGTGAGCGCGTAGGTGGAGGTGTTGGGCACCGCGCCGGGCATGTTGGCGACGCAGTAGAAGACCGAGTTGTGGACCTGGAAGGTCGGCTCGGCGTGGGTGGTCGGACGGGAGTCCTCGAAGCAGCCGCCCTGGTCGATCGCGATGTCGACAAGGACACTTCCGGGCTTCATCCGCGAGACGAGCTCGTTGGTGACCAGCTTCGGGGCCTTGGCGCCGGGGACCAGGACGGCGCCGATGACGAGGTCGGCCTCCAGGCAGGCCTTCTCCAGCTCCAGGGCGTTGGAGACGACGGTCTGGATCTTCGTGCCGAAGATCTTGTCCGCCTCGCGGAGCTTGTTGACGTCCTTGTCGAGCAGGGTCACGTGGAAGCCCAGGCCGATGGCGATCTGCGCCGCCTGCCAGCCGGAGACGCCGCCGCCGATGACGACGGCCCGGCCGGCCAGGACGCCGGGGACGCCGCCGGGCAGCACGCCGCGGCCGCCGTTGGCGCGCATCAGGTGGTAGGCACCGACCTGCGGTGCCAGCCGGCCGGCGACCTCGGACATCGGGGCGAGCAGCGGCAGCGCGCGGCCGGGCAGCTCGACCGTCTCGTAGGCGATCGCCGTGGTGCCGGACTCCAGCAGGGCGTCCGTGCACTCCTTGGAGGCGGCCAGGTGCAGGTAGGTGAAGAGCGTCTGGTCCTTGCGGAGGCGGTGGTACTCCTCGGCGATGGGCTCCTTGACCTTCAGCAGCAGGTCGGCGGCGGCCCACACCTCGTCGGCCGTGTCCAGGATCCGTGCGCCGGCGGCGACGTACTCCTCGTCCGTGATCGAGGAGCCGACACCGGCGCCGCGCTCGATGACGACCTGGTGGCCATGACGCACCAGCTCGTGCACGCCGGCGGGGGTGATGGCCACCCGGAACTCGTTGTTCTTGACCTCGCGGGGGATGCCGACCTTCACGTCGATCACGGTCCTTGGCTCAGAGGGTATGGGCGTATTACTAGACATACCCGGGCGCGCGCGGGCACACCGGGAGAGACCGCAGGAGAACGTGCGGCAGAGCCAGTCTAATGAAGGTGTTCCCGCTGTCTAGCCTTTCATTGCATCAATCTCCAGCGGATGTGCCACGGATTTCGCAGGCGTCAGGTTCCGGTTTCCGATGTGAGTCGCTGTCGGAGGCCGCCACGGGCTCCTCGTGGTCCTCCTCGTCCTCCCCGAGGAGCCGCTCGGCGGCGCCCCGGTGCAGCCCGGCCGAGGCGGGGTCGCCGAGATGCTCGAGGGTGTCGGCGACCCGCAGATGCAGCGCAGCCTGCAACCGCGTGTCCTCGGCCCGCCGCGCCCACTCCACGGCCTCCCGGCAGGTGCGCAGCGACTCCTCGGGCCGGCCCGCGTACTCCTGGACCCGTGCCAACTCGCTCAGCGCCCGCGCCTGGGCGGCCACGTCACCGTGTCTGCGGTGCCCGGCGATCGCCGCGCGCCAGTTCCGCAGGGCCTCGCCGTAGCGGCCCGCGTAGGTGTGGGCGGCGGCGATCCGCCCGTACAGCCGGGCGGCCTCGGCACGCTCGTCCCGGGCGAGCCGCTCGACCAGGGCCCGGCCGAACCAGTCGGCGGCCCGGTCGAAGTCCCCGAGCTCCAGGTGCGCACCGCCTACGGATTCCATCGCGCGGCCGGTCGCATACGGATCGTTCACCTCGCGTCCGGCGTCCAGCGCGGCCCGGTAGCGGGCCAGCGCGTCGGCCGTGCGGCCGGTCCGGGCGTCGAGGTCCCCGAGGTTGAGCAGGGCGGCGGCCCGCTCGCGGGGCAGGTTCCGCCGCTCCGCCACGTCGAGGACCAGGCTGTGGATGTCGTAGAGGTCGGGCGCCGCCGCCTGGGTGCCGACATGCGCCACCATGGTCCGCACCAGCTGGGACATCAGCCGCCTCGCCAGCGTGTCCAGCTGCCCGTCGGCGACCGCGAGCCGGGCCGAGGCCAGCAGGGCGGGCCGGGTCACGCGCAGCCACTCGGCGGCCGCCCGGGGCGTGGGAAAGCGCAGGGCACGCGGCAGGTCGAGGAGCTTCTGGCGCGCCTGGGGGCTGTCGGTCTCGGTGATCGCCCGGCAGGCCTGGAGCAGCCGTACCGTCCGCTCCAGCATGCGGGCGCGGGCCAGCTGGAGCTCACCCGGGCGCTCGTGGTGCTCGGCGAGGGTGCGGAGCCGGTCGTGCAGGCAGCCCGGCACCTGGTACTGCGGCAGCGGCGAGTCCACCACGTGCAGGAAACCGAGGGCGACGAAGTCGTCCAGGGTGGTGCGGGCGCTGCCGACCGAGCAGCCGGCGAGCGCGGAGGCGGTCTGCGGGTCGACGAGTCCGGCGGGGGCGAGGGCCAGCAGACGCAGTGTCCGGGCGGCGGTGGCCGGCAGGGCGGCGTAGGCGAGGCGGAAGACGCGGCTCAGCGCGGTCCCCTCGCTGTCTTCGGCGCGCAGTTGCTTGGCGAGGTCGGAGACGGCCGCCTTGGGGCGGGCGGCGAGCCAGCCACCGGCCAGCATCAGCGCGGCCGGCTGCCCCTGGCACTCCTCGGCGAGGCCCTCGGCGGCGCGGGGGTCGACGGTGATGCGGACCGAGCCGGTGTGCCGGGACAGCAGCTCCACCCCGGACTTGGCGTCCAGGCCGCCCAGGGTGCACGGGCGGACGTCCGAGATGCCGGTCAGCGGGCCTTCGGAGACCGCGACGACCAGGCAGTCCGGGGTGTCGGGCAGCAGGGCGCCGACCTGCTCGGCGTCGGCAGCGTCGTCCAGCAGGAGCAGGGCCCGGCGGTCGGACAGGGCGGTGCGCAGGGCGTCGGTGAGGTCGTCCTCACAGGCGCCTGCCGGCGCCTCCCGGTCCAGGGCGGCGAGCAGGTCCCGGGCGGTGCGCTCGACCGGCACCGGGGTGCCGTCCGGGTCGCTCAGGCGGGCGCGCAGTACCCCGTCCGGGTAACGGTCCGCGACCTGCCGGACGAGCTCCTCGGCGAGTGCGGTGCGCCCCGAGCCGGGCCGGCCGGCGATGAGCAGCACCCGCGCGCGTGGGGGCTTGCGGCCGGCGAGGGTGTCGAGGCCGGCACGCTCGATGTCGGCGCGCAGTTCCTTCAACTCCCGTGAGCGGCCCAGGAATCGACTCTCCCCGGCAGCGTGTCCGGTCAGCCGCACGTCGCCTCTCTCCACGACCTGATCCGTCACGGGCCACACTCCCGTCCCACCACACACAAGCCCGCCGGGACTCCGGTCCGGGCGTGAACAGAGCCTAGTTCACGCTCTGCAACGCCCCGGGCGGAGCACGACGGGCACGGCGGGCACATCCCCCGATCGGATCAGCCGATCTTCACACCGCGCAGGGCGCAGGGGTGGGATTCGGACACCTTCACGCCTCGAAGGGACGCGCCGGCCACGGCGCCTGGGCCGGGCGCAGTGCGTCCAGACCGTCGCCGGCGCGCGCGGCGACCAGGGAGAGGACGCCCACGACGAGGCAGTTGTTGTGCAGCTCCCCGGCCAGCACGCCGCGGACGAGGTCCTCGACCGGCACCCGGTCGAGCTCCATGTCGGCCTCTTCCTCCGCAACCGCGAAGCGCTCGCCCTCGGCCTCGGACAGACCACGGGCGAGGAAGATCCGGACGGCCTCGTCGCAGCCGCCGGGGGTGGTGTAGACATCGGTCAGCACCCGCCAGTCCTCGGCCTTGACGTGCGCCTCCTCGTACAGCTCGCGCTGTGCGGCGTGCAGCGGGTTCTCACCGGGGACGTCGAGCAGGCCGGCCGGGATCTCCCACAGCTTGTGGCGCACGGGGTGGCGGTACTGGCGCAGGACCAGGACGCGGTCGGCCTCGTCGAGGGCCAGGACGGCCACGGAGCCGGGGTGGACCTGGTAGTCGCGGCCGACCACGGTGCCGTCGGGCATGACCACGTCGTCGGTGCGGACGGAGGTCTTGTTGCCCACGAAGGGGGTGTCCGTCGCCCGGATCTCCCACTCCTCCGGGGTGTCCTTGATCGTCATGCCTGTCCTTCCACGTGCCCGGCACGACTCCACGTGCCGGGCCCGACGTGCCGAAGAGAAACCGGGGTGCACACCCTTTGAAGGGATGCACCCCGGCCACCGTACAACTGGTGTGTTACTTCGAAGTCTTCCGCTCGACCGCGGCCTTGACGAGCCCGGCGAACAGCGGGTGCGGGCGCGTCGGGCGCGAGCGCAGCTCCGGGTGCGCCTGGGTGGCGACCAGGTACGGGTGGACGTCGCGCGGGTACTCGACGTACTCGACGAGCTTGCCGTCCGGCGAGGTGCCGGAGAACAGGATGCCCGCCCTCTTCTCCAGCTCGGCGCGGTAGGCGTTGTTCACCTCGTAGCGGTGCCGGTGGCGCTCCTCGACGTACTCCTTGCCGTCGTACACCTCGCGCACGATGGAGCCCTCGGCCAGCTTCGCCGGGTACATGCCGAGCCGCATGGTGCCGCCCATGTCGCCCTCGCCGGCGACGATGTCGAGCTGCTCGGCCATCGTGGAGATGACCGGGTGGGCGGTGGCCGGGTCGAACTCGGTGGAGTTGGCGTCGGTGATGTCCGCGAGGTTGCGCGCGGCCTCGATCACGATGCACTGCAGGCCGAGGCAGAGGCCGAGCAGCGGGATCCTGTTCTCGCGGGCGTACTTGATCGCTCCGACCTTGCCGAGCACGCCGCGGTCGCCGAAGCCGCCGGGGATGCAGATGCCGTCGACGTCGCCGAGCTGCTGGGCCGCGCCCGCCGGGGTCTTGCAGTCGTCGGAGGTGACCCACTTGATCTTCACGCGGGCCCGGTTGGCGAAGCCGCCGGCGCGCAGCGCCTCGGTGACCGACAGGTAGGCGTCGGGCAGGTCGATGTACTTGCCGACCAGTGCGAGGGTGATCTCGTGGTCGGGGTTGTGGACGCGGTCGAGCAGGTCGTCCCAGGTCGTCCAGTCGACGTCCCGGAACGGCAGGTCCAGCTTGCGGACCACGTAGGCGTCCAGGCCCTCGCCGTGCACGGTCTTCGGGATGTCGTAGATCGAGCGGGCGTCGGGGCAGGCGACGACGGCGGCCTCGTCGACGTCGCACATCAGCGAGATCTTCCGCTTGATCGCGGTCGGCACCTCGCGGTCGCACCGCAGCACGATCGCGTCCGGCTGGATACCGATGTTGCGCAGGGCCGCAACCGAGTGCTGTGTGGGCTTCGTCTTCAGCTCACCCGAGGGGCCGATGTACGGCAGGAGCGAGATATGGACGACGAAGACGTTGTCGCGGCCGACCTCGTGCCGGACCTGGCGGACGGTCTCCAGGAACGGCAGCGACTCGATGTCGCCGACCGTGCCGCCGACCTCCGTGATCACGACGTCGACCTCGTCCGTCGCCATGCGGCGGATGCGGTGCTTGATCTCGTTGGTGATGTGCGGGATGACCTGCACGGTGTCGCCCAGGTACTCGCCGCGCCGCTCCTTGGCGATCACGGTGGAGTACACCTGGCCGGTGGTGACGTTCGCGGAGCCGTCCAGGTCGCGGTCGAGGAAGCGCTCGTAGTGGCCGATGTCCAGGTCGGTCTCTGCGCCGTCGTTGGTGACGAACACCTCACCGTGCTGGAAGGGGTTCATCGTGCCGGGGTCGACGTTCAGGTACGGGTCGAGCTTCTGCATCACGACGCGCAGGCCCCGGGCCTTGAGCAGCATGCCGAGGCTGGAGGCCGTCAGGCCCTTGCCGAGCGAGGAGGCGACACCCCCGGTGACGAAGATGTGCTTGGTCGTCGAGTTTCGAAAAGCAGCGGGCGGCATGGCCAAGAGGGGGCTCCCGTGGTCGCGGTCTGGGGGTGCGGTGCGGCTGCCTGCCGGAGTTTTCCGGGGGTTGCCGTCGCTGCGGTTCGGGGGTTTGCTGCCCACCGGTCCACGGGCTACCAGCGTATCAGCGCCGCGGGGCGATGGCTTCCGGCCACGCTCCGCGCACGCGCCGCCACGGAGACGGCAACCCACACCGGTCTCTCACCCCTTGCTCACTCGTTCGGCGTACTCGCCTTGCCCGGAGCGGCACCCAGATCATCTGCATGCGTCGTATCCTGCTCGGACACTCGCTGCCGAGCCCGCCCGGCCCCACGGCAACCACCCCCGCCCGTAAGCACCGGAACAACGTGAGCTCGTCAGTTCGTTGAGCAACAATTGGCACTTTGCATCACGGCAGAGCGACCTGTTTTGCTTCATCGCTCAACGACGGATTGCAAGACTGCTGAAAACCCCCCTTGACCGCACTAGCGACAGCCCCCTCGTGGGGTGACGTGGCCGTTCGACTGGAGTTGCACGTGGCCGGGCGCATCGAAGACTACGCACTCATCGGAGACATGCAGACCGCTGCCCTGGTCTGCCGGGACGGCACAGTCGACTGGCTGTGCCTGCCCCGCTTCGACTCGCACGCCATCTTCGCCGGCCTGCTGGGCAACGAGGAGCACGGCTTCTGGCGGCTCGGCCCGGCGTACGCCTCCGACCAGCAGCCGCCCACCGCGGCCCGGCGCAGCTACCGCGGTGACTCGCTGATCCTGGAGTCCGAGTGGGACACCCAGCGGGGCACGGTCCGGGTGACCGATTTCATGCCGCCGCGTGACGGCGCCCCGCAGCTGATCCGGATCGTGGAGGGCGTCTCGGGCCGGGTGCCGATGCGCTCGGCGCTGCGGATGCGGTTCTCCTACGGGCGGGTGGTGCCGTGGGTGCACAAGCACGAGGGGCGCACCGTGGCCGTGGCGGGCCCCGACTCCGTGTGGTTCGACACATCCGCCGAGACCTACGGCAAGTCGCTGACCACGTACGCGGACTTCACCGTCGCGCCGGGTGACCGGATCGCGTTCACGATCTCCTGGCAGCCCTCGCACAAGGAGCCGCCGCCGCTGCCCGAGCCCGAGCAGTCGCTGGAGGCGACGGAGGACTTCTGGCGCGAGTGGGTCGACCACTGCACGTACCACGGCCCCTACCGGGAGGCGGTGGTCCGCTCGCTGATCACGCTGAAGGCCCTGACGTACGCCCCGACCGGCGGCATCGTCGCCGCGCCGACCACGTCCCTGCCGGAGGACATCGGTGGCGTCCGTAACTGGGACTACCGCTACACGTGGCTGCGGGACGCGGCGATCACCCTGTCCTCACTGCTGCGCACCGGCTACCGCGAGGAGGCCCGCGCCTGGCGCGAGTGGCTGCTGCGGGCCGTGGCCGGCGACCCGGAGAACCTCCAGATCATGTACGGCATCGCCGGCGAGCGCGAGCTCGGCGAGGCGGAGCTGGACTGGCTGCCGGGCTACGAGAACTCCACCCCGGTCCGGGTCGGCAACGGCGCCGCGCACCAGCTCCAGCTGGACGTCTACGGCGAGGTCACCGAGGCCCTGCACCTGGCCCACATGACGGGCCTCGCCCGCAACGACTACGCCTCGCTGCTCCAGCTGAAGCTGATCCGCTACCTGGAGGACCACTGGCAGAACCCGGACGAGGGCATCTGGGAGGTGCGCGGCCCGCGCCGCCACTTCGTGCACTCCAAGGTGATGGCCTGGGTCGCCGTCGACCGCACGATCAAGCTGATCGAGTCCGGCGACGCGGACGGCCCGCTGGAGCGCTGGAAGGAGCTGCGCGACGACATCCACCGGGACGTGTGCGAGAAGGGCTACGACAAGGAACGCAACACCTTCACGCAGTCGTACGGCTCGAAGGAGCTGGACGCGTCGCTGCTGCTGATCCCGCAGATGGGCTTCCTGCCGCCGGACGACAAGCGCGTCATCGGCACCATCGAGGCGATCCAGCGGGAGCTGTCCACGCCGGACGGCTTCATCCTGCGCTACCCGACCTCGGGCGGCGACGAGGGTGTCGACGGCCTGCCCGGTGACGAGGGCGCGTTCCTGGCCTGCTCGTTCTGGATGGCCGACGACCTGGCGATGATCGGCCGCGTGGACGAGGCCCGCAAGCTGTTCGAGAAGCTGCTGTCGCTGCGCAACGACCTCGGCCTGCTGGCGGAGGAGTGGGACCCGCGCCTGCAGCGCCAGGTCGGCAACTTCCCGCAGGCGTTCAGCCACGTGCCGCTGATCGACACGGCGCTGCGTCTGACGGCTTCGGGGGCCTACGGCGGCTGAACGGGCCCGACCGGCCGTGGCCGCCTAGGCTTGAAGCGGACAATTCCCCCTTTTGGGAAGGGGGCGGCCATGGCTTCCCTCTCGAAGGCGGGCGCGGCCCTCACCGCGCTGCGCGAGGATCTGACCGGCGACGTGTTCGCTCCGGAGGACCCGGGCTACGACGAGGCCCGGGCCGTCTTCAACGCCATGATCGACCGACGGCCCGCCGTGCTCGCGCAGTGCGCCGACGAGGACGACGTCGTGCGGGCCGTGCGGTTCGCCAGGGAGCTGGATCTGCCCGTCGCGGTCCGGGGCGGCGGCCACAGCGTGGCGGGCATGGCCGTGAGCGACGGCGGCGTGGTGGTCGATCTGCGCCGGATGCACGAGGTGACCGTGGATCCGGCGGCCCAGGCGGTCCGGGTCGCCGGCGGGGCCACGATGAGCCACCTGGACCGGGCCACCCAGCCGTACGGACTGGCGACGACCGGCGGTCGTGCCTCCACCACCGGCGTCGGCGGCTTCGTGCTGGGCGGCGGCACCGGCTGGCTCGACCGCTGGTGCGGGCTCGCCGTCGACAACCTGCTGGGAGTCGAACTCGTCACCGCCGACGGCACCCGTGTCCACGCCGACGCGGACGAGAACCCGGACCTGTTCTGGGCCCTGCACGGCGGCGGCGGTAACTTCGGCGTCGCCACGGCGATGACGCTGCGGCTGCACGAACTGCCCGAGTTCTCCATCGCGCTGGTGCTGTACCTGCCGGAACACGGCCCGGACGTGGTGCGCACCTACCGCGAGGTGATCGCGCACGGGCCCGACGAGGCGGGCGGTGGCGCCCTCTATTTCACCGGCCCGCCGGAGGAGTTCGTGCCCGAGCACCTCGTGGGCACGCTCGTGTGCGGCACGCTGCTGACGTACGCCGGCGGCGAGGACGACATGCGCAAGGTCGCCCAGCCCCTGCTGGCCCTGCCGCACGAGGCCGAGATCGTCGGCGCGATGCCGTACGCCGACGTCCAGTGCATGATCGACGACCCGCCGGGCATGCGGAACTACTGGTCGGCGGAGTACCTGACGGGCGCGCCCGACGACTTCGTGGACGTCTTCTGCGCCCGGGCCGCGTCCATGCCGGTGCCCACCGGCACCCAGCACGTGCTGTTCCCGCAGGGCGGGGCGATCGCCGACGGCCCGGGCGAGTATCCGGTGCCCTACCGGGACGCGCCCTGGGCGGTGCATCCCTTCGGCATCTGGGAGGACCCGGCGGACGACGAGCGGTGCGTGCGGTGGGTGCGGGACGTGCGCGCCGACGTGCGGCCGTGGAGCACCGGTGCCGTCTACCTGAACTTCATCGGTGACGAGGGCACCGATCGGGTGGTCGCGGGACTGGGCGCGGAGAACACCCGGCGGCTGGCGGAGCTGAAGCGGCGTTACGACCCGGACAACGTGTTCCGCTTCAACCACAACATCACGCCGGCCTGAGGGCCGTGAGCGTCCGCTCCCCCGCCACGTCGCCCGCCGTGGCCGGGACCAGGGCGATCTCGTCGAGGCCGGCCTCGGCGTAGGCGTCGATGCGGGCGCGGACGGTACCGACATCGCCGACCAGCGCGACCCTCTCCGCGGCCTCGGGCGGCAGGGCCCGCAGCAGCGTGTCGGGGTCGGCACCCTTGGCGGCCAGTTCGACGACCTCGGCGAACCCCGCCTCGACGAACATGTCGCTGTAGCCCGGCACGGTGAGATAGCCGACGACGCTGCGCAGGACCTGGGTGAGCGTCTCGGGCTCCGGATCCACGGCGGCGGGCAGCCAGGCGGCCAGCCGGGGCGGCGTACGCCCGGCCCGCTCGGCGGCGGCGAGCATCCGGGCCCGCAGCATGCGGACCTGCTCGGGGGAGACGATGTCGAGCAGCATCCGGTCGGCGTGCTCGACGGCCGCGGCGACCGCGCGTTCGCCGAACGCCGCGACGGTGACCATGCCTCCCGGCGGCGGGAGACGGCGCGGGAAACCGCTGCCGGGCACGATCGGCTCGCCCGGCCGGCTGTCCATCAGCGCGCGCACGGCCGCCGCCGACTCCGCGAGGGCGGCGGCGGGCCGGGTCCGCGGCCGGCCGTGCACGCCCTCGACGACGCGCTTGCTGGAGGTGCCCAGGGCCACGCCGACGGGCCGGCCGGTGACGGCCGCGGTGGACGCGGCGCCCCGCACGATGGTGAGCGGGTCGCGCACCGACACCGGGACGGGGCCGGCCGTCAGCGTCGCCTGCTCGGTGGCCGCGCCGATCGCCGTCGCCAGGACGAACGAGTCCCACGTCGGTCCCTCGCCCGCCCACACCTCCCGGTACCCGAGCCGGTCGGCGAGCACCGCCACCCGCAACGGCTCCTCGACCGGGCTGTCGTCCTCACGCCCCACCGCGACCACACTGATGTCCATGACCGCGCCCGTACCCGGTCGATCACGTCGTAATCCGTTGAGATCCGCCGCGGACTCGGGAAGGTGATCGTCCCGGTGCCCCTCCGCAGATGTCCCGGAGGCAGCTGCACGGGTAGCGTCCGGCTCATGGACAGCGGGACGGACAGCGGCTTCGACACCCGGGGCGCCGGGATCACGGTGCAGCGGGCACTGGAGCTGCCGGGGCTGCGCAGTGGGCTGCCCGAGGTGCTGGCGGGGGCCGACCGGCTGGGGCGGACCGTGCGCTGGGTGCACGCCGGTGAGGTGCCGCACATCGCTTCGCTGCTCAAGGGCGGCGAGCTGCTGCTGACCACGGGCTACGGCCTCGGCGCCCGCCCGGCCGAACAGCGGGCGTTCGTGCGCACGCTGGCCGAGCGCGGCATCGCCGCCCTGGTCGTGGAGCTCGGCCCGCGCTTCACACGGCTGCCCGCCGCCCTCGTCGACACGGCCCGTTCGGCCGGGCTGCCGCTCGTCCAGCTGCACCGCGAGGTGCCGTTCGTCACGGTCACGGAGGAGATCCACACCGAGATCGTCAATGGCCACTACGCGCTGCTCCAGCGGGCGGAGGAGGTGCACCGGCGGTGCACGGAGGCCCTGCTGGGCGGCGGCGGGGTGCCCCAGGTCCTCGGCATCCTGGCCGACTTCGGCGGCAACCCCGTCTTCCTGGAGACGGCGGACGGGCAGTTGCTGTACGCCGCGGGGGCCGGTCCCGAGGGCGCGGACCCGCTCCAGGTGTGGGAAGGGCTGCGCGGCCAGCACAAGGACGAGCCGCCGCTCGCGGGCTCGGTCCTGGTGGACGTGCCGGGCGGCGGGCCCGGCAGCGGGGGCGTCCGCGCGCGGCTCGTCCTGCTGCCCGTACGGGCTTCCCTGGCGCCGGTGCACCGGATGGCCGCCGAGCGGGCCGCGGGCATCCTGGCCGTGGTGCTGATGCAGGCACGGCAGGAGGAGGAGCTGGCGGCGCGCGGGCGCGGCGACTTCCTCACGGACCTCGCCGAGGGCCGGGTCACGGCTCAGGACGCCCCGGCGCAGGCGCGCGTCCTCGGCTTCCGGCCGGGCGACGGCCCGCTGCTGCCGGTCGTCATGCGGCTCGGCGACGCCCTGTCGCCGGGGGGAGGCTGGGCCGTGCTCGCCCGGGCGGTGTCCGAGGAACTGGCCTCGGTGGGCGTGCCGGTGCTGCTCGGGGTGCGGCCGGTGGAGAGCCGGGTGCTGGTGCTGCTGGGGCTGCGCTCGGAGGCTGAGCGGGCGACGGTCGCGGACCGGGTCGCGGCGGCGCTGCGGGCCGGGGTCGGCCGGGCCGGGATGCTGCGGCCTGGCGGGCAGCCGCCCGTGGTGGTCGTGGGGGTGGCCGGAGGCTGGACGGCCGCGGCGTCGGGCCTGCGGCACGCGGCCGAGACGGCCACGGCGGCCCAGGGCCTGCCGGACCGGCCCTGGTACGACGCCCGGCGCCTGGACATCGATCTGCTGCTGTGGCGGCTGCGCGACCATCCGGACCTGGCCGCCTTCGTCGACCGGGCCCTCGGCCCGCTCCTGGAACACGACCGGCGCTCCCGTCCGCCGCTGCTGCCCACCCTGTCGACCTACCTCGCCCACGCGGGACGCAAGGCGGAGACGGCCCGGGAGCTCCACCTCAACCGGCAGACGCTCTACAACCGTCTGGCGCGCATCGGGGAGTTGCTGGGCACGGACCTCGACGACCCGCAGACGGTACTGGCCCTGAGCCTGGCGCTGCGGGCCCGCAGGCACGTTCCCCAGGGTCCGCTCCAGGGCGGCCCCTAGGGCCTGTCGTTTGGATCAGGTCGCAGGGAATCGGCGGCATCTCGTCAGCGCCGGTGAGCGGGGTCTGATACAAACGTCAGGCCCTAGGCGAGGGGCCGGGGCTGGGTCAACTCGTCGTACACGCTGAGCACTTGGGCGACCGTCTCGTCCTCGCTCGGCCAGGTCGCCGCCTGCCGGGCGCCCCTGGCCTTCAGCAGCTCCCGGCGCTCGGGGTCGCCGAGCAGGCGTACGACGGTGCCGGCGAGCGCCTCCGCGTCACCGCACGGTACGAGTTCGGCCGCGTCGCCGACGAGTTCCGGGATGCCGCCGACGTCGGTCGCGACGAGCGGCACACGCGTGTGGAGGGCCTCCTGGGCGAGGACGGAGCGCGCCTCCTCCCGCCGGCTCGGCAGCAGGGCGAGGTCGGCGGCGGCGAGCAGGTCGGTGATGTCGTCGCGCCGCCCGATGAGCCGGACGGGCAGCCCCTCGTCCTCGATCCGCTCCTGGAGTTCACCGCGCAGCGGCCCCTCGCCCGCGATCACGACCAGGGGCACGGGGTCGAGCCGGCGCCACGCGCGCGCGGCGTCCAGCAGCACGTCGTACCCCCGGTGCCGCTCCAGAGAGCCGACGGCCATCAGCAACGGCCGTCCGATGGAGCCGAGTTCGGCACGCACCTTGGGCCGCAGCCGGTCGGGATCGTCGGGCTCGACGGACCTGCGGGGGCCGGGCAGCGCGACGGCCGCGAGCCGCGCGTCCCGCGCGCCGCTCCGCCGCGCCCGGTCCACGAGGGCCGAGGTCGTCCCCAGCACCACGGTGGCCGCCTTCACGACCCGCCGCTCCAGCACCCGCAGCAGATGGGCGCGGGCCCCGTCGGCGTGCGCCCGGTCGTGCCACGTCACGACCAGCGGAGTCCGCACGCGCCGCCCGCTGAGAGCGAGCACGGTGCGGAACGAGGCGTGCAGCCCGTGCGCGTGCACCAGATCGGCATCGGCACAGGCCACCCGCAGGGCCGCGACCGACACCGGGTCACTGCTGCGCGGCACATGCACATGGTCGGCCCCGACACCGCTGAAGTCATAGGCGCGCTCCGCCTCATAGGGGGCGCACACCGTGACCTTCACGCCCCGCGCGACGAGCCCCGCAGTCAGGGAGCGCACATGCACACTGCTGGCCGCATTGCCTCCGCCCAGCACCTGAACGGTGCGCAACGGCGACTGGCCATGCGGTGAGTGGCTGCTCACGGGGGTCACGTGGCCGGGCTCCTGGTTCGGGTCGGGCGGTCACCGCGCAGGATTCCCACGCGTCCTCCGCCAAGGATGCCAGGACACATGCGAGTTCCGGGAACGCCCGAAGCCCGGCGGCGCGACAGCGGGGCGCGGCAGCGGGGAGACGCGCCGGGCCGGGTCACCCACACGAGTGAAGATCGGCACGTCTCCCGTCAACTACACGACCGCGTCTTCGCTACAGATCCGCCCGGGCCGTCGCCAGCAGCTCCTCCGCGTGCGCCCGGGCCGTCTCCGAGTCCTCCTGGCCGGCGAGCATCCGGGACAGCTCCCGGACCCGCTCCTCCCCTTCCAGCACCTTCACACCGGAACGGGTGACCGACCCGTCGTTCGTCTTCTCGACCAGCAACTGCCGGTCGGCGAAGGCGGCGACCTGTGGGAGATGGGTCACGACCACGACCTGCGCGGTCTTCGCCAGGCGCGCGAGCCGCCGGCCGATCTCGACCGCCGCCTTGCCACCGACACCGGCGTCGACCTCGTCGAAGAGGTACGTCGGCACGGGATCCGTCCCCGCGAACACGACCTCCACGGCCAGCATCACACGGGACAGCTCACCGCCGGACGCCCCCTTGGCGATCGGCCGCGGCGGCGCGCCCGGGTGCGGGGCGAGCAGCAGCTCGACCTCGTCGGCACCCGCGGGCCCGTACGCGACCGGACGGCCGCCGACCTCGACGCCCTCCGGGTCCTCGGTCTGCCGGATGTCGAAGGACACCCGCGCGTGCGGCATGGCCAGCGAGGCCAGCTCGGCGGTCACGGCCGCGGCGAACCGCTCGGCGGCCTCCGTGCGCGCGTCCGTCAACGCCTGTGCCAGCCCGCCCAGTTCGGCCCGCAGCGCGTCCCGCTCGGCGGTCAGTTCCCCGATCCGCTCGTCGTCGCCGTCGAGTTCGGTCAGCCGGGCGGCACTGCGCTCGGCCCAGGCCAGCACGGCGGCGATGTCCTCGCCGTACTTCCGCGTCAGCCCGGTCAGGGCGGCCCGCCGCTCCTCGACGGCCGCCAGCCGCAGCGGATCGGCGTCCAGGTCGTCGGCGTACCCGGCCAGGTCACCGGCCGCGTCGCGCAGCAGGATCCCGATCTCCCCGATGCGGTCGGCGAGCGCGGCCAGCGCCGGGTCGTGCGACCGTACGGCGTCCAGGGCCCGCTGCGCGCCCGCGACGAGCGTCCCGGCGTCGACGCCCTCCGGGTCCTCCGGATTGCCCGCGAGCGCGGCGTGCGCGACCGCGGCGGCGGACGCCAGGGCCTCGGCGTGCCCGAGCCGCTCGGCCTCCTCGGCGAGCTCCACGTCCTCACCGGCCCGGGGCTCCACGGCGGCGATCTCGTCGAGCCCGTAGCGCAGCATGTCGGCCTCCTGGGCCCGCTCACGCGCGCGCGTGGTGATCTCGTCGAGCTCGGCGGAGACGGCCCGCAGCCGCTTGTACGCCTCGCCGTACTTGGCCAGCGGCACGGCGACCGCGTCGCCCGCGTACCGGTCGAGCGCCTGCCGCTGCCGGGACAGCTTGAGCAGCCCCTGCTGGTCGGTCTGCCCGTGCACGGCCACCAGCTCGTCGGCTAGCTCGGCGAGCACGCCGACGGGCACGCTGCGCCCGCCCAGGTGCGCCCGTGAGCGCCCCTCGGCGGAAACGGTACGGCTGATCAGCAGAGCCCCGTCGTCGAGCTCGGCCCCGGCCTCCTCGGCACGTACGGCGACCGTGGCGTCGTCCGGGACGGTGATCCGCCCCTCCACCACGGCCTTCCCGGCCCCGATCCGCACGAGCGCCGGGTCCGCGCGCCCGCCCAGCAGCAACCCGAGGCTGGTGACCACCATGGTCTTGCCCGCACCCGTCTCACCGGTGACCGCGGTGAACCCGGGCGACAGCTCGACAACGGCGTCGTCGATCACACCGAGCGACCGTATCCGCATCTCCTCCAACACGGACACGACCTTACGAGGTCCGGGCCAGGGATTGCGACTGGCCCGGTCTTGTCACCCACGAGAGTGGCAACGCCCTTCTTTCAGGGGCGCGGGGAACTGCGCTACCAGCCACAACGAACCCGCACCCGCCGACGACGAGCAACCACCCCCCACAAACCGCTAGTGAGGAGCCCCCCGCCACCCGGAAACGGGCAGCGCGAACTTGGCCACCAGCCGGTCCGTGAACGACGCATGATGCAGCCGGGCCAGCCGCACCGGCACAGCCCCCCGCCGCACCTCCACCCGCGCCCCGGGCGGCAACTCCACGGTCCGCCGCCCGTCACACCACAGCACCCCCGGCGGAATGTGTGGCAGAACCTCCACAGCCAACACAGAATCCGGCGATGTCACCAACGGCTTCGCGAACAACGCGTGCGCGCTGATCGGCACCATCAACAACGCCTCGACCTCCGGCCACACCACCGGCCCACCCGCGGAGAACGCGTACGCCGTCGACCCCGTGGGCGTGGCGCACACGATCCCGTCACAGCCGAACCCCGTCACCGGCCGCCCGTCGATCTCCAGGACGACCTCCAGCATCCGCTCGGCGGACACCTTCTGCACGGCCGCCTCGTTCAGCGCCCAGTCCGTGTGCACGATGTCCCCGTTGCGGTGCACCACGACGTCGACGGTCATCCGCTCCTCGACCTCGTACGCCTTGGTCACCACCCGGTCGACGACCTTGTCGAGGTCGTCCCGCTCGGCCTCCGCGAGGAACCCGACCCGCCCGAGGTTGACGCCGAGCATCGGCACGCCCGACGCCCGGGCGAACTCGGCACCGCGCAGCAGCGTGCCGTCACCGCCCAGCACGATGAGCAGCTCACACCCGTCGAGGCACTGCGGAGTGGCCTCCTTGACCAGCTCCACCTCGTCCGGCAGCGGCAGGTCACGCGCCTCGGCCTCCAGGACGCGCACGCCCAGCCTGGAGCGCAGCAGTCCCTTCACCACGAGCTCGGCACTGCGCACGGCGGCGGGCCGCCCGGTGTGGGCGAGCAGGAAAACAGTACGAGCTCGGTTCTCGGTCAACGCGGCCCCTCCGCCACTGCACGGTCGACATCGGCCGGGTCCAGTTCCGGTGCCCCGGCCCGCAGCCACAGAAAGTATTCGACATTCCCCGAAGGCCCGGGCAGCGGACTGGCCGTCACGCCCTTCACCCCGAGCCCCAGTCCCCAGGCCTTCTGGGCCACCCCCGCCACCGCTTCGGCCCGCAGCTGGGTGCTGCGCACGACTCCCCCGCTGCCCAGCCGCTCCTTCCCCACCTCGAACTGCGGCTTGACCATCATCACCAGGTCCGCGTCCGGCTTCACGCACCGCACCAGGGCGGGCAGGACCAGCCCGAGCGGGATGAAGGACAGATCCCCCACGACAAGATCCACAGGCTCCCCATCTATCTCTTCAAGTGTCAATTCGCGTACGTTCGTACGGTCCTTGACGGTGACGCGTTCATCGTTCTGAAGAGACCAGGCGAGTTGTCCGTATCCGACGTCCACGGCGACGACATGGGCGGCGCCCGCCCGCAGCAGGACATCGGTGAAACCGCCGGTGGACGCGCCGGCGTCGAGCGCCCTGCGCCCATCGACGACCAGGCCCTGCGGCATGAACGCCGCCAACGCGCCGGCGAGCTTGTGGCCGCCGCGCGACACGTAGTCGGGGTCGTTGTCGTCGGCCGCGACGACGATCGCGGCCGCGGTCTCCACCTGCGTGGCGGGTTTGGTCGCGACGGTCTTGCCGACGGAGACCCGCCCGGCGGCGATCAGCTGGCCGGCATGCTCACGCGAGCGCGCGAGCTTCCGGCGGACCAGCTCCGCGTCGAGACGGCGGCGAGCGACTCCTGCCACGGTGTGTTCAGCTCCTGTGTTCGTACGGCCGCGGGGGCACCGGAGGTCCCGGGCGGGCGTCGAGCGCGGTGAGCGCGTCGCGCAGCCCCCGGTGTACATCCTCGTACACCTCGACGTGTCCGTCCGTGGCGAGGTGGTCCGCGTCACCGAGCCGGTCCAGGGCCGCGTCCACGTCGGCGTTGCCCGTGGGGGTGCGGGGCACGTCCAGCGGGGCGGGGGCGGCGGGGTCGTCCTCCGGTTCCGGCGCCGGCTCGGGCTCCGGCGCGGGAGCGGGCTCTTCCTCCGCCGCCGGCGTTTCGGGAACTGCGTCTTCCATGCCCCGACGCTACCGCGAACCGCTGCGGTACCGTCGACCGCGATGGCCACGATCGAGGAGTGCCGCAGCGCACTCGACAAGCTCTCCGACAACATGCAGCGCGCCGAAGGGGACGTCCGCGACGCGGCGGCCCTGGACCGTTCGGTGAGCTGCCACATCACGGACCTGGACGTCACCTTCGTCGGCCGCATGCGCGGCGGGCGGATCGAGGTGCACGACACCGTGCAGGGACCGCCGCCGGACAGGGCCGAGATCAGGCTCGCCATGACGGGCGACGACCTGGTCGCCCTGGTCGACGGCGAGCTGAGCTTCGCCAAGGCCTGGGGCTCGGGCCGGGTGAAACTGCACGCGGGTGTGCGCGACCTGCTGCAGCTCAGGAAGCTTCTGTAGCGACCGCCTGCCCGGCCCCGTTCCCTGCCGGGGCCCCGGCGCGTGCCTTGCGCGCCGCCGGCACGACCAGGGGCGTGCCCGTCTCCGGGTCGTCGATGACCTGGCAGCGCAGTCCGAAGACCTCCTCCACCAGGTCGGCCGTGACGATGTCCTTCGGCGTGCCCTCGGCGATGACCCGGCCCTCGCGCAGGGCGATGAGGTGCGTGGCGTAGCGGGCGGCGTGGTTCAGGTCGTGGAGCACGGCGACGAGCGTGCGCCCCTGCTCCTCGTGCAGCTCCGCGCACAGGTCCAGCACGTCGATCTGGTGCTGGATGTCCAGGTACGTCGTCGGTTCGTCGAGCAGCAGCAACGGCGTCTGCTGGGCGAGTGCCATGGCGATCCACACGCGCTGGCGCTGACCGCCCGACAGCTCGTCGACGTAGCGCTCGGCCAGCTCGGCGACGCCGGTCTGCCGCATCGACTCCTGGACGACCCGCTCGTCCTCGGTCGACCACTGGCGCAGGATCCCCTGGTGCGGGTAGCGGCCGCGGCCCACCAGATCGCCGACGGTGATGCCGTCGGGCGCGATGGACGACTGGGGCAGCAGACCGAGCGTCCGCGCGACCTTCTTCGCGGGCATCGACTGGATGGTCCGACCGTCGAGCAGCACCCGGCCCGCACTGGGCTTGAGCATCCGCGACAGCGCCCGCAGGAGCGTCGACTTGCCGCACGCGTTGGGGCCGACGATCACGGTGAAGGAGTTGTCGGGTATCTCCACCGACAGTTGCTCGGCGATCACCCGCTGGTCGTAGGCGAGGGTGACGTTCTCGGCGGACAGACGGTTCACGGTGCTCCTTCGGTTCTTGCTCATATCCGGCCCGCCTTGCGCTCGGTGACCAGCAGCCACAGCAGATAGACACCGCCGAGCACGCCGGTGACCACACCCACGGGCAACTGCTCGGCGCCGAACGCCCGCTGCGAGAGCCAGTCGGCGATGACCAGCAGGGCGGCGCCCATGCACAGGGAGGCCAGCAGGTTCGGGCCCGGCGCACGGGTCAGGCGCCGGGCCAGCTGCGGCGCGGTGAGCGCGACGAAGCTGACGGGACCGGCAGCGGCGGTCGCCGACGCTGTCAGCAACACGGCCGCCACCATCAGCAGCAGCCGTACGCGCTCCACCCGCACCCCGAGGGCGTACGACACGTCGTCACCCATCTCCATCATCCGCAGCCCGCGCGCGTTGCTCAGGACGAGCGGCACGAGCACGGCGCACAGCCCGAGCAGCGGCCACACCTGGGCCCAGTCACGGCCGTCGAGGGATCCGGTCATCCACACGACCGCGCGGGCCGCGTCCACGATGTCGGACTTGGTGAGCAGATAGCCGTTGACCGCCGTGACGATCGCGGAGACACCGATACCGACCAGCACCAGCCGGTATCCGTGCACGCCCCGCTTCCAGGCGAGCACATAGATGGCCAGGCCGGTCACCAGGCCGCCCACCAGCGCGCCGGCGGCGACCTGGTTCGCGCTCCCGGAGAACAGCACGATCACCGTGAGCGCTCCGGCCGTCGCCCCCTGCCCGAGGCCCAGCACGTCCGGACTGCCCAGCGGATTGCGGGAGATGGACTGGAACAGCGCGCCCCCGAGCCCGAGCGAGGCGCCGACCAGCAGCCCGACCAGGACCCGCGGCAGCCGCAGTTCGTTGACGATGAACTCCTGGCCGGCGTTGCCCTCGCCGAACAGCGTCCGCAGCACGTCGGCGGCCGGGATCGGGAAGTCGCCGGTGCCGATGAGCACGACACTCGCCGTGAGCGCCGCGACCAGCAGCAGGAGCACGACGGTGAAGGCCCGCACGTCCAGGCGCACGGAGAGCCCGCCCGGGGTCCTCACAGCACGGTTGGTGGTCTTCACAGCTGCGCCGTCCTCCGCCGTCGTACGAGATAGATGAACACCGGCCCGCCGAGGATCGCGGTGACGATGCCCACCTGCAGTTCCGCGGGCCGGGCCACGATCCGGCCGACGACGTCGGCGCCGAGCAGCAGCACCGGCGACAGGATCGCCGCGTACGGCAGGATCCAGCGCAGGTCGGGCCCGGTGAAGGAACGCACGACGTGCGGCACCATCAGCCCGACGAACACGATCGGCCCGCAGGCCGCGGTCGCCGCCCCGCACAGCACGGTCGCCGCCAGCATGGACAGCGCCCGCGTCCGGTTCAGGTTGGCGCCGAGCGCCTTGGCGGTGTCGTCGCCCATGGCCATGGCGTTGAGCGGCCGGGACAGCGCCAGCGCCAGGACCATGCCGGCCAGCAGGAACGGCAGGACCTGCCTGATGATCGAGTCGCTCGCCGAGGACAGTGAACCGACCGTCCAGAACCGCATCTTGCCGAGCGCCGCGTCGTCCATGATCATCACGGCCTGCAGGTAGCCGTAGAGCGCGGCGCTGAGCGCCGTACCGGCGAGCGCGAGCCGCACCGGCGTCGCGCCCCGGCTGCCGCCCAGGAACCACACCAGCGCCCCGACCGCGGCCGCGCCGAGGAACGCGAACCAGACGTAGCCGCTGAGCGAGGTGATCCCGAGGTACGTGATGGCCGTGACGACCGCGGCGGACGCGCCCGCGTTGATGCCGAGCAGCCCGGGGTCGGCCAGCGGGTTGCGCGTGAGCGCCTGGAGAACCGCTCCGGCCAGACCGAGGGCTGCTCCGGCCAGCAGCCCGAGCACGGTCCGCGACAGCCGCTCCGCGACGACGACGTCGCCGTACGTCCCCGAGTCCTCGAACAAGCCGTGCCAGACCTGCCCGAGGGACAGTTCTTTCGCTCCGATCGCGATACTCGCCAGCGCGACGAGCACCAGGATCGCGACGGCCAGGACGAGCCCAAAGGCACGTATCGCCCGTCGGGCCGGGGGCGCGGGGGCGGTCTCCGCGCGCTGTTCGGGGGGACTCTCGACCAACACGCAGGTTAGGTTAGCCTACCCTGCCATTCGATCTCGATCCCGAGCCCTGCCGCCGCCACGGGCGCCCGACCGGAGCGTGCCCGCGAACCAAGGATCCAACCGGCAGTCAAAGCCCCAGCCTCGCCAGCGACTTCCCTCCGTCCAGCTCGCAGACCCCCGCACCGGCGGCCGTCCACGCCGCGGCACACAACGCGCGCAGCCCGTCCAGCGCCTCACCGTCCCCGTCGAGCTCCAGCCGGTCCGCACCGGCCGTCGCCGTCCAGTCACCGCACCGGAAGCCGCCGTCGCCCGCCTCCACGACATCAGGCTGGCCGCTGAGCATCCCGCGCAGATCGGCGTCCACATACGTCGGCCGGTGCTGCGGCGGCGCCGCCAGCAGCTGAGCGCCGTCGGTCACCCCGGTCAGGACGAGCAGCGAGTCGACCTCCCCGTTGAACGCGCCCTCGATGTCTGTGTCCAGCCGGTCGCCCACCACCAGCGGCCGCTCCGCCCCGGTCCGCAGGATGGTCTCCCGGTGCATCGGCGGCAGCGGCTTGCCCGCGACCTGCGGCTCGGCGCCCGTGGCGATCCGCACCACCTCCACCGCCGCGCCGTTGCCCGGTGCGATACCACGCCCGCTCGGAATCGTCAGGTCGGTGTTCGAGGCGAACCAGGGCACACCGCGCGCGACGGCGTAACTGGCCTCCGCGAAGCGCCCCCACGGCAGCTCGGGACCGCCGTACCCCTGCACCACCGCCACCGGATCGTCGTCCGCCGACTCCACGGGCACCAGCCCGCGCTCGCGCAGCGCCACCCGGAGCCCCTCACCGCCGATCACCAGCACGCGAGCGCCCTGCGGCACCTGCTCGCTGATCAGCCGCGCGACCGCCTGCGCCGAGGTGATGACGTCGTCCGCGCCCGTCGGTATGCCCAGCTCGGTCAGATGCTCGGCCACGGTGTCCGGAGTCCGCAGCGCGTTGTTGGTGACGTACGCCAGACGCATCCCGCCCGTCCGCGCCGTGGCCAGCGACTCCACGGCGTACGCGATCGCGCTCCCGCCCGCGTACACGACACCGTCCAGGTCGAGCAGCGCCGTGTCGTACGCCTCGTTCAGGGCCTGCCCACTGCCCTCGGGCCTCGTCCTGACGCTCCGGCTCATCCCGCATCGCTCCTCGTTCGACGGCTTTCCCCCGATCATCCCCCATGCCACTGACAGCCGTACGATGCCGGGATGAACACAGCAGGTCACTCGGAAGCAACGGAGCGCCGAGGCCTGGAACTCACCCCGTTCCGAGGCCTTCGCTACGACCCCGACCGGGTCGGCAGCCTGGCCGCAGTGACGTCCCCGCCGTACGACGTCGTCGTCCGCCCCGACGGAGTGCACCATCTCCAGTCCGCCGACCCGCACAACATCGTCCGCCTGATCCTCCCCCAGGCCGCCACTCCCAGCGCCCGCAACGACCAGGCCGCGCAGACTTTGCGCCGCTGGCTGTCCGAGGGCGTCCTGACCACCGACCCGGATCCCGGCCTGTACGTCTACGAGCAGCGGGACGGCAACGGCATGCTGCAACGCGGCATCATCGGCGCCCTGCGCGTCTCGGACCCGGCCGAGCAGGTGGTGCTGCCGCACGAGGACGTCATGCCGCACATCGTCGCCGACCGCGCGGCCCTGATGCGGGCCACCTCCGCGAATCTCGAACCCCTCCTGCTGACCTACCGCGGCGACGACTCGACGACCGCCACGGCGGACCTGATCGAGCGCACCGCCGAGCAGCCACCGCTCCTCGCGACCACCACGGAGGACGGCTTCAGCCACCGCCTGTGGTCGGTCACCGCCCCCGCCGACCTGACGACGATCCAGAGCGGCCTGGCCCGTCACCAAGCCCTCATCGCCGACGGCCACCACCGCTGGGCGACCTACCGCCGCCTCCGCACGGAGCACCCCTCCCCCAGCCCGTGGGACCACGGCCTGGTCCTCCTGGTCGACACGGCCCGCTACCCCCTCCGCGTCCGCGCCATCCACCGCCTCCTCCACGACCTGCCGGTCGGCGACGCCGTAGCCGCCCTGGACGGCCACTTCCGCGTGCGCCGCCTCGAAGTCCCCCTGCCCGAAGCCCTGGCGACGC
The DNA here is from genome assembly GCF_009862985.1 of Streptomyces sp. SID5464. Lineage (NCBI taxonomy): Bacteria > Bacillati > Actinomycetota > Actinomycetes > Kitasatosporales > Streptomycetaceae > Streptomyces > Streptomyces sp. SID5464. The sequence continues at coordinate 2,415 of NZ_WWIQ01000051.1, read as the reverse complement.
TCGCGGACGCGGCCTGCGCGGGCAACGCGTTCCTGCTCGCCGGCGACGGCGCCTTCCACCTCGTCGACCGACCGGACCCGGACCTCCTGGCCCGCACGGTCCCCGCCGACCGCCCCACCGCCTGGCGCACCCTCGACGCGACGGTCCTGCACGCCACGCTCCTCGACCACGTCTGGCGCATCCCCGAGGACTCCCCCGCCCACATCTCCTACATCCACGACACGGCCGCCACGGTCGCGAAGGCGGAACGCGACGGCGGTACGGCCGTCCTGATGCACCCGGTCCGCGAGGAGGTCGTCCGCGACCTGGCCCGGCAGGGCGTCACCATGCCGCGCAAGTCGACGTCGTTCGGCCCGAAGCCTGCCTCGGGCCTGGTACTGCGCGCGCTGGACCTCTGACGCGCTGTTTCCGACACACGAAGGGGGCGGATCCCGACCGGGACCCGCCCCCTCCGCGCGATGTCAGTCCTTCTCCTCCTCGGCGGTGTCGCCGCCCTCACCCTGGTCCTCGTCCTCGGCCAGGGCGTCCACGAACTCCACCCCGTCCAGCTCGGCGAGCCGGTCCGAGGCGTCCGTGCTGCCGTCCCGGTCGGCCTCCACGGCCTTCGCGAACCACTCCCGCGCCTCGCTCTCCCGCCCGGCCTCCAGCAGTGCGTCGGCGTAGGCGTACCGCAGGCGAGCGGTCCACGGCTGCACGGAGTTGGAGGCCAGCTCCGGGCTCTGCAGCGTCACGATGGCCGCGTCCAGCTGCCCCATGTCCCGCCGCGCACCGGCCGCGACGAGCCGCATCTCGACCTGTCCGGCCTTGTCGAGCTTGTGCACCTCGGGCGCCCCGGCCATGTCCAGCGCCTTCTCCGGCCGTCCGAGCCCGCGCTCGCAGTCGGCCATGACAGGCCACAGGTCGATGTTCCCCGTCATCCGCTTGGCGGCCCGGAACTCGGCCAGCGCCTCGCCGTACTTCTGAGTGGCATACGCGGCGAACCCGGCGGCCTCCCGCACGGCGGCGACCCGCGACGCCAGCCGCAGCGCCACCCTGGAGTAGCCGTACGCGCCCTCGGGGTCCTCGTCGAGGAGCCGCGCGACCATCACCAGGTTCTTCGCGACATCGTCCGCGAGCGTCTTCGGCAGGCTCTGGAGCTCCTGCCGTACGTCCTTGTCGATCTCCTCGCCCGTGACGTCCTCGGGGATCGGCAGCCGCTTGATCGGCTCCCTGTCCCGCTCCCGCTCCTCACGGAACCGGCCGCCGCCACGCCGGTCGTCCCGACGGTCGTCGCGCCGGTCATCACGACCCCGGAAGCCCCCGGGCCGCCCACCGCGATCATCACGCCGCGGGCCACGCCCACGGTCGTCCCGCCCACGGAAACCACCGCGGTCGCCGCGGGTGTCACGGCTGTCGTCTCGCCTGAACTCGCCACGCTCGCTCCGAGGACCGTCGTCCCGGCGGAATCCGCCACGCCCGCCCCGAGGGGCGTCGTCGCGCCGGAAACCGCCGCGCTCCCCGCGGTCGTCCCCGCGACGGTCGTCACGGCGCTCGTCACGGCCGCGGAAGCCACCGCGGTCGTCACGCCGGAAGCCACGGTCGCGGTCGTCGCCGCGGGGGCCACGGTCCCGGTCGTCACGCCGGAAACCGCGGTCACGGTCGTCCCCACGGAAGCCACGGTCCCGGTCGTCGCGCCGGAAGCCACGGTCGCGGTCGTCGCCCCGAGGCCCGCGGTCCCGGTCGTCGCCACGGAAATTACGGTCCCGGTTGTCGCGGCGCTCCGGGGCACGGTCGTCACGCCGGGGGAACCCTCCTCGGTCGCCCTCGCGCCTGTCGTCACGGCGGTCATCGCGCCTGTCGTCCCGACGGTCATCCCGTCGGAAGCCACCGCGCTGCCCGCGGTCATCGCCCCGTCGGTCATCGCGCCGGCTGTCGTCACGGCGGCCGTAGCCACCGCCACGGTTGTCGTCGCGGCGGAACCCGCCACGGTCCCGGTCGTCCCGTCGCTCTCCTCGGTCATCCCGCCGGAAGGAGGGACGGTCACCGCGGTCGTCCCGCCGGAAGCCGCCCCGGTCACGGTCGTCCCTGCGCGGTCCTCGGTCGCGGTCGTCACGCCGGCCGCCACCACCACGGTTGTCATCACGCCGGAAGCCACCACGCTCACCGCGGTCGCTCCGCTCACCTCGGTCGCTGCGGCGGAAGCCGCCACGGTCGCCACGGTCCCCGCGCTGACCGCCGCGGTCGCTCCGGTCCCCCTCCCGTCGCCGCTGGTCGCGCTCCGGTCGGTCGTCGGGAGAGTTGGTGGACATGGTGACTCCTGTCTTCGGTACCGCAAAGTCATTCTCGCGCAGCCGGGTGCCCAGCGCGCAGTGCAAAAACAAAAAGGACCCCTGGTCCCAGCTGAACGCTGGTGACCAGGGGTCCTTCCAAAGATTG
>NZ_WWIQ01000050.1:177998-184818 GCF_009862985.1 Streptomyces sp. SID5464 | reverse complement strand
CCGCTGAGCTAATCGTCCTTGGAGGTGGAGACGGGATTTGAACCCGTGTAGACGGCTTTGCAGGCCGTTGCCTCGCCTCTCGGCCACTCCACCAGGAGCGTAGGGGACCGGGAAGCCCCCTGTTCCTTCGAGCGGACGACGAGGCTCGAACTCGCGACCTCAACCTTGGCAAGGTTGCGCTCTACCAACTGAGCTACGTCCGCTTGTCGTTTCGGTCCGCTCTCGCGGCCCGGCGACGAGTTGAACTCTAGCGGATTCCGGGGCCAGCACAAAAACGCGTTTGTGCAGCGTGCTGCGCTTCCCCTGCTCAGGGCGGTCACAGGGCCTCGCGAAGGGACATCCCCCGGTCACCCGCAGGACACCCGCCATAGACTCGACTGCGTGCTCGACCTCCCGCCCCTCGCCCGTTTCGGCGCCCGTGTCGCCACCGGGCTCCTCGATGTCACCGACGATCCCGAAGCCCTGGAATCCAGCGGTTTCTGGGCCGTCTGCGCCGACTTCGAGGGCCGTCTGACCTGCGCACGCTTCCGGGATGTACGGCAGGCGGCCGTGTCCGCCCCCGTGCCCGGCGCGTGGCCGGGCCCGGCGGCGGGCGACTGGACGTCGTCGCTCGACCGCGCCGCGTACACGGCGGCGGTAGGGCGGATCCGGCAGCACATCGCGGCCGGCGAGGTCTACCAGGCGAACCTGTGCCGGGTGCTGTCCGCGCCCGTCGCGCCCGGCGCCGACGTCGACGCCCTCACCGCGCTGCTGGCCCGCGGCAACCCGGCACCGTACGCAGGAACGATCCGCCTGCCCGGTCACGGTGTGGAGATCGCCACCGCGTCCCCCGAACTGTTCCTGCGGCGCGACGGACGCTTCGTCGAGTCGGGGCCGATCAAGGGCACCGGCCGCACCGAGGCGGACCTGCTGGAGAAGGACTACGCCGAGAACGTCATGATCGTGGACCTGGTCCGCAACGACATCGGCCGGGTCTGCGCCACCGGCAGTGTGACGGTGCCCGAGCTGTGTGCCGTCGAGAAGCATCCGGGGCTGGTCCATCTCGTGTCGACGGTCCGTGGCGAGCTGGCGGAGGGGACCGGCTGGGCCGAACTGCTCGCCGCCGCCTTCCCGCCCGGCTCCGTCACCGGCGCGCCCAAGTCGAGCGCGCTGCGGATCATCGACGCGCTGGAGTCGGCGCCCAGAGGGCCGTACTGCGGAGGGATCGGATGGGTCGACGCCGACCGGCAGACCGGTGAGCTGGCCGTCGGCATCCGTACCTTCTGGATCGACCGGGCCGACGGCATGCTGCGCTTCGGCACCGGCGCCGGCATCACCTGGGGTTCGGATCCCGAGGGGGAGTGGCGGGAGACCGAGCTGAAGGCGGCCCGGCTGCTCGCGATAGCGTCGGGAGCGTATGAGGTGAGTGGAGAGGACCTGACGTGAAGATCTGGCTCGACGGCGGCTTGCAGGACATCGAGTCCGCCCGCGTCTCCGTCTTCGACCACGGGCTGACCGTGGGCGACGGCATCTTCGAGACGGTGAAGGCCGTGGACGGCCGGCCGTTCGCGCTCACTCGGCACCTCGACCGGCTGACCCGGTCGGCGCGCGGCCTCGGACTGCCCGACCCTGACCACGACGAGGTGCGCCACGCCTGTGCCGCCGTCCTGAAGGCCAACCCCGTGTCGCTCGGCCGCCTGCGCATCACCTACACCGGCGGCCACGGCCCGCTCGGCTCCGACCGCGGCCAGCACGGCCCGACCCTCGTCGTCGCCCTCGGCGAGACGACCCGCCGCCCCGACTCCACCGCCGTGATCACGGTTCCCTGGACGCGCAACGAGCGGGGCGCGCTCACCGGCCTGAAGACCACCTCGTACGCCGAGAACGTCGTCGCCCTCGCCCGCGCCCGCGAACAGGGCGCCTCCGAGGCCCTGTTCGGTAACACGGTGGGACAGCTCTGCGAGGGCACCGGGTCCAACGTCTTCGTCGTCCTCGACGGTGAGATCCACACTCCGCCGCTCGCCTCGGGCTGCCTCGCGGGCATCACGCGCGCGCTGGCCATCGAATGGACCGGCGCCGGGGAGACGGATCTGCCACTGGACGTCCTGGAGCGGGCCGACGAGGTCTTCCTGACGTCCACCCTCCGGGACGTGCAGGCCGTGCACCGGATCGACGACCGCGAGCTGCCCGGCGCGCCCGGCCCGGTGACCGCCAAGGCCATGCGGATCTTCGAGGAGCGGTCCGGGGACGACCTCGACCCCTGACAGGCCGGGATATTCGGCTGACCGGGGGCGTGGTTGCGGGTAGAACACCCCTGATGACCACGACCCTGCGGCCGACCGAGCCGCTTCAGCAGAACGCCGACGGGACGCGCTCACGCCGCTACCAGGTGTGCGTCAACAGCCGTCCCGTAGGGGCGATACACCTCGGCACGCATCCCGTGTTCGGCGACGCCGTGGCCCGGATCATGAAGCTGCGCATCGAGGAACCGGACCGCAGACGCGGCAGGGGCACGGTGGCCGCCCTGGCCGCCGAGGAGGTGGCGCGCGGCTGGGGGTGCCGCCGCATCGAGGCGACCGTGCCCGCCGACTCCGAGGCGCCGTTCCGGCTCGCCACCGCCCTCGGCTACGCCGTCCGCAACCGCGGCATGGAGAAACCGCTCGGCGACACCCCGCCGGAGCTGCCGGAGGGCAGCCGTGCCCGGCCCATGACCGAGGCGGAGTTCGGCCCCTGGCTGGAGAAGGGCAAGGAGGACTACGCCCAGAGCTGGATCGAGCGGGGCGTTCCGGAGGCCGAGGCCCGCGCCAAGTCCGAGCGGGACCACGCCACCCTGCTGCCCGACGGCCTCGCCACCCCCGGCACGCTCATCAGCGTCCTGGAACACGAGGGGACGACGGTGGGCGCGCTGTGGCTCGCGGTGCGCGAGGACAGCACCTTCGTCTTCGACGTCGAGACCCACGCCGGCCACCGCGGCAAGGGACACGGCCGCACCCTCATGCTCTTGGCCGAGGCCCAGGCGATCGCCGAGGGCCGGCGCACCATCGGCCTCAACGTCTTCGCGGGCAACACCCCGGCCGAACGGCTCTACACGTCGCTCGGCTACAAGACGAATCTGTACGCGATGTACAAGCCGCTGTTGTAGCCCAGCGGTCCTGCGGCTCAGCGGGAGGGCAGGGGCCAGGGCCGTCGGCCGGGCCGTCGGATCAGCCCTCCTGCCTACTCCTGCTCCGGCCCGGCCAGCAGTCGGTCCGCGATCTGCTCGATCCGCTCGCGCAGCCCTTCCTGGCTCTTGCCTCCGTCGAGCCGCTCACCGCCGATGACGTACGTCGGGGTGCCGGTCACGCCGATCGCCTTGCCCTCGGCCTGGTCGGCGTCCACGATCAGGGTGTGCCGGCCGTCGATCAGGGCCGTGTCGAACTCCTCGGCGTCCAGGTCCAGTTCGCGGGCCACCTCGACCAGGAAGGGTTCTCCCTTGCGGCCCAGTTCCTCGACCCGCCCCAGGAGCGCCTCGGCGTACTCCCACCCGCGGCCCTGCTCCCACGCCTCCTCCGCGGCCTGGGCGGCGGCGAAAGCGTGCTTGTTCTTCTCCAGGGGGAAGTGCCGCAGCCGCAGCTCCAGACGGTTGCCGTAGCGGGCGCGCAGGGCACGGAGGTCGTCCAGCGCGGTGCGGCAGTCCGGGCACTGGAGGTCGCACCAGACCTCGAGGACGGGGGCGGCAGGGACAGTGGAGGAGTCGCTCATACCCATAGTCTCCCAGGCCGTGCACCCGCACCGGCACCTGCGGAGGAGGCGACCCGGAGATGTCCCTGATGTCGGGCCGGGGCATGGCCGCCCGGGGTGCGGCGGGTGCAGGATGGAAGGGACGAAGTGCCCCAGCCCGACCGCGCCACGCCTGGAGGACCGGATGATTGCCGAGACCGTCTGCTCCGCCGTGTCCGCGGCAGGCCTGGGCATCGCGGCCGTCACGGCTTACCGCAAGCGCTTCCTCGCGGCGACCCGTATCGCGGCGTACTCGCTCGTGCCGATCGGCCTGGTGATGACGGGCGTCGTCGAGTGGCTGGCCGACACCGCCTTCAGCCCCACGGCCTGGGCGGGCTTCGGGGTGCTCGGTGTCGCATGGGTGCTGTTCACGAGCACGCGTGTCGTCGAGCGTCGCCGCGGCGGCACCCGCAAGGAGCGCAGGGCGGCCCGAGCGGCGGCCCGGCCGGAGGCGGTGGCCCCGGCGGCCTCGGCGCCCTCCCTGGGCCAGGGTTCCCGGCCGACCGGGAGGCCCGCCACGGCGCCCCGGGGCGACGACGACTTCAGCGACATCGAGGCCATCCTCAAGAAGCACGGCATTTGACGGCCGCGCGCCGGTCGAATCGTCACAGTGCGTCCAAGGGCGCGCGGAAGTGATCACAACCTGAACCGGACTTCGCGGAATCGGCGCACACCCGCACGGAACGAGGCCGCTGATCGCGTCCGGCCGGGCGACTGCGTCATCATCGCCGCGAGATGCTGGACACGACGGAACAGAGCGACCCCGCGCCGCCGCATGACGAGCCACGTCCCCGGCGGGACGAGCCACGTGGTTGCCTCTTCGCCCTATCCCAGCCACCGCTCATGATCTTCCTTGCGGTGATCGGGACCCTGCTGCTCATGGCCTCGTTGCACGATCTGCTGTTGCTGTGAGCCGTACCCGCGGTACCCGGCGCCACCCGCCGGGACCGCGTCGGCATCGATGATCCGCCCGCCACTGGCCCCGGCGGTGGCGGTCAGCCCGCCGCTTCCTTGCGTCGCGCCCGGTAGGCGGCCACGTGCAGACGGTTTCCGCAGGTCCGGCTGTCGCAGTAGCGACGCGAGCGGTTGCGGGACAGGTCGACGAAGGCCCGCCGGCAGTCGGGCGCCTCGCACCGCCGCAGCCGCTCCTGCTCCCCGGCGACCACGAAGAAGGCCAGGGCCATCCCGCAGTCGGCGGCCAGGTGGTCGGCGATGGAGGCACCGGGCGCGAAGTAGTGCACATGCCAGTCATAGCCGTCGTGGTCCGTGAGCCGGGGTGTGGTGCCGGCGGCGGCGACCAGCTCGTTGATCTGGCCGGCGGCGGTCCGGGCGTCGGGGGCGGCGAAGACGGCGGCGAACCGCCCGCGGATCTTCCGCACCGCCGAGAGGTCGAACTCCGAGAGCACTCCCACATCGCTGATCTCGTGGTTTCGCACGAAGTCCGCGAGGGTCGCCACGTCCGGCAGTCCGTCCGGTGCCGTGTCGTCCTCCGGTGCGGTGTTCACCAGATCGACCACGGTGTCGAGGGCGCACCGGGTGTCGTGGGTGATCAGCACGATTCGCTCCCTGGCCTGGGGGTCGGGCAGGCGCCCGCCGATGCTGGCCGATGGTAACGGCTCCACCACCGCCGGACCGCCCTCATGCCCGCACATGGCTTCGAATACAACGACGCCGGGCAAGCCATGGTTCCCGCCCGCCCTCGGGGCGGCGAAGGCCTGCCCTCCGGCAGCGGAAGGCCCGTCGCTGAGAGTTCCGGCCCTGTGGCACCCGCGGGCCGAGCGGCTGCACACCCGAGCCGAGACGGCCCGGACGGCGGCACACGCGAGCCGGCGCCGCCCCGCGAGATCCGCGGTGCCGGCGCCGGTGTATCCCGTATGCGGTTGTCCGGGCCCGAGCCGTCTCCCCGAGTCGACGGCACCGGGCTGCTTGGTGAGCCCCTCGCCCTAGCTTTCCGCCAGGATGTGCGAGAGCTCCTGATCGAGGTCGAAGTGCCGGTGCTCCGTGCCGGGCGGCACGGCGGCGTCGGTCCGCTTCAGGAAGGACTCCAGGGCCCGTGCCGGCGCCTCCAGCAGGGCCTCGCCCTCCGGTGAGCTCAGGGCGATGCACACGACGCCCTGACCGTGGCTGCGCGACGGCCAGACGCGGACGTCGCCGGTGCCGGTAGGGCGGTGAAGTCCCTCGGCGAGGAGGTCGCGGGCGAACACCCACTCGACGGTCTCCTCGGCTCCGGTGTGGAAGGTGGCGTGCACGGCGTAGGGGTCGGCCGTGTCGTACCGCAGGCCTGCGGGCACAGGCAGGGAGGACTCGCTCGACACAACGAGGCGCAGGTGCAGCTCGCAGCTGACCGTGGTGTTCATAAGCGCCAGGGCCTTTCGCTCAGTGTGCGCTCGGGGATTCGCACGTCGGCGAAATCGACATGCCACCTACGGTGCCGTTGTAAACCCCTCTGAGTGTTTTGCGTGCCTTTACGTAACTCTTCCGGCCGAGAGATCGTTCGCGCCGTGCGTCCATTCCGGTGACTGGTTTCGCTCCGGTAGTGTTTGGCCGTATGAATACGGGGAGTGACGAGCCGGGCGAGGTGGCCGTGGCGTCGGACGAGACGGGGACGGACGAGGTGCGCAGCGAGCAGGAGCGGGCACTCGGCTCACGGGCACCGGAATTCGTCAAAGCGCGCCGCCTGCTGCATGTGAGCTGGCAGGTCGGCATCTTCATCATCGGGCTCGCGGTCGTCGTGGCGGGCATCATCATGCTGCCCCTGCCCGGGCCGGGCTGGGTCGTGATCTTCGGCGGCATGGCGATCTGGGCGACCGAGTTCGTGTGGGCCCAGTTGGTGCTCCGCTGGACCAAGCGGAAGGTCACGGAGGCCGCCCAGCGCGCCCTCGATCCCAAGGTGCGGCGCCGGAACATCATCCTGACGACCATCGGCCTGGTGATCGTCGCCGTACTGGTCGGTATCTACCTGTGGAAGTTCGGCGTGGTCATGCCGTGGAAGATCAAGGACCAGTGAGCGGCGGGGGTGCCGGTGACGGCCGGCGCTGGTCACAGGCACCCCCTGACATGGGGTAATGTTCTACCTGCGTCC
>NZ_WWIQ01000050.1:164202-177935 GCF_009862985.1 Streptomyces sp. SID5464 | reverse complement strand
CCTGCGACTGAGCAGGTGGGCCGCCGTCGTTCCGGTGTCCGCGCACCCTCACGCGGCGGGCCGTCGTCCCGGCTGTCGAGCGCCCCGCCTGCCGTCCTCCTCCCGGGCGACCGTCGGCGGAAACCGGCCAGTTTCCGCCCGGCCTCCCGCCGCCCACCGCGGCGTCGTCTTCCGGTCGCTCCCGAAAGCCGTGCGGTCGGTCCCGGCCCGTTCGGTCCGCCGACCACACCGGCCCCACCAGTGACATCACCCCGGTCGACCCGGCGCACCACCTCCATGCCGCGCCTCGCTGCAGGACCGCTCGGTAAGAAATTCTTGTCCGAATCATTGACGCACCCTCAGCCCCTCCGTACCTTGTGCCAGCAAGCGCTTACTTGAAACGATTCATGCGAGCGGGACGAAGTGCGGGGAGGGCCAACCGTGGTGAACGGCAGGAATGTTGAGAGACGTACGATTCTGAAGGCGGCCGGGGCCACGGCGGCCACGCTGGGGCTGGCCGCGACGACCGGTTGCGGTGGCGACGGAGGGACCTCCGCGGACGGAACGGTGACGATCCGTTACGCGTGGTGGGGTGCGGAGGATCGCGCCGAGCGCATCAACAAGACCATCGCGCTCTTCGAGAAGAAGTACCCGAAGATCAAGGTGAAAACGGACTTCCAGCCTTATCTCGACTTCTGGAAGAAGTTCAACACCCAGGCCTCCGGCGGAAATCCGCCGGACGTGTTCCAGAATGCCATCGGGTTCCTGCGCAAATACGACGCGAAGAACGTGCTGCTCGATCTCAGCGAGCAGGTCAAGGCCGGCAACCTCCGGATGGACGGATTCCGCGCCGGACTCGAGAAGTTCGGCGAGATCGACGGCAAGCTCCTCGGAGTTCCGGTCGGTTCCAACTCGATGGCCCTGGTCATCGACAAGCCCGTCTACACCCGGGCCGGTGTGAAGCCGGAGCAGGGCTGGACCTGGGACGACTTCGACGCGGCGATGAAGAAGATCCGCGACAAGACGGGCCGCGCCGGCGACAGCGGCATGTACGGCGTCATGTACCTCTACGACCCCTATCTGCGCCAGCAGGGCAAGGCGTTCTTCACGGAGGACGGACTCGGCTTCACCGAGGCCGATCTGACGGAGTGGTGGACGAAGGCCAAGAAGGGCGTCGAGGAGGGCGTCTACGCCGACCCCAAGAAGGTCGCGCAGATCAAGCCCAAGTCGGCGGTCGCGGCGGAGCTCGCCGGCAGTGAGTTCACCTGGGACAACTTCACCGTCCGCTACACCTCCGAGGGCAAGAGCGAGTACGGCCTGGCGCCCATCCCGACGACGGACGGCAAGAAGACCGGCCAGTACCTCGGCTCCCTCATGCTCAGCGCCTCCAAGCGCACCCAGCACCCCAAGGAGGTCGCCCAGTTCATCGACTTCATGGTGCACGACCCCGAGGTCGCCAAGATCATGGGCTACGACCGCGGTGTGCCCGCGACGCAGGCCCAGTACGACGCGTACAAGCCGGCCGACCCGGTCAACAAGGCGATAGCCGAGTACGAGGAGTCCCTCGTCGAGGCGGGTGTCCTGGAGCCCATCACCCCGCATCCGGAAGGCGCCGACATCTGCGAGGCCGCGTTCCTGCGCATCGCCGAGGAACTGGCCCTGGGCAAGCGGTCGGTGGACGACGCCGTCAAGCAGTTCTTCACCGAGTCGAAGACGGCTCTCGGCAGCTGATGGGAACCACCGTGACACACGCCCCTGCGTTGGAGGGCCTGTCCCAGGACTCCGAGCCGCGGCACGGTCCGGTGAAGCCCGCGCGCCCCGCCGCCCTCAAGCGGCGGCGGCGCCGGGAGAACCTGGCCGGCTATCTCTTCATGTCCCCCTGGATCGCCGGGTTCCTGCTGCTCACCGCGGGCCCGATGGTCGCATCGCTCTACTTCGCGTTCACCGACTACAACCTGTTCGACGCCCCCAAGTGGATCGGCCTCGACAACTTCTCCGAGATGTTCGGCGACCCCCGCTGGCGCCACTCGGTGCAGGTGACGCTCTGGTACGTCGTCGTCGGAACGCCGCTCAAGCTGCTCGCGGCCCTCGGTGTGGCCCTGCTCCTCGCGCAGAAGCGGCGCGGACAGGCCTTCTACCGGGCCGCCTTCTACGCGCCGTCGCTGATCGGCGCGAGCGTCTCCGTCGCGATCGTCTGGAAGGCGATCTTCTCGGACGACGCGATCGTGGACCGCACGCAGCAGGCCTTCGGGATCAGCGTCGGCGGCTGGACCGGCGACCCGGACATGATCATCTACAGCCTGGTGGCGCTCACCGTCTGGCAGTTCGGCGCCCCCATGGTCATCTTCCTGGCCGGCCTCAAGCAGGTCCCGCGCGAGCTGTACGAGGCGGCCGAGGTCGACGGGGCCGGCAAGCTGCGGCGGTTCTGGAACATCACGCTGCCGATGATCTCCCCGGTGCTCTTCTTCAACGTCCTGCTGGAGACGATCCACTCCTTCCAGATCTTCAGCTCGGCGTACATCGTCGGCGGCGGCGCCGGAGGCAACGCCTGCGGTCCCGCGGACGGCTCGATGGTCTACACCTGCTACCTCTACGTCCAGGGCTTCGAGAACAGCCGGATGGGCCTGGCCTCCGCCATGGCCTGGATGCTGCTCGTCGCGGTCGCCCTGGTCACGGCTGTGCTGTTCTGGTCCCAGAAGCGCTGGGTGCACTACGAGGAGGGCGCCCGATGAGTGCGCAGGCCACCGACGCCACCCCACGAGCGGGCGGCCTTCGGCACAAACTGCCCGGATCCCTCGCCTGGCACATCGGCTCCCTGCTGGTCCTCGCGGTGATCCTCTACCCGGTGATCTGGGTCATCGGCGGTTCCTTCAAGAAGAGCGAGGACATCGTCGGCAGCCTGGACCTCTTCCCGGGCGACCCGATCATCTCCAACTACACCAGCCTCGCCGACGGCATCGCCGACATCTCGATCTCCACCTTCTTCTACAACTCGCTCTTCCTCGCGGTCGGTTCGGTGATCGGGATCCTGGCGTCCTGCTCGCTGACGGCCTACGCCTTCGCGAGGATCAGGTTCGCGGGCCGCAACCTGCTGTTCACGCTGATGATCGGCACCCTCCTGCTGCCGTACCACGTGCTGCTGATCCCGCAGTACGTGCTGTTCCGCAACATGGAGATGATCAACACCTACACACCGCTGCTGCTCGGGAAGTACCTGGCCACGGAGGCGTTCTTCGTCTTCCTGATGGTGCAGTTCATGCGCAACATGCCCAAGGAGCTCGACGAGGCGGCCCGCCTAGACGGCTGCGGGCACGTCCGCATCTACTGGTCGATCATGCTGCCGCTGTGCCGTCCGGCCCTGATCACCAGCGCGATCTTCACCTTCATCAACTCCTGGAACGACTTCATGGGCCCGCTGATCTACCTCAACGAGCCCGACAAGTACACGGTCTCCCTCGGCCTGAAGATGTTCGTGGACCAGGACGCCGTGGCCAACTACGGCGGCATGATCGCGATGTCGCTGGTCGCGCTCCTGCCGGTGCTCGCCTTCTTCCTGGCCTTCCAGCGCTATCTGATCGACGGCATGGCCACGTCGGGTCTGAAGGGCTGAGGTGAGCATGGCCGGGACCCGGGTGAAAGCACGGGGTGAGTCGCTGCTCGCCGAGAGGTTCGCGGTGTTCGCCGAGTGCCTGCTGACCGGAGTGTGGATCGCGGTGGCCTCGCTGGGGATCGTCACATATCCCGCCGCCTTCGCCGCGGGTGCGCGGCATCTGCGGCGGCGTACCGCGCACGAGGGCGGTGGCCGGCGGGAGTTCGTCGCGGACTTCCGTACGGCCGTGCGCGGCGGGTGGCTCGCCGGGCTCGCCGGGTGGGCGGCCGTGGCGGCGGTCTGGGTGGACGTCCAGGCGGTCCGCGCGGGGATTCCCGGCGGGCCGCTGGTCGGGGCCGTCGGAGTGTGCACGCTGATCGGCCTGGTCGTGGCCGGGCTGCGGGCGGCGGCGGTCTGGGAGCCGGAGGCCCGGTGGCGGACGCTGCTGGCGGAGGCCTGGCGCCGGACGGTGCTCGACCCGGCCGGGTCCTTCCTGATCATCGGCGGACTGGCCGTGGTGGTCCTGTCCGCCTGGTTCGCCGCGCCGCTGGCGGTCCCCGTCCTCGGGGCCGTCGCGGCGGCGGCCGTGGCCGTGGAGGAGCGGTACCGGCGCCGCTGAGCGGCGGTTCCTCCCCTGCCGGGCCGGCGCCCAGGGCGCCCGCCCTCTCTCTGTCATGCCCCTGACCAGCGTACGGATTCGCTTCCCGCACGGACGAGGAAAGGCAGCAACGCCATGTCTCCCATCCCCCGCAGGTCCCTTCTGAAGGCGGCCGCCGTCGCCGGAGCCGCCGCCCAGTTCAGCTGGGCACTGGGGACGCAGAACGCGCAGGCCGTCCCCGGAGCCGAGCCCGCCGACGCCGACCCGGTGACCCTCGACTGGCTGGAGGACGGCGGCCTCGGCGCGGCCCCCGGCTCCACCGTCGGCGTCCCCTGGCCGAAGGGCGCCCACCAGAAGGACCAGACGTTCGCGCTGACGGACGCGGACGGCAAGGCCGTACCCGTGCAGTCCTGGCCGATCGCCTACTGGCCCGACGGGTCCCTCAAGTGGACCGCCCACGCGGTCGGTTCGGGCGACGGCAAGCTCACCCTCACCGCCGGGACGCCCGCCGCACCGGAGAAGAAGGTCACGGTCGACAAGAGCGGCGGCACCATCGACGTCTCCACCGGCGTCATCACCGCCAGGATCGGCAAGTCCGGCTCCACGATCGTCAAGTCGGTCAGGCGAGGCTCGACGGAGATCGCGAGGAACGGCCGGCTCGTGCTGATCCGCCAGCCCGAGATCGAGGACGAGGACCAGGGCGCGGTCAGGACCGAGCGCTTCGACGGCGCCGTCGACAAGGTCACCGTCGAGCAGGAGGGCCCGGTCCGCGCGGTCGTCCGCATCGACGGCAAGCACCGCAAGGGCAGCCGCGGCTGGCTGCCCTTCTCCATCAGGCTCTACTTCTACGCGGGCGCCGAGTCGTTCCGCATGGTGCACACCATCACCTACGACGGGAAGCAGGAGCCCGGCAAGGCGAGCGGCGACTTCATCCGCGGCCTCGGCGTCCGCTTCGGCGTGCCGATGCGTGACGAGTCCTACGACCGGCACATCCGCATAGGCGGCGAGGGCACCGGCCTGCTGCGCGAGGCCGTCAAGGGCATCACCGGCCTGCGCCGCGACCCCGGCGCGGCCGTGCAGGCGGCGCAGTACGAGGGCAAGAAGCTGCCCGACCCGGCCACCTGGGACCAGCGCGTCACCACCCGGCTGCAGTACATCCCCGAGTGGGGCGACTACACCCTCTCCCAGCTGTCCGCCGACGGCTTCACCGTGCGCAAGCGCACCAAGAAGGGCCACGGCTGGATCGCGGCGGGCGGCGGGCGGCGCGCTTCCGGTTTCGGGTACGTCGGCGGGGTGAGCGGCGGACTCTCCTTCGGCCTGCGCGACTTCTGGGAGAAGTTCCCCGCCCAGCTCGACATCCGGGACGCCCACACCGAGGAGGCCGAGGTCACCCTCTGGCTCTGGTCCCCCGAGGCCCAGCCCATGGACATGCGCTTCTACCACGACGGCATGGGCCAGGACACCTTCCCCGAGCAGATCGAGGGCCTCAACATCACCTACGAGGACTACGAGCCCGAGTTCGGCACCCCGTACGGCATCGCCCGCACCTCCGAACTGCTCTTCTGGGCCAACGAGTCCACCCCGAGCGCCGAGCAGCTCGCCGAGCAGGTCCAGGCCGTCCGTGTGCTCCCGCAGCTCGCCGCCCCGCCCAGGCAGCTGATCAAGGCGGGAGTCTTCGGCAAGGGCCTGTACGCCGAACCGGACCGCTCCACCCCCGCCAAGGCCAAGATCGAGGACCACCTCGACTTCCTCTTCACCTACTACAAGGACCAGGTGGAGATGCGCCGGTGGTACGGCTTCTGGGACTACGGCGACATCATGCACACCTACGACACCGTCCGGCACCAGTGGCGCTACGACGTCGGCGGCTACGCCTGGGACAACTCCGAGCTGTCGCCGGACCTGTGGCTCTGGTACGCGTACCTGAGAAGCGGCCGTGCGGACATCTTCCGCTTCGCCGAGGCCATGACCCGGCACACCGGCGAGGTCGACGTCTACCACCTGGGCAAGTGGGCGGGCCTCGGCACCCGGCACGGCGTGCAGCACTTCGCCGACAGCGCCAAGCAGCAGCGCATCGCCAACACCACGTACCGGCGCTACTACTACTTCCTCACGGCGGACGAACGCGTCGGCGACCTCATGCACGCCAACGTCGACTCCGACGAGACGTTCCTCGCCCTCGACCCGCTGCGCAAGATCCGCACCGAGCCGTACACGCCCGACCGGCACGCCCTGTCGATCGGCTTCGGCACCGACTGGAGCGGCCTGGTCTCGGCGTGGCTGACCGAGTGGGAGCGCAAGGGCCCCAAGTGGGAGAAGGCCAAGGCGCGCGTGCTGTCCACCATGGAGACCATCGCCGCCCAGCCCAACGGCTTCGTCCAGGGCAGCGGTCTGTACGACCTGGACACCGGCAGGTTCGCCGTCGCCGCCCAGCCCAAGGTGGAGGTCTCGCACCTGTCGGCCGTCTTCGGCCTCAACGAGCTGTGCGCCGAGCTCATCGACCTGGTCGACATGCCGAAGTTCAACGAGGCCTACTTCGACTACTGCCGCTACTTCAACGCCACCAAGGCCGAACAGGCGGCCCGCTACGGCAGCAACTTCGGCTCCCTGATCCTCTTCCAGGGCCACTCTCGCCTCGACGCGTACGCGGCCGTGAAGACCGGGGACGCGAAGCTGGCCAAGCGGGCCTGGGAGAAGTTCTACAACTCCGACGGCTACAAGGAGTCGGCACCCTGGAAGACGGAGAAGCTGAGCGGACCGGCCACACTCGTGCCGGGCAGCGAAGCGACCTGGGTGTCCACCAACGACACCGCGCTCTACGGTCTCGCCGCCATCGAGAACCTGGCCCTGCTCGGCGACAAGATGCCGTAGCGGGGGCTGGACGAGCGGACCTTCCCGGCCGTACCGCGCCGGCCGCGGGTCCGCTCGTCTAGTCGATGATCTGGTTGAAGAACAGGACGGCCGGGGCCACGACCCCGCCTCCGACGCTCACTGCGACCGGCCACACGTTGCCGGCCAGCGCGGCCAGCACCGTGGCACCGATGCCGACCAGGGCCGCCAGCAGGAAGACGATCGCGGCGCGCTGGGTGAGGAGCGGTCCGTCCCGGCCTGGCCCCCGCCGGCCGGCCTGTGCCACCTCGGTGCTCCTCACCCGACGCCGTGCACGGGCTCGTGCGCCCATGGCCGCGGGGGCGTGCCGAGGCCGTCCGGGCCCGGCACGTCCCACGGGTCCTGCGCGGGACGCAGGAGTTCGAAACGGACACCGCCGTCACTACCCGTCCGGACCCCGTGCACGGCGGGTTCGGGCAGGCTGTTGTAGTGGAACGGCGTCGAGAAGTAGTAGGCGCCGGTGTCCGGGACGGCGATGAGGTCGCCGGGTGCCAGGAGCGGCAACGCGCGATCCCGCGCCAGCAGGTCCCCGGAGAAGCAGGCGGGGCCCGCGATGTCCTGGCGGACCGGTCCGCCCCGCTTGGCCCTCCCGCACGGTTCGTGCGCCTCGATCCGCAGGGGCCAGGCGTCGGGGTTGAACACGGTCCGGGTGGCCACCTGCACACCGGCGTGGGTGACCGCGATCGGCCGGCCGCCCACGCTCTTGGTGTACTCGACGTACGCGGCGGTGAACCCGTTCTTGGCGAGGACGGAGCGCCCGAACTCGGTGACGATCTCGTACCTGCCGGAGAACAGCGCGGGCGCCTGGGCGCGCAGCTGCCGGACGTACGTGTCGAAGGTCGGCGTGGTCTCGTCGTCGGCGAAGTTGACGGGCAGCCCGCCGCCGATGTCGATGCCGACGACCTGGCGCCGTCCCAGGGAGGCGTTGACCTCCTCGGCGAACTCCACGGCCTGCGCGACCCCGCCGGCCATGAGGTCGAGCGGGCAGCCCTGCGAGCCGGCATGCGTGTGCACCCAGGTCAGCCAGGGGTGGTCGTGGTAGGCGCGCAGCAATCGCCGTCGGCTTCCCGGGTCCGCCAGGGGGATGCCGAACTTCGAGGTGCTGGTCGCCGTGCTCATCGCGGCGATGCTGCCGCCGCCGAGCTGGGAGTTGACGCGCACCCCGATCCTCGACACCGGGGCGTGGCCGCCCAGGAGCCGGTCGATCCTGGCCAGTTCCTGGTGGTTGTCCGCGTTGACGGCCACGCCCAGGTCCAGGGCACGCCGCAGTTCGGTCTCCGTCTTGGCGGGGGAGTCGAAGACGATCCGGTCCGGCGCGAATCCGGCCGCCAGCGAGCGGGCCAGCTCACCCGCGGTGGCCACCTCGCAGCCCATGCCGAGCCGCCGCAGCTCCGCCAGCACCGGCACCAGGCAGTTCGCCTTGGCGGCGAACGCGTGCAGCACACGGGGCGACGTGGGGAACGCACGGTGCAGGGAGTCGACCGTCGCGGCGACGCCGTCGAGGTCGACGAAGGCGGCCAGCTGGGACCGCTCGGCGTCCAGCAGTCCCTGCCGCACCGCTTCCTGGAGGATCCGTTCGCGCCGCTCGGCGGCGGGGGTCTGTCCGGTCATGGTGAGCCTTCCGGTGTCGTACGCGCAGCGCCCGGGACCGCCCCGGGGTGGAGTACCAGACTGTTGTCCGCACCGGGACGGCGTCTTCGTCGAGTCGTCAAAGACGCGGGCCCCGCCCACGGCGGTGGAACGCAACAACCCCTCGGCCACGCCGGGGCCTTGTGCGGTACGACGAAGGAGAGGCCCTTCGATGGTGTCGGCGGCCAAGCGGTGCAGTACGTACGCGGCCGCGGCTCGGTGCCGTCGTTCAGGGGCGTGATCCGTCGGCGTCCTCGCCCAGACGCAACTGCAACTGGGCGAGCAGCCGTGCGTCGGGGCTGTCCAGGTCCAGCCCCGACACCTGCGTGATCCGGCGCAACCGGTAGCGCAGGCTGTTGGAGTGCACCCCCAGCGCGCGCGAGGCGGCGGACACGTCACCGAAGTGGTCGAGGTAGGCGCGCAGGGTCTCCACCAGGCAGCTGCCGCTGTGAGCGGCGTCGAACTCCCGCAGCCGGGCCACCGAGGTCCGCGGTGGCAGCGCCACCTCGCGCAGGGCGTCGACGACCTGGAGGATGCCCACCGTGTCCGCGACGTCCTCGCTCCGCGCGACGGTGCGGGGTCCGGCGGCCGCGATGAGCGCCTGGAGGGCCAGCTCGGCCGACCGGCGTGACGCGGGCGTCCGCGCCAGCCCGGGGACCACGTCTCCGAGCCCCACCCTCACCGACGTGCCGATCGTCGCCGACAGCTGTCCGGCCAGCGATTCGCCGAGCCGCGTCACCTGGTCATCGGCGCGCCCCGGGTCGCGGTCCAGCCCGCTCAGCAGCACCAGGATCCTGCCGCCCGCCGGGACCACCACGACGCGGTGACCCAGGGCCGCGCAGTGCAGGGACAGCAGCCCGTACAGCCGGGACGGGTCGTCGTCCCCCTCGTGGCCGGACCCGGTTCCCACCGCCAGCACGGCACAGGGCTCCCGGGGCGGCAGCGAGGCCCGCTCCGCCAGCACCTCGACGGATCCCCGGTCCTCCAGCAGCGCCCGAGCCGCGTCCTCCACCAAGCGGCCCTCCGAACTGTGGGTCCGGTGATGCAGCAGGTGGGCGGCGGCGGTCCGGGCCGCCGCGCGCAGCGTCTCGGCGGCGTTCGGGGCCAGCGGGCGGCCGGCGACCGCCGCCACCCAGATGGACCCCAGCGCCTCTCCGCCCGCCCGTACGGCGCCGACCAGACGCTCCGGATCCTGGCCGTGGGCCGGCCGGTGCAGCACGTCACCCGCGCCCCACAGTGCCTGGAAGAACCCCGCCTCCCGCATGGCCGCCACCCGCCAGGGCGGCACGCGACGACCGAGGATGGTCAGTCGGCGCATCTCGTCCACGTTCTCCTCGGTGGAGGAGTACGCCAGTACCCGGGACTCGGTGTCCTCGATGGTCACCGATCCCCCCACCAGGGCCGCCACCGCATCGGCCAGTGAGTCCAGATCGCCCAGACGCACGCCGCTGGTCGCGGGCACCGGGGGGACGCCCGCCGCGGCCAGCCCCGCCCTCAGCACCCCCACGAGCTGTGCCCAGGTGCACCAGGCGGTACGGAAGAGCACCGCCGTGCCGCCCTCCTCCGCGGCTGCCTGCAACGCCCGCGCGGCGGGCTCCGGTCGGCCCGGGCCGAACACCACACCCGCCGCACCGGCCTCCCCGGCCCGGCGCACCACGTCGACCGCGTGCGCCGACCGCGCATCGACGCCGACCGCGAGCAGTAACTCCCGCGGTCTGATGACCGGTTCGAGGGCGTCCAGCACATGGACGCCGGTGACGCTCGTCCGCAGTCCCGCCGGGGCCGTGTGCAACTCCACGGCTCCCGCCCCCACCACCGAGAGCAGGCGCTCCAGTGTCCCCCGGTCCTCGGCGCCCGTGCTCCGGGCCGCCGATTCCTCCAGGTCCGTCATGACGCCTCCCCCGTCCGCCCGACCGTGCCGCCTGCCGTCAGCGGCCGACCGGGAAAGGTATGACATCACGGGCCTCGTCCGCAGTCGAGACGCCCACAGGCGCCGCGGAGGCGCCAACGGCGCGATCACAGGGCCTAGTTCATCCTTCCCAGGACCGCCCTCACCCGCCGGACGTCCCGGATCCGCTGCTCGTACGTCGCCCCGAGGGCGAGCAGCAGGAGTCCGGCGAGGGCGGGAGGCGCCCAGCGGGGGAGCGCGCCGGTCACCTGCACGACGTACGGGGCGAGTTCGTGCAGCGCCACCAGGGCGAGCACCGAGCCGCCCAGCACCAGGGGTGCCTGGAGGTGGTGCCGGGCACCCAGCAGGGTGACCAGCAGTGCCGCCGTGCCCAGCAGCAACGGCCGCGTCCACTGCGCGTCGCCCCAGGCCGCGACGAGGCTCGGCAGGAGCGTGGCGGCGAGTCCGGGGCCGTACGCCGTCCACGAGGAGGCCTGTGGGTCGCGGCGCCTGCGCAGGGCGCCGACCAGCAGCGCCGGAACGGTCACCGGGAGTGTGTACGCCTCGGGCGTGCCGACCTCCCACGCGGCCAGGCGCACCCAGGCGGCCAGCACGAACAGGGCGGTGGCCGCACAGCCGAGGGCGCGGCGGTCCGGACGCAGGGCCGTGCCCGCGGTGATGACGCCGCACAACGCCAGCACCAGGGCGAGCAGCGGCGGATCGGTGACCGCGAGGACCACGGCAAGCAGCCCGGCGGCGGCTCCCACGGCCTCGACCGGCACCGTCGCCCGGGACGCGGCCAGACGCGGCGCCAGCAGGGCGGCCGCCACGGGCACGACCAGGACCAGCAGGGCGGTCCGGGCCGGCGGCCAGTCCGCGGCGGCACCCGTCGCCGAGGCCAGGGCGGTGGCGTACACCAGGGCGGCCGGAGCCGTGAAGGGGGCGAGGCTCGCCCGCCACGAAGCCGCGGCCGGCAGGGCCGTCAGCACGGACAGCACGACCAGCGTCGCGGTCCGGGAGGCCAGGGAGACCAGGGTGAGGTCGACGGCCGTGACCAGGGCCAGGACGAGGGCCGTGATCCGCGCGCCGGACGTCGTGGTCCGGCCCAGGTACAGCGCGGCCGCTGTCATGGCTCCCAGCACCGACATCCCCGCGAGGTGGGGAACGGCGAGGATCGCCGGAAGCAGCAGCGCCGCGGCCCACAGCAGACCCAGCGCACCGAGCCGGGCTCGCGGGCGCCACCGCTCCGCGGGGACCGCCAGGGCGAGCACGGCCGCGACCGCGAGCAGCACAACGGGAGCCGCCGCCGCGTCCGACGGCCAGGGCGTCTCGACGGCAACCGCCGCACGGGCGTCCGACGGCGCACCGCCCCACACACGGCCCAGCCGGCCGGCCGGCCCCATCACCACCAGGGCGACGACGGGCAGCGCCCACAGCAGAGCCAGCGCCTGTACGACGGCGGAGGCCCAGGCGACACCGTGCCGCACCGCGTCCGGCAGCAGCCGCCCGGCCCGCAGCCCCGCCAACAGGGCGACCCCGAAGGCCAGATGAACCGGAACCGCCCACTCCGACGGCGCTCCGAAGCGGGCTACCCCGCCGAGCGCACCCACAGTGAGCAGCCCCGAGGCCGCCGCGAGACCGAGGGCGTGCCGTACGTCCGGCCCCGAGACCCGCCAGGCCGCACCCAGCGCGATCGCCGCCGCGAGCAGGAGCAGCGCGCCGGCCCGGACGGCAGCACCCGGGCCGTCGGCCGTCACGGACAGCCAGCCGGCACCCAGAGCACCCCAGCCGCCCGTGCCGTACGCACCGACGACCGCGCAGATCCGCACGGAAGCGGCCGTCACCCGCAGCGCCACCACGGTGTCGAGCCCGGCCGTCGCCAGCAGCGCGGCGCTGAGCACGTACGGACCCGCGTCGGCGGACAGGGCCCACAGCAGCAGCGGGAACTGGGCCGCCGCCACCGCGCAGGGCAGGGGCAGCCGCAGCGCGGCCGTGGCCGGCAGCGGACCGTACGCCCACCAGAGCCCCGCCAGCACCGCCGCCGCGGCTGCCGCGTACCCCGTTCCGTCGGTCCCGGCGAGAGCCGCCTCGTGCAGGGCGTAGGCGTCCAGGACGGTCAGCGCGAGGCCCAGACCCGCCACGGACTCGGCCGTCGACCGCAGCCCCCGCTTCAGCAGGAGCGCCGGCCCGGCGAGCGCGGCCAGCGTGACCGCGCCGAGCACCAGCGCCCGCCCGGTGATCCCCATGTGCCCCCAGCTGACCAGCGTGAACACCGCCGCCGCGAGCGTGAGCAGCACCCCGCCGAGCACCAGCAGAACGTTCTGCACGCTGGGCGCGGCGGTCTCCGGGCGGGACCATGCGACGGGTGGCGGCTGCGTCCGCGCCTGAGCCCAGGCCTGCTGCGGTTGTTGCCGTGCCTGTTGCAGGGTCGCGACCAGCCAGGCGCGACGGGCCAGCAACTGGGTGCGGCGCGACTCCAGTTGCCGGAGTTCGGCATCGAGGAGCCGCAACTCCTCGGCCGGGGGCGGAAGGTGCGTCATGACCGGAAGTGTGGTCCGCGTCACCCCGTGCGGCATGAGTGCGGATACTCAGGCGCGTACTCAGACACCCCGCACCCGAAGTGGGCAGACTGGCGTCATGGACTGGAACCACTACCGCTTCCGCAGTCTGTGGAGCCTGCCCGCGCCGCCCGCCACCGTGTACGCGGCGCTGGAACGCGCCGAGGACTACCCCCGGTGGTGGCGCCAGGTCCGGGAGGTGACCCGGCTCGACGACACGACGGGCGTCTTCCGGATCCGCTCCGTCCTGCCCTACGACATGACCTTCACGGCGCGGGAGGTGCGACGTGATCCCGGAGCCGGCGTGCTGGAGATCGCCATGTCCGGGGACATCGAGGGCCGGGCGCGCTGGACGGTCACACCGCGAGGGGCGGGGACCCTCGCGCGGTACGACCAGGTCGTCGAGGTCCGCAAGCCCCTGCTGCGGCGGCTCGCCGTGCCGTGCCGGCCCGCCTTCCGGGCCAATCACCGGCTGATGATGCACGCGGGAGCGCGCGGACTGGCCAGGCACCTCGAAGCGGTTTGAAGGAAGCGTGCCGGGACCTGTATTGTTCAGTGCGTTCCCGGGCGATTAGCTCAGTGGGAGAGCGCTTCGTTCACACC
>NZ_WWIQ01000050.1:118349-164112 GCF_009862985.1 Streptomyces sp. SID5464 | reverse complement strand
CCGGGCGATTAGCTCAGTGGGAGAGCGCTTCGTTCACACCGAAGAGGTCACTGGTTCGAACCCAGTATCGCCCACCGGAAACAGCCGGTCCGTCCCAGACGGACCGGTTTTTTCATGCCCCGCACCAGGTGCTCAGGCCGCCGCCGGCAGGTCCGGCCGCAGCGGCCAGGCCGGGTCGACCGATTCCTCCACGCCGCTGCGTGCGAACCACGCCTGGAGCCCCCGGGCCTGCGCCGCGTGCCACACCGCCTGAAGCGTGTGCAGCTCACCGGGGGCGAGGCGCTCCAGCCGCGACGCGAAACGGCGGCCCACCGCCCGGGTGACCTCCAGCGCCGCCACGGCGTCGGCCGCCGCGTCGTGCGCGCCCTCCAGGGCGACGCCGTAGTGCGCGCACAGATCGGTCAGGGTGCGGCGGCCCTTGCGGTAGCGGTCCAGGTGCTTGTCCAGGACCCTCGGGTCGAGCACGAACAGCGGCGCCGACTCGAACCAGCGGCTCAGGGCCGAGGCGCGGTGACGGCGCAACTCCCGGTCGAACAGGGTCAGATCGAACGGCGCGTTCATCACCACGACCGGGCGGCCCGCCTGCGCCTGCTCGGCGAGCGCCTCCGCTATCTCGAACATCACCGGCGCCGGCCACCGGCCGTTGCGCTGGAGGTGTTCCTCCGTCAGCCCGTGCACCGCCGTCGCCTCGGCGGGCACCGGCACGCCCGGGTTCACCAGCCAGCGGCTGACCCGCGGCCGGATGCCCGGGGCGTCCTGGACGACGACGGCGGCCGACACGATGCGGTCGGTCTCGACGTCCACGCCCGTCGTCTCCGTGTCGAAGGCGGCCAGCGGCCCTTCATACCAGCACGTCGTCATAGCCACACAACCCCTCTTCACCTTCGGCAGTTGACGCACCGTCCGCTGCCCGATCCGGTGATACCCGGGCTGTTTGCGCCGTACGCCGGAAGGAGACAACAGGAGTACGGGTCCGCGCAGTTCAACGGCCCGCACGGGGACTCACTTGTTCTGGAAGGCTGTTGGCCATGGCCATAGCGCAGCCCGAACGGGGCGGGCTGCTGCCCGAGCGCACGGCCCCCTCCCGCGGCACCCTCGCCACCACCGCCTGCATGGAGACACTCCAGGTCGGCTATCTGCACGCCGTCGCTGCGGCCGCGGGCTGCTCGCTCTCCCAGCCGTTCCCCGACAACGGCATCGACTGGCACGTCAGCCACAGCGCCCCCGGGCACACCGTCGACGACGAGGTCACCATCAAGGTGCAGCTCAAGGCCACGTACCAGGTGCCGCCCGACCCACCGGGCCGCACCTTCGCCTTCACGCTCGACAACGACCACCTGGCGAAGCTCGCCCGCACACCCGTGTCGGTGCACAAGATCCTGGTGGTGATGCTGGTGCCGCGCTCCCGGGACGACTGGCTGCGCGCCGGCCACGACCGGCTCGACCTCAGGCACTGCTGCTACTGGACCAACCTCGCCGGCCAGCCGATCACCGGCCGCCGCCGCACCACCGTGCGGATACCGACTTCACGCATCTTCGACGACCGGGCCCTGTGCGAGATCATGACGCGGGTCGGGACGGGAGGGAAACCGTGACGCACCGCCCGACCGAGGAGCCACTGAGGCCCGTGCGGCCGCACCCCGTCGACACCACCTTCAGCGGCGCTCCGCCCGAGCCCGCGGACGTCGACCCGGCCGTACTGAGCGCCCTGCTCCGCCGGCACGGCTGGCAGCGGCGCGGCGGCGCCCCGGGACGCTACGGCCGCTGGACCCCACCCGGCCCGGGCAGCGCCGGCACCAGTCTCCTCGTGCCCGAGAACCGCGCCTTCCCCGACAGCGACGACCTGCTCGGCGAGGCCCTGCTCGCCCTGTCCCGCAGCGGCTCGCCCTCCGCCCGCGAGGTCCTCGTCTCCCTCGCCGTCCCCAGCGACGAGATCCGCTGGTGGCACGACGTCCCGGCCGGGCCCGCCGGTGCGGCGCCCTGGACCGTCGAGGACCGGCTGCGCACCGCCGCCCGCCGGATGCTGCTCGCGGCGGCACTCGCCACCCGTGCCCGGGCCGGCTACCACGGCGCCCGCCACCGGGCCTCCGCCGCCGCGGCCCTGGAACACGTCCTCGTCGGCTCCGCCGCGGACGGCCGGCTCACCGCCTTCGTGCCCGTCGCAGGCGGCCGCCCCCTCGCCGTCCGCCTCCACCAGGCCCTGTACGCCGCTCGTGAGGCCATCGACTACCAGCGCGCCACCGGCGGCATGGACGCCTTCGACGCCGCGGTCGAGGCGGGCGTGAGCCACGAGCTCACCGAGGCCCTCGTCGCCCTGGTCCGGGGCACGGAGGGCGCCCGGGTCGCCGTCGAGTGGGCCCCGGCCGCCGGTGTGCCCGAGGGCTGCGCGCCCTCCGCCGAGCCCGTCGAGTTCTCACCCGGCGACCTGCCCGTGCTGCGCGAGGCGGGCGCCCGCTACCTGCGCGAGGAACCCGCCGTGCCGGTGCGGATCACCGGAGCGGTGACACGGATGCGCAGATCGGGGCCGCGCGGCGAGGGCACCGTACGGCTGCGGGTGCTGGCCGGGGCCGACGTACCGAACGTCCGGATCACCCTGGACGAGGAGGCGTACCGGATCGCCGGGCACGCCCACCTCGTCGGGCTGCCGGTGCGGGTCCAGGGACGGCTGGAGAGCAGGGGCGGCTTCCGGCGTCTCACCGGCGCCCACGGCGTCGTACCGGTGCAGGTCGACGACGCCGAGCGGGACCGCCTCATGAAGGCGCTCCAGGAGAACGCCGGGGTGGCGGCCTTCTTCGAGGAGGCCTGCGGAGGGGACTGCGGGGACTGATTTCGCGAAGGGTGGTCCCGGGTCGGTACGATCCTTACTCGTGCGCGCGCTCCGGTATGGCGCACGCAGCCCCCTTCAGTCAGGAGAGACCGGTGTCAGACGTCCGTGTGATCATCCAGCGCGATTCCGAGCGGGAAGAACGCGTGGTGACGACGGGCACTACGGCCGCCGAGCTCTTCGCCGGCGAGCGCTCGATCATCGCCGCGCGCGTGGGCGGCGACCTCAAGGACCTGTCGTACGCCCTGTCCGAGGGCGACGAGGTCGAGGGCGTCGAGATCTCCTCCGAGGACGGCCTCAACATCCTGCGCCACTCGACCGCGCACGTCATGGCGCAGGCCGTGCAGGAACTCTTCCCCGAGGCCAAGCTCGGCATCGGCCCGCCCGTCAAGGACGGCTTCTACTACGACTTCGACGTCGAGAAGCCGTTCACGCCCGAGGATCTCAAGGCCATCGAGAAGAAGATGCAGGAGATCCAGAAGCGCGGGCAGCGCTTCTCCCGCCGCGTGGTCACCGACGAGGCCGCCCGCGAGGAGCTGGCCGGTGAGCCGTACAAGCTGGAGCTGATCGGCCTCAAGGGCTCCGCCTCCTCCGACGACGGCGCGGACGTCGAGGTCGGCGCGGGCGAGCTGACGATCTACGACAACCTGGACGCCAAGACCGGCGAGCTGTGCTGGAAGGACCTCTGCCGCGGTCCCCACCTGCCCACCACCCGCAACATCCCGGCGTTCAAGCTGATGCGCAACGCGGCCGCCTACTGGCGCGGCAGCGAGAAGAACCCCATGCTCCAGCGCATCTACGGCACCGCATGGCCGACCAAGGACGAGCTGAAGGCGCACCTGGAGTTCCTCGCCGAGGCCGAGAAGCGTGACCACCGCAAGCTCGGCAGCGAGCTCGACCTGTTCTCCATCCCGGAGCAGATCGGCTCCGGCCTCGCCGTCTTCCACCCCAAGGGCGGCATCATCCGCCGGGTCATGGAGGACTACTCGCGCAAGCGGCACGAGGAGGCGGGCTACGAGTTCGTCTACACCCCGCACGCGACGAAGGGGAAGCTCTTCGAGACCTCGGGCCACCTGGACTGGTACGCCGACGGCATGTACCCGCCCATGCAGCTCGACGAGGGCGTGGACTACTACCTCAAGCCCATGAACTGCCCGATGCACAACCTGATCTTCGACGCGCGCGGCCGGTCGTACCGTGAACTGCCGCTGCGCCTCTTCGAGTTCGGGACCGTGTACCGGTACGAGAAGTCGGGCGTCGTGCACGGCCTGACCCGCGCCCGCGGCTTCACCCAGGACGACGCGCACATCTACTGCACGCGCGAGCAGATGTCCGAGGAGCTCGACAAGCTGCTCACCTTCGTGCTGGAGCTGCTGCGCGACTACGGCCTGACCGACTTCTACCTGGAGCTGTCCACCAAGGACCCGGAGAAGTTCGTCGGCTCGGACGAGGCCTGGGAGGAGGCGACCGAGACGCTGCGCCAGGTCGCCGAGAAGCAGGGCCTGCCGCTCGTCCCGGACCCGGGCGGTGCCGCCTTCTACGGCCCGAAGATCTCCGTCCAGGCCAAGGACGCCATCGGCCGCACCTGGCAGATGTCGACCATCCAGCTCGACTTCAACCTGCCGGAGCGCTTCGACCTGGAGTACACGGCCGCGGACGGCTCCAAGACCCGCCCGGTCATGATCCACCGCGCGCTGTTCGGCTCGATCGAGCGCTTCTTCGCGGTGCTCCTGGAGCACTACGCGGGCGCGTTCCCTGCCTGGCTGGCACCGGTCCAGGCGCTCGGCATCCCGATCGGCGACGCGCACGTCGAGTACCTGGAGAAGTTCGCGACGGCGGCCAGGAAGCAGGGGCTGCGCGTCGAGGTCGACTCCTCCTCCGACCGGATGCAGAAGAAGATCCGCAACGCCCAGAAGCAGAAGGTGCCCTTCATGGTCATCGCGGGCGACGAGGACATGTCCCACGAGTCCGTGTCCTTCCGCTACCGCGACGGCTCGCAGGAGAACGGCATCCCCTTCGACGAGGCCATCGCGAAGATCCAGAAGGTCGTCGAGGAGCGCGCGCAGGTCTGATCGCACGGCGCTCGGGCCCCCGGGAGATCCCGGGGGCCTTTGCCGTCCCCCCAGCTCGACGCCATATGCTGCACTGCATGACGAGTGAGCCGGAGCAGCAGCTGGGAGTGGGGACGCAGGACGCGTTCCAGCGTCTGTGGACGCCCCATCGGATGGCCTACATCCAGGGTGAGAACAAGCCGACCGGCCCGGGCGCCGGCGACGGCTGCCCCTTCTGCTCGATCCCGGCCAAGTCCGACGAGGACGGACTGGTCGTCAAGCGCGGCGAGCAGGTCTACGCGGTGCTCAACCTGTACCCGTACAACGGCGGGCACCTGATGACCGTGCCCTACCGGCACGTCGCCGACTACACCGACCTCACCGCGGGGGAGACCGCCGAGCTCGGCGAGCTCACGAAGCAGGCGATGACGGCCCTGCGCACCGCCTCGGGCGCCCACGGCTTCAACATCGGCATGAACCAGGGCTCGGTCGCCGGCGCGGGCATCGCGGCGCACCTGCACCAGCACATCGTGCCGAGGTGGGGTGGCGACACGAACTTCATGCCGGTGGTGGGGCACACGCGGGTGCTGCCGCAGCTGCTGGCGGACACGAGGAAGATGCTGGCGGAGGCCTGGCCGACTACCTAGCCTGCGGGCAGTCGTGCCGCTGGGGCGACGGGGCCCCTGTTCGAGCGAACCTGTTCGAGCGAAGCCGAGAACTTGGAGGAGGGTGGGCACAGGCGGCACCCCGCAGCGCCGGGTCGCGCACCCACCCGGCCCCAGCCGAAACGCAGGGCGCCGAAACAACTAGGCGTCGTAGACGTCGGCCTTCTTCGGCGAAGCCTCCTGCACCGCCCCACTGAGCACCGCCGACCTGGAGCCGAACTTCTCCACATCCACCCCGTTCTCCCGCAGCACCTTCAGCGCCGCCGCGTGCACCACACGCAGCACGGGCGTCGCAGCCCGCAGCGCGTCGTCCGCCATGAACCGGTGCCGCCACGGCTGATCCGCCCACGAGTGCCGCAGACCGAACGGCTCCGGAAGCGTCAGGCTGCCGCCGAGCCAGTTCAGCAGCGGCGGGTACCAGGTCAGCGGGGCGCGCGCGGCCAGCCGTACCACCTCGTCGGCGTCGATCAGAGGCAGTTTCACGGTGCGGGTCTCCCAGAAGCGGAGAGCCTTCTGCACCGTCTTCTCCTTGGCCGCGGGCTTCTCGTTGAAGAGGGGGTTGACCGGCCCCAGCGCGTGACCGGTGACCTCGATGCGCAGCGTG
Organism: Streptomyces sp. SID5464; assembly: GCF_009862985.1. NCBI lineage: Bacteria > Bacillati > Actinomycetota > Actinomycetes > Kitasatosporales > Streptomycetaceae > Streptomyces > Streptomyces sp. SID5464. The sequence continues at coordinate 157,968 of NZ_WWIQ01000050.1, read as the reverse complement.
TCGTGCAGCACCGTCACCGTGATCAGCATCGTGATGACCAGGTGGCCGTCCCACAGCGTCCACTGCACGCCGAGGTAGTGCCGGTCGCCGCTGCCGAACTGCTGCTTGTTGCAGATGTCCTGGATGGCGTGCGTCCGCACCGTGTACGCGTCGACGTCCGCACCGCTCGGCCGGGACACCTCCGTCGCCTTCTCGCCGATCGGCGTGACGATCCAGTGCGTGATGGACGGCTTGGGGAAGCCGCCGGTGTTGATGGACGTGCGCTCCAGCATGCCCAGGCCGCCCTGGATCGCCACGATGACGTCCCAGCTGCGGAAGGGGTGGAAGTCCTTGCCCGGCTCGGCGGACACCAGCTCCTCGGCCAGCTGCCAGCTGCCCCACCGCGTGCCCATGCCGAGTATGCCCTTGGGCCCGGCGTAGAAGACCGAGTTGGACCGCTGCTCGGCGCCCAGGCGCGCCAGCTCCTTGCGGACCTGCTCGGCCGCGTCGCCGGGGTTGCCCGGGACGGCCTCCGGGATCTTGGCGCCCACGCCGCCGCCCGACAGCAGGCTCGACCAGCGGTCCCGCAGGTCCCGGGCCGTCCGCTCGCAGATCTGCTTGGCCCAGAACCAGCCGACCACCGGCATGACGACCGCCGCGCGCCCGTACAGGGCCCAGAATCCTTCGAACGGCATGCGGATCAGGAACAGCACGGCGAGCGCGCCCACGGCGACCAGCAGGGTCGTGGCGAGGGCGCCGGCGCGCTTGTCCTCGCGCTTGGCCATGGTGGTGCGCAGCGTGAACACCAGCAGCCACACGAGGAATCCCGGCAGGAAGAGCACCCCGCAGATCACCGTGACCGCCGAGAGCCAGTTGTCGCGGTCGCGGCGGATGCGGTGGGCCGCCAGGCAGTGCTCCACGACGACCTGGGGCTCGATGCCGAAGGACTGGATGACCGGCTTGCGCCCGGCGCCCAGCATGCGGTCGACGACGGCGCGGGAGAAGGCCTCGCCGAAGTTCGGGCGGAGGATCTTCGCCCAGGGGCGCGGAGGGGTCACCTTCGACTGGTGCCACTCGTTGTCGGCGTTCAGGATCTTGGTGACCTCGTCGTCCCGGTACGCCGCGGCGGCCAGCGCGTAGGTCGCCGCGGTCTGGCCGCTCGCACCCGCCAGAGGCACCTGGGCCCCCGGGCTGAAGTCGAATCCGTCCGTCACTGCCGCCCCCATCGCTGCCGCTTCCGCATCAAGCGGCCTTCCCGAGTTCCGCGCTCCGCACACCTGTTGATCAGGTCATCAGCGTATCCGCAGGCACCGACATCCGTCGGCGGGCGGTCCTCGAAACCGCCCGCCCGCTCGGAGGGAGCCCCCACGAGGGCCACTTGAGGCCTCCTGGGCCCCAACCAGGAGGTGGTGCACGCCTGTTCAAGGCGGCTCTGTGCTCCTCTTCTAGGAGGCCTTGCGCTCCTCTCCACGGATCCGGTCCGCGACCTGCTGCGGCATCGGCTCGTGCCGTGCGTACCGGCGGCTGAAGCGGGCCGTGCCGTGCGTCATCGACCGCAGGTCGATCGCGTACCGGCCGATCTCGATCTCGGGCACCTCGGCCCGGATCAGGGTGCGCCCGCCGGGCGTCTGCTCGGTGCCGAGCACCCGGCCGCGCCGCCCCGACAGGTCGCTCATCACGGCGCCCACGAAGTCGTCGCCGACCAGCACCGACACCTCGGCCACCGGCTCCAGCAGATGGATCTTCGCGTCGGACGCGGCCTCCCGCAGGGCGAGCGCCCCGGCCGTCTGGAACGCGGCGTCGGAGGAGTCCACCGAGTGCGCCTTGCCGTCCAGGAGGGTCACGCGGACGTCGATGAGCGGATACCCGGCGGCGACTCCCTTGGCGGCCTGGGCCCGCACGCCCTTCTCCACCGACGGGATGAACTGCCGGGGCACCGCACCGCCGACGACCTTGTCCACGAACTCGATGCCCGAGCCGCCCGGCAGCGGCTCCACCTCGATCTCGCAGATGGCGAACTGCCCGTGCCCGCCGGACTGTTTGACGTGCCGGCCGCGCCCGGCCGCCTTGGTCGCGAACGTCTCGCGCAGGGACACCCTGTGCGGTACGACGTCGACCTGGACGCCGTAGCGGCTGCGCAGCCGCTCCAGTGCGACGTCCGCGTGCGCCTCGCCCAGGCACCACAGGACCACCTGGTGGGTGTCCTGGTTCTGTTCCAGCCGCATCGTCGGGTCCTCGGCCACCAGCCGGGCCAGGCCCTGCGAGAGCTTGTCCTCGTCGGGCTTGCTGTGCGCCTGGATGGCCAGCGGCAGCAGCGGGTCGGGCATCTGCCACGGCTCCATGAGCAGCGGGTCGTCCTTGGCGGACAGGGTGTCGCCGGTCTCGGCCCGGCTCAGCTTGGCCACGCAGGCCAGGTCGCCCGCGATGACGTGCGACACCGGGCGCTGCTGTTTGCCGAACGGCGTGGACAGGGCGCCGATCCGCTCGTCGACGTCGTGGTCCTCGTGCCCGCGGTCGGCCAGGCCGTGCCCGGAGACGTGGACCGTCTGGTCGGCGCGCAGCGTGCCGGAGAAGACGCGGATCAGCGACAGCCGGCCGACGTACGGGTCGGAGGAGGTCTTCACGACCTCCGCGACCAGCGGCGCGTCCGGATCGCACGGCTTGAGCTCGCGCGGCTTGCCGTCGATCGTCGTCACCCGGACCGTCTCGTGCTCCAGCGGCGTGGGGAACCCCCGGGTGATCAGTTCCAGCAGCTCCACCGTGCCGAGCCCCTGCCGGGAGCCCTCGGTGGCGGGGGCGGCGGCCAGGACGGGGAAGAAGACCCCGCGTGCGACGGCCCGCTCCAGGTCCTCGATCAGGGTCTTGACGTCGACCGGTTCCCCGCCGAGGTAGCGGTCCATGAGGGTCTCGTCCTCGCTCTCCGAGATGATCCCCTCGATGAGCCGGTTGCGGGCCTCCTCGATCAGCGGCAGCTGGTCCTCGCCCGGCTCCGACTCCTTGCGCTCGCCGGTCGAGTAGTCGAACAGCTTCTGCGACAGCAGCCCGATCAGGCCGGTCACGGGCGCGTGCCCGTCGGGCGCCTGCGGGCCGTGCAGCGGCAGGTAGAGCGGCAGGACCGCGTCGGGGTCGTCCGCGCCGAAGGCCTCCGCGCAGATCCGGGTCATCTCCTCGAAGTCGGCGCGCGCCGCCTCCAGGTGCGTGATGACGATGGCCCGGGGCATGCCCACGGCCGCGCACTCCTCCCACACCATGCGGGTCGAGCCGTCCACGCCGTCCGAGGCCGAGACGACGAAGAGGGCCGCGTCCGCCGCGCGCAGACCGGCCCTGAGCTCACCGACGAAGTCGGCGTATCCGGGGGTGTCGAGGAGATTGACCTTGATCCCGTCCCACTCGACGGGCACCAGGGAGAGCTGCACCGAGCGCTGCTGCCGGTGCTCGATCTCGTCGTAGTCGGAGACGGTGCCGCCGTCCTCCACACGGCCCGCCCGGTTCACTGCCCCCGCCGTGAGCGCGAGGGCCTCCACCAACGTGGTCTTGCCCGATCCGGAGTGGCCGACCAGCACCACATTCCGTACGGACTGGGGGTGGTCGGCCGCCTGTGCCCTGCCGGCGGCCCCAGGGTGTGTCTGTGCCTTGTCGCCCATGATCCTGCCTCCCGTGCACGGTGAGGTCACTGTGGGCGCGGACACGCGGAATCCGCGTGCGGTGCGGCTCCGGCGACGCCCGCGGTTATTCGACCTTCCCACTCCCGTCACGGTGCGTCCATACGAAGGACGTGATCGCGCCCCGCCCCGCGCACCGGTGCGCCGTGACACGGGCCTCGGGTCCCGCCCGTCGCCCGCACGCGCGCGTGGCTACGATGGGCCAGCCGGTGGCCAGCAGGGGCCAGACGGCGACACCGACCCTCGGGAAGGCCATGCTGAACAAGTACGCGCGTGCATTCTTCACGCGTGTTCTCACACCGTTCGCCGCGTTTCTGATCCGGCGGGGCGTCAGCCCCGACACCGTCACGCTCATCGGCACCGCCGGTGTGGTCGCGGGCGCGCTGGTCTTCTACCCCATGGGCGAGTTCTTCTGGGGCACGGTCGTGATCACGCTGTTCGTGTTCTCCGACCTGGTCGACGGCAACATGGCCCGCCAGCTCGGCCGCTCCAGCCGCTGGGGCGCCTTCCTGGACTCCACGCTCGACCGGGTCGCCGACGGCGCGATCTTCGGCGGCTTCATCCTCTGGTACGCCGGCGGGGGCGACGACCTCGTCCTGTGCGCCGTCTCGATCTTCTGCCTGGCCAGCGGCCAGGTGGTGTCGTACACCAAGGCCCGCGGCGAGTCGATCGGCCTGCCGGTCGCCGTCAACGGGCTGGTCGAGCGGGCCGAGCGGCTGGTGATCTCCCTGGTCGCGGCCGGCCTCGCGGGCCTGCACGCGTTCGGTGTCCCGGGCATCCAGTACCTGCTGCCGGTCGCCCTGTGGATCGTCGCCGTGGGCAGCCTCGTCACGCTCATCCAGCGGGTCGTCACGGTCCGTCGCGAGTCCGCGGAGGCCGAGGCCGCGGCGGCCGCGCAGGACGACGCAGCGCAGGACAATGAGGGCAAGCAGCAGAACGCCTCCCACGGGAGCGAGGCGGCCACGTGAGCGCACAGGACCGGCTGACGGACGCGCTGTACGGACTCGGCTGGAGCACCGTCAAGAAGCTCCCCGAGCCGGTCGCCGTACGGCTCGGGCAGAGCATCGCCGACCTCGCCTGGAAGCAGCGCGGCAAGGGCGTGCAGCGCCTGGAGAGCAACTACGCGCGCGTGGTGCCCGGTGCGAGCCCCGAGCGCCTCGCCGAGCTCTCGCGCGCGGGCATGCGGTCGTATCTGCGCTACTGGATGGAGTCCTTCCGCCTCCCCGCCTGGAGCGAGGAACGGATCACGAGCGGCTTCGACCCCAAGGGCCTGCACCACCTGACCGATGGCCTGGCCGCAGGCAAGGGCGTCGTACTCGCCCTGCCCCACCTGGCCAACTGGGACCTCGCCGGCGCCTGGGTCACCACGAAGCTGGGCATCCCGTTCACGACGGTCGCCGAGCGTCTGAAGCCGGAGACGCTGTACGACCGGTTCGTCGCCTACCGCGAGGGCCTCGGCATGGAGGTCCTGCCGCACAGCGGCGGCACCGCCTTCGGCACCCTGGCCCGGCGGCTGCGCGACGGCGGCCTGGTCTGCCTGGTCGCCGACCGCGACCTGTCCGCCTCCGGCGTCGAGGTCGGCTTCTTCGGCGACACGGCCCGGATGCCGGCCGGACCGGCCCTGCTCGCCCAGCAGACGGGCGCCCAGCTGCTTCCCGTCACCCTCTGGTACGACGACTCGCCCGTGATGCGCGGCCGTGTCCACCCGCCCGTCGAGGTGCCCGAATCAGGCACGCGCGCCGAGAAGACGTCTGTCATGACACAGGCGCTGGCCGACGCCTTCGCCACGGGGATCGCCGACCATCCGGAGGACTGGCACATGCTGCAGCGCTTGTGGCTCGCGGACCTCGACCCGGCGAAGGGGTCATCGTGAGGATCGGCATCGTCTGCCCGTACTCCTGGGACGTACCGGGCGGCGTCCAGTTCCACATCCGGGACCTGGCCGAGTACTTCATCCGTCTCGGCCACGAGGTGTCCGTCCTCGCCCCGGCCGACGACGACACGCCCCTGCCGCCGTACGTCGTCTCGGCCGGACGCGCGGTGCCGGTGCCGTACAACGGCTCGGTGGCCCGGCTCAACTTCGGCTTCCTGAGCGCCGCCCGGGTGCGCCGCTGGCTGCACGACGGCGCGTTCGACGTCATCCACATCCACGAGCCGACCTCGCCCTCGCTCGGCCTGCTGACCTGCTGGGCCGCCCAGGGACCGATCGTCGCCACGTTCCACACGTCCAACCCGCGCTCCCGGGCCATGATCGCCGCGTACGCCATCCTGCAGGCCGCCCTGGAGAAGATCAGCGCGCGGATCGCGGTGAGCGAGTACGCCCGCCGCACGCTGGTGGAGCACCTCGGCGGGGACGCCGTCGTGATCCCGAACGGCGTAGACGTCGACTTCTTCGCCAAGGCCGAGCCCAAGGCCGAGTGGCAGGGCGAGACGATCGGCTTCATAGGGCGTATCGACGAGCCCCGCAAGGGCCTGCCCGTGCTGATGAAGGCCCTGCCGAAGATCCTCGCCGCACGCCCGCGGACCCGGCTGCTGGTCGCCGGGCGCGGTGACGAGGAGGAGGCGGTGGAGACACTGCCCGCCGAGCTGCGCTCCCGCGTCGAGTTCCTCGGCATGGTCAGCGACGAGGACAAGGCCCGCTTCCTGCGCAGCGTCGACCTGTACGTCGCGCCCAACACCGGCGGCGAGAGCTTCGGGATCATCCTGGTCGAGGCCATGTCCGCCGGAGCCCCCGTCCTCGCCTCCGACCTGGACGCCTTCGCCCAGGTCCTGGACCGGGGAGAGGCCGGGGAGCTGTTCCCCAACGAGGACGCCGACGCCCTGGCGGACGCGGCCGTACGCCTGCTGGACGACCCGGGCCGCCGCGCGGAACTGCGCGAGCGGGGCAGCGCCCACGTACGGCGCTTCGACTGGTCGACCGTCGGCGCGGACATCCTGTCCGTCTACGAGACGGTGACGGCGGGCGCGGCGGCGGTGGCCGAGGACGAGCGGACGAGCGGGCTGTGGGGGCGGCTCGGGCTGGCCCGGGACTGACCGGGACCGACCGGGCACCCGGCCGTGTGCGCAGGCACCGGTAGCCTCTGGGCCGTGACCGCAACCCTCATCTGGATCCTCGTCGCCCTCGTGGTGATCGGCCTGTACCTGAGCTGGACGGCCGGGCGGCTGGACCGGCTGCACGCGCGCATCGACGCGGCGCGCGCCGCACTCGACGCACAGCTGCTGCGCCGCGCCTCCGTCGCCCAGGAACTGGCCACCTCCGGGGTGCTCGACCCGGCCGCCTCGATCGTCCTCTACGAGGCCGCGCACGCCGCCCGTCAGGCGGTGGAGGAGCAGCGGGAGGTCGCCGAGAGCGAACTGAGCCAGGCGTTGCGGGCCGTGTTCGGGGAGGTCCAGCAGGTGGAGGCGGTGCGGGAGGCGCCCGGAGGCGAGGAGGCCGCCGAGGAACTCGCGCAGGCGGTGCGGCGGGTCCCGATGGCCCGCCGCTTCCACAACGACGCCGTACGGGCCGCCCGTGCCCTGCGCCGGCACCGCAAGGTCCGCTGGTTCCGGCTGGCGGGCCACGCCCCGTTCCCCCTGGCCTTCGAAATGGACGACGAGCCTCCGGCGGCCCTGGCGGACCGGGCCGCCTGAGCCCCCGTTCACGCGCCGTTCCCCGGCCGTCCGCCGGAAAAGGATCCACAGCGTTCCCATTGGCCCTTGCTGTGGCCTGGTCCCCTCACGTTTCCTCAGTGCTGCAGAAATCCCCTTTCCGCTAGCGAGGTCACCCGTGTCCACCACGTCCCCCAACTCCCAGGCCCCCGAGACCGGCACCGCCCGTGTGAAGCGCGGTATGGCCGAACAGCTCAAGGGCGGCGTCATCATGGACGTCGTCACGCCGGAGCAGGCGAAGATCGCCGAGGACGCGGGCGCCGTCGCCGTCATGGCCCTGGAGCGGGTCCCGGCCGACATCCGCAAGGACGGCGGCGTGGCCCGCATGTCCGACCCGGACATGATCGAGGGCATCATCGACGCCGTCTCGATCCCGGTCATGGCCAAGTCCCGCATCGGCCACTTCGTCGAGGCCCAGGTGCTGCAGTCCCTCGGCGTCGACTACATCGACGAGTCCGAGGTCCTCACCCCGGCCGACGAGGTCAACCACTCCGACAAGTGGGCCTTCACCACGCCGTTCGTCTGCGGCGCCACCAACCTGGGCGAGGCCCTGCGCCGCATCGCCGAGGGTGCCGCGATGATCCGCTCCAAGGGCGAGGCCGGCACCGGCAACGTCGTCGAGGCCGTCCGCCACCTGCGCCAGATCAAGAACGAGATCGCCAAGCTGCGCGGCTTCGACAACAACGAGCTGTACGCCGCCGCCAAGGAGCTGCGCGCCCCCTACGAGCTCGTCAAGGAGGTCTCAGAGCTCGGCAAGCTGCCGGTCGTGCTGTTCTCCGCGGGCGGCGTCGCCACCCCGGCCGACGCGGCCCTGATGCGCCAGCTCGGCGCCGAGGGCGTCTTCGTCGGCTCCGGCATCTTCAAGTCCGGCGACCCGGCCAAGCGCGCCGCCGCCATCGTGAAGGCCACCACCTTCTACGACGACCCGAAGATCATCGCCGACGCGTCCCGCAACCTCGGCGAGGCCATGGTCGGCATCAACTGCGACACCCTCCCCGAGGCCGAGCGCTACGCCAACCGCGGCTGGTAACCCCCATGAGCACTCCTGTCATAGGCGTCCTGGCCCTCCAGGGCGACGTACGGGAGCACCTCGTCGCCCTGGCCGCGGCCGACGCCGTGGCCAGGCCGGTGCGGCGCCCCGAAGAACTCGCCGAGGCGGACGGCCTCGTCATCCCCGGCGGCGAGTCCACCACCATCTCCAAGCTGGCCGTCCTGTTCGGCCTGATGGAGCCGCTCCGCGCACGGGTGCGGGCCGGCCTGCCCGTCTACGGCACCTGCGCCGGCATGATCATGCTCGCCGACAAGATCCTCGACCCGCGCTCGGGCCAGGAGACCGTCGGTGGCATCGACATGATCGTGCGCCGCAACGCCTTCGGCCGGCAGAACGAGTCCTTCGAGGCGGCCGTCGACGTCAAGGGCGTCGAGGGCGATCCGGTGGAGGGTGTCTTCATCCGCGCCCCCTGGGTCGAGTCCGTCGGCGCCCGGGCCGAGGTGCTCGCCGAGTACGACGGCCACATCGTCGCGGTGCGTCAGGGCAACGCCCTGGCCACCTCGTTCCACCCGGAACTGACCGGCGACCACCGTGTGCACGCCCTGTTCGTCGACATGGTGAGGGCGAACCGGACAGCCGAGTCCTTGTAGGATTCCTGCGTTCGTTGCTGAGATGGGTTACGCGAAGGAGACAGGCAGATGTCCGGCCACTCTAAATGGGCCACGACGAAGCACAAGAAGGCCGTCATCGATGCCAAGCGCGGCAAGCTCTTCGCGAAGCTGATCAAGAACATCGAGGTGGCGGCCCGGATGGGCGGCGCCGACCCCGAGGGCAACCCGACGCTCTACGACGCCATCCAGAAGGCGAAGAAGTCGTCGGTCCCCAACAAGAACATCGACTCGGCGGTCAAGCGCGGCGCGGGCCTGGAGGCCGGCGGCGCCGACTACGAGACGATCATGTACGAGGGTTACGGCCCGAACGGTGTCGCGGTGCTCATCGAGTGCCTCACCGACAACCGCAACCGCGCCGCCTCCGAGGTCCGTGTCGCCATGACCCGCAACGGCGGCTCCATGGCCGACCCGGGTTCGGTGTCGTACCTGTTCAACCGCAAGGGCGTCGTGATCGTCCCCAAGGGCGAGCTGACCGAGGACGACGTCCTGGCCGCCGTGCTCGACGCGGGTGCCGAGGAGGTCAACGACCTCGGCGAGACCTTCGAGGTCCTCAGCGAGGCCACGGACCTGGTCGCGGTCCGCACCGCCCTCCAGGACGCCGGCATCGACTACGACTCCGCCGACGCCAACTTCGTCCCGACCATGCAGGTCGAGCTGGACGAGGAGGGCGCCAAGAAGATCTTCAAGCTGATCGACGCGCTGGAGGACAGCGACGACGTGCAGAACGTCTTCGCCAACTTCGACGTCAGCGACGAGGTCATGGAGAAGGTCGGCGCGTAACGCCGCCGCGGGCTCCGCAGGACCCAACGGGCCGACGGGACACACCCCGTCGGCCCGTCGCGTTGTCGGTGGCACCCGATAGCCTGCGTGAACAGGCGATCGAGAGGGAGGGCGCGTGCGCGTTCTGGGGGTGGACCCGGGCCTGACCCGGTGCGGTGTCGGCGTGGTCGAGGGCGTCGCCGGGCGGCCGCTCACCATGGTCGGCGTCGGCGTCGTCCGCACGCCCGTGGACGCGGACCTCGGCCACCGCCTCGTCGCCATCGAGCAGGGCATCGAACAGTGGCTGGACGAGCACCGGCCCGAGTGCGTCGCCGTGGAGCGCGTCTTCAGCCAGCACAACGTCCGTACGGTGATGGGCACGGCCCAGGCCAGCGCCGTCGCCATGCTCTGTGCCGCCCGCCGCGGCATTCCCGTCGCCCTGCACACCCCCAGCGAGGTCAAGGCCGCCGTCACCGGCAGCGGCCGGGCCGACAAGGCCCAGGTGGGCGCCATGGTGACCCGCCTGCTCCGGCTCAGCGCACCGCCCAAGCCCGCCGACGCGGCCGACGCCCTCGCCCTCGCCATCTGCCACATCTGGCGCGCCCCCGCGCAGAACCGACTCCAGCAGGCCGTCGCCCTGCACACATCGAAAGGCCGTACGGCATGATCGCCTTCGTCAGCGGCACCGTCGCCGCGCTCGCCCCCGACGCCGCGGTCGTCGAGGTCGGCGGCGTCGGCATGGCCGTCCAGTGCACGCCGAACACGCTGTCCACGCTCCGCACGGGCCAGCCCGCCAAGCTGCACACCTCCCTCGTCGTACGGGAGGACTCACTGACCCTGTACGGCTTCGCCGACGACGACGAGCGGCAGACCTTCGAGCTGCTCCAGACGGCCAGCGGCGTGGGACCGCGGCTCGCCCAGTCGATGCTCGCCGTGCACACCCCGGACGCCCTGCGCCGGGCCGTCGCCACCGGCGACGAGAAGGCGCTCACCGCCGTCCCCGGCATCGGCAAGAAGGGCGCGCAGAAGCTGCTGTTGGAGCTGAAGGACCGGCTCGGCGAACCGGTCGGCACGCCCGCCGTCGGTACACCCGCCGGCGACGGCTGGCGCGACCAGCTGCACGCCGCCCTGATCGGCCTCGGCTACGCGACCCGGGAGGCCGACGAGGCCGTGGCCGCCGTCGCTCCGCAGGCCGAGGCGGCAGGGGGCACGCCGCAGGTGGGACAGCTGCTGAAGGCGGCCCTGCAGACCCTGAACCGCGCCCGATAGTACGCACCGAGATTCCGAGGCACACTCCATGAACTGGGACGACACGACCGACGCCGATGCCGCCGAGCGGCTGGTGGACTCCGTCGCCGACCGTGAGGACCAGGCCGTCGAGGCCGCCCTGCGCCCCAAGGACCTGGGCGAGTTCATCGGCCAGGAGAAGGTCCGCGAGCAGCTCGACCTCGTCCTGCGCGCCGCACGCGCGCGTGGTGCCACCGCGGACCACGTGCTGCTCTCCGGCGCCCCCGGCCTCGGCAAGACCACCCTGTCGATGATCATCGCGGCCGAGATGGGCGCCCCCATCCGCATCACCTCGGGCCCCGCCATCCAGCACGCCGGCGACCTCGCCGCGATCCTCTCCTCCCTCCAGGAGGGCGAGGTCCTCTTCCTCGACGAGATCCACCGCATGTCCCGGCCCGCCGAGGAGATGCTGTACATGGCGATGGAGGACTTCCGCGTCGACGTCATCGTCGGCAAGGGCCCCGGCGCCACCGCCATCCCGCTGGAGCTGCCCCCCTTCACCCTGGTCGGCGCCACCACGCGCGCGGGCCTGCTGCCGCCCCCGCTGCGCGACCGCTTCGGCTTCACCGCGCACATGGAGTTCTACGAACCGGCCGAACTGGAACGGGTCATCCACCGCTCCGCCGACCTCCTCGAGGTCGAGATCGAGCCGGACGGCGCCGCCGAGATCGCCGGGCGTTCCCGCGGCACGCCCCGCATCGCCAACCGTCTGCTGCGCCGCGTCCGGGACTACGCGCAGGTCAAGGCCGACGGCCTGATCACCAAGGACATCGCGGCCGCCGCCCTCGCCGTCTACGAGGTGGACGGCCGCGGCCTCGACCGCCTCGACCGGGGCGTGCTGGAAGCCCTGCTCAAGCTGTTCGGCGGCGGCCCCGTGGGCCTGTCCACGCTCGCGGTCGCGGTGGGGGAGGAGCGTGAGACCGTGGAGGAGGTCGCCGAGCCCTTCCTGGTGCGCGAGGGCCTGCTGGCCCGCACCCCGCGCGGCCGGGTCGCCACCCCCGCCGCATGGGCACATCTCGGCCTCACCCCGCCCCGTTCCCAGACCGCCGGAAACGGACAACAGGACCTGTTCGGGGCGTGACGGCGCCGTCACCGCTCCGGGACGGCGCGGCCAGTGGCCGGAGCAGGAACCCCGGTGCCATGCTGAGCGTTGTTCCATGCGCGCGGACTCGCTTAGACTCCGCCGATGCCGCCTTTGTCGGCGGCGTACACACCCCCAACCATCTGGCCGCTCACAGCGCGGTCGTGTGAAGGAAGTACCGACCCGTGAGTCTCCTGACCCTCCTCCCGTTCATCGTGCTCATCGGGGCCATGTTCCTGATGACCCGGTCGGCCAAGAAGAAGCAGCAGCAGGCCGTGGAGATGCGGAACCAAATGCAGCCCGGCAGCGGTGTCCGCACCATCGGGGGCATGTACGCCACGGTCAAGGAGGTGAACGAGGACACCGTCCTCGTCGACGCCGGTCCGGGCGTCGAGCTCCTCTTCGCCAAGAACGCCATCGGTGCCGTCCTCACCGACGACGAGTACAACCGCATCGTCCACGGCATCGAGCACGACCTGAAGTCCGACGCCGACCTCGTCCCGGACGACGCCTCCTCCCTCACCGAGACCGGCGACTCCGCCGCCGACGCCGACGCTGACGACAAGGCCGTCGACCTCGGCAAGAAGGACGCGGCCGACGAGCAGCCCGACGACGCCCCGGCCGGCGAGGCGAAGACGGACGAAGAGCCGAAGAAGACCGACGGCGACTCCGAGGCGAAGTAGTCGCGTCCCGGGGTGCGCGGGCCCGGCCCGCGCACCCCGGGACACGACCGGCTCGCACGGAATCCCGACACCATGTCATGGCCGCCCGTCCGCCGATCCGGAGCGCGGCGGCCCGAGAGGGAGTACGAGAAGGTGGCCACACCTAAAAAGGGCCGGAGCGCGAGCGCCCAGAGCAAGCCGGGGCGCTCGCTGGCCCTGATCCTGATCGCCATCGCGGCGCTCACCGGTGGGATGTTCGCCTCGGGACACACGACACCGCGTCTCGGCATCGACCTGGCCGGCGGTACGAGCATCACGCTCGAAGCGGTTCCCGAGGCCGGCAACGAGGCGGCGATCAACAAGACCAACATGGACACCGCCGTCTCCATCATGGAGCGCCGTGTCAATGGTCTGGGCGTCTCCGAGGCCGAGGTCCAGACGCAGGGCCGGGACAACATCATCGTCAACATCCCCAAGGGCACGAACTCCGAGCAGGCCCGCAAGCAGGTCGGCACCACCGCCAAGCTGTACTTCCGCCCGGTCATCGCCACCGAGGTCTCCGGCGGCCCCGGCGCGGCCAGCCCCTCGCCGAGCCCCACGGGAAGCCCCTCGGACAGGCCGTCCGGCAAGGCCACCGACAAGCCCGAGGCCACCGACAAGGGCTCCGCCTCCCCGTCCGCCTCTCCCACCACGCAGGGCCGCGCGGTCACGGACGCCCTGAAGGCCGACGCGACGCCGTCCGCGAGCGTCTCGGACAAGGCGAAGGCCAGCCCCTCCCCGTCCGCGTCCGGCGGCGGTGCCGCCGACGACGCGAGCAAGCTCCAGGAGCAGTACGCCAAGCTCGACTGCACCAACGCGCAGACCCGCTCCAAGGTGGGCGACGGCGTCAAGGCCTCCCAGCCCACCCTGGCCTGCGGCAAGAACTCGCAGGGGCAGTGGCAGAAGTACATCCTCGGCCCCGCCGAGGTCGACGGCACCGACGTCGACAAGGCCCAGGCCGTCCTGAACACCCAGAGCGGTGCGGGCTGGACGGTCACGATGGACTTCACCGACGCGGGCGGCAAGAAGTTCGCGGACATCACCGGCAAGCTGGCGAAGAACCAGTCGCCGCAGAACCAGTTCGCGATCGTCCTCGACGGCGACGTGGTCTCCGACCCGTACGTGCGGCAGGCGCTGACCGGCGGCAACGCGGAGATCTCCGGCAACTTCAACCAGCAGTCCGCCCAGGACCTCGCCAACATGCTGAGCTACGGTGCGCTGCCGCTGACCTTCAGGGAGGACAGCGTTTCGACCGTCACCGCCGCGCTCGGCGGTGACCAGCTGAAGGCCGGTCTGATCGCCGGTGCGATCGGCCTCGCGCTGGTCGTCATCTACCTGCTGCTCTACTACCGCGGCCTGGCGTTCATCGCGATCCTCTCGCTGCTGGTCTCCGCCGCCCTGACCTACACGATCATGGCGTTGCTCGGCCCGACCATCAATTTCGCGCTGAATCTGCCGGCCGTGTGCGGTGCCATCGTGGCGATCGGCATCACGGCGGACTCGTTCATCGTGTACTTCGAACGCGTCCGCGACGAGATCCGGGAGGGCCGCACGCTGCGCCCCGCCGTCGAGCGGGCCTGGCCGCGCGCCCGGCGCACCATCCTGGTCTCCGACTTCGTGTCGTTCCTCGCCGCCGCGGTGCTCTTCATCGTCACCGTCGGCAAGGTCCAGGGCTTCGCGTTCACGCTCGGCCTGACCACCCTGCTCGACGTGGTCGTCGTGTTCCTCTTCACCAAGCCGCTGCTGACGCTGATGGCCCGCCGCCCGTTCTTCGCGAACGGCCACAAGTGGTCCGGCCTCGACCCGAAGAGCCTGGGTGCGAAGCCCCCGCTGCGCCGCACCCGCCGCCCCGCCGCCCCCGTCGACACCAAGGAGGCCTGAGATGTCGAAACTCGGCACCCTCGGCGCCCGACTGCACCGTGGCGAGGTCGGCTACGACTTCGTCAAGAACCGCAAGATCTGGTACGGCCTCTCCATCCTGATCACCATCACGGCCATCGTCGGCCTGGCGGTCCGCGGCCTGAACATGGGCATCGAGTTCCAGGGCGGCGCCGTCTTCAACACCCCGAAGAACACCAGTGCCTCGGTGTCCCAGGCGGAGCGGTACGCGGAAGAGGCCTCCGGCCACGACGCGATCGTCCAGAAGCTCGGCGACGGCAGCCTGCGCATCCAGGTGGCCGGCATCGACACCGGTGCGGCCGACAAGATCAAGGACAAGCTCTCCGACGACCTCAAGATCGACGCGGAGCAGATCAACGCCGAACTGGTCGGCCCCAGCTGGGGTGACCAGATCGCCAGCAAGGCCTGGCAGGGCCTCGGCATCTTCCTGGTCCTCGTGGTGATCTACCTGGCGATCGCCTTCGAGTGGCGCATGGCGCTCGCCGCGTTCGTCGCCCTGATCCACGACATCACCATCACGGTCGGCATCTACGCCCTGGTCGGGTTCGAGGTCACACCGGGCACGGTGATCGGTCTGCTGACCATCCTCGGCTACTCGCTCTACGACACGGTCGTGGTCTTCGACAGCCTCAAGGAACAGACCAAGGACATCACCAAGCAGACCCGCTGGACCTACAGCGACGTCGCCAACCGCTCGATCAACAGCACCCTGGTCCGCTCCATCAACACCACGGTGGTCGCACTGCTGCCGGTGGCGGGCCTGCTGTTCATCGGTGGCGGTGTCCTCGGCGCCGGCATGCTGAACGACATCTCGCTGTCGCTGTTCGTCGGCCTCGCCGCCGGTGCGTACTCCTCGATCTTCATCGCCACGCCGCTCGTCGCCGACCTCAAGGAGCGCGAGCCGCAGCTGAAGGCCCTCAGGAAGCGCGTCCTCGCCAAGCGGGCCCAGTCCGGCGTCCAGGGCGAGACCGAGGCCCACGGCGCCGACGAGTCGTACGACGGCGAGCCCGAGGACGCCGCGCCCGCGGTCGTCGGCCCCCGCAACCAGCCCGCGTCCCGCAGCCGGGGCCGTGGCCGTCCCTCGGGGAAGCGCCGATGACCGACATCAGGGAGCTGCTGCTCAGCCGCATCAGGGACGTGGCGGACTACCCGGAGCCGGGCGTGATGTTCAAGGACATCACCCCGCTCCTGGCGGACCCGGCGGCGTTCACCGCGCTCACCGACGCCCTCGCCGAGATCGCCGAGCGCACCGGTGCCACCAAGGTCGTCGGCCTGGAGGCCCGGGGCTTCATCCTCGGCGCCCCGGTCGCCGTCCGCGCCGGCATCGGCTTCATCCCCGTACGCAAGGCGGGCAAGCTCCCCGGAGCCACCCTCGGCCAGGCCTACGACCTGGAGTACGGCTCGGCGGAGATCGAGGTGCACGCCGAGGACCTGAGCGCCGACGACCGTGTCCTGGTCGTCGACGACGTCCTCGCCACCGGCGGCACCGCCGAGGCCTCGGTCCAGCTCATCCGCCGGGCCGGCGCCGAGGTCGCGGGCCTCGCCGTCCTCATGGAGCTCGGCTTCCTGAGCGGCCGCGCCCGCCTGGAACCGGCGCTGAACGGTGCCCCGCTGGAGGCGCTGCTCACGGTCTAGGAAGCCCACGGCAGCCCGGTGACACCGCCACGCCACCGGCACGACACCGCGGAGGCGGGCCCGGAGGAATCCGGCGCCCGCCTCTCGCGTTTCTCGGGTAGACGGTCCTCACATTGGCCTGAAGGCGATCCTGGGGCCCAGGATCGCTACCATGGGGTCTCCGGAGCCTGACCGGGGGACCCGGATCGCGCACGAGGAGCCCTCTTGCCAGACGAGGCCCAGCACCTGACCGCCGCCAAGCCCGAGTCCGCCTCGGCAGCCGCGGCCAAGCCCGCGCCGAACGCGCCCCACGCGAAGAACGACACCCGCGGGCCGGTCGAGCACGCCCAGTCGGCGCCGGTCGACAAGCCCGCCGAGCAGGCGCGCCCCAAGCCCGCCCCGCCCGTGCGCCAGGCCGCCGGCCAGCCCGCCCGGACCGGCTCCTCCAACCGCGTCCGCGCCCGCCTGGCCCGTCTAGGCGTCCAGCGCGCGAACCCGTACAACCCGGTGCTGGAGCCGTTGCTGCGGATAGTCCGCAGCAACGACCCGAAGATCGAGACGTCCACGCTCCGCCAGATCGAGCGCGCCTACCAGGTCGCCGAGCGCTGGCACCGCGGCCAGAAGCGCAAGAGCGGCGACCCGTACATCACGCACCCCCTCGCGGTGACGACCATCCTCGCCGAGCTGGGCATGGATCCGGCCACCCTCATGGCCGGCCTGCTGCATGACACGGTCGAGGACACCGAGTACGGCCTGGACGACCTGCGCCGCGACTTCGGCGACGTCGTCACCCTGCTCGTCGACGGTGTCACCAAGCTGGACAAGGTCAAGTTCGGCGAGGCCGCGCAGGCCGAGACCGTGCGCAAGATGGTCGTCGCCATGGCCAAGGACCCGCGCGTCCTGGTCATCAAGCTCGCCGACCGCCTGCACAACATGCGCACCATGCGCTACCTCAAGCGCGAGAAGCAGGAGAAGAAGGCGCGCGAGACCCTGGAGATCTACGCGCCGCTCGCCCACCGCCTGGGCATGAACACCATCAAGTGGGAGCTGGAGGACCTCGCGTTCGCGATCCTCTACCCCAAGATGTACGACGAGATAGTACGTCTGGTCGCCGAGCGCGCTCCGAAGCGCGACGAGTACCTCGCCATCGTCACCGACGAGGTCCAGCAGGACCTGCGGGCGGCCCGCATCAAGGCGACCGTCACCGGCCGCCCGAAGCACTACTACAGCGTCTACCAGAAGATGATCGTCCGCGGCCGTGACTTCGCGGAGATCTACGACCTGGTGGGCATCCGCGTCCTCGTGGACACCGTCCGTGACTGCTACGCGGCCCTCGGCACGGTGCACGCGCGGTGGAACCCGGTCCCCGGCCGGTTCAAGGACTACATCGCGATGCCCAAGTTCAACATGTACCAGTCGCTGCACACGACGGTCATCGGCCCCGGCGGCAAACCGGTCGAGCTCCAGATCCGCACGTTCGACATGCACCGCCGCGCCGAGTACGGCATCGCCGCGCACTGGAAGTACAAGCAGGAAGCCGTCGCCGGCGCCTCCAAGGTGCGCACGGACGCGCCCAAGTCCTCCGGCAAGGACAAGGACGCCATCAACGACATGGCGTGGCTGCGGCAGCTGCTCGACTGGCAGAAGGAGACCGAGGACCCCGGCGAGTTCCTGGAGTCGCTGCGCTTCGACCTCTCCCGCAACGAGGTCTTCGTCTTCACTCCCAAGGGCGACGTCATAGCGCTCCCGGCGGGTGCCACACCGGTGGACTTCGCCTACGCGGTCCACACCGAGGTCGGCCACCGCACCATAGGAGCCCGGGTCAACGGCCGGCTGGTCCCGCTGGAGTCCACCCTCGACAACGGCGACCTGGTCGAGGTCTTCACCTCCAAGGCGTCCGGCGCCGGCCCGTCGCGCGACTGGCTCGGCTTCGTCAAGTCACCGCGCGCCCGCAACAAGATCCGGGCCTGGTTCTCCAAGGAGCGCCGTGACGAGGCGATCGAGCAGGGCAAGGACGCCATCGTCCGCGCCATGCGCAAGCAGAACCTGCCGATCCAGCGCATCCTGACCGGCGACTCCCTGGTGACCCTCGCGCACGAGATGCGCTACGCGGACATCTCCGCGCTGTACGCGGCGATCGGCGAGGGCCATGTCTCCGCGCAGAACATCGTGCAGAAACTCGTCCAGGCCCTCGGCGGCGAGGAGGCCGCCACCGAGGAGATCGACGAGTCGGTCCCGCCGGCCCGCGGACGCAGCCGCAAGCGCCGCTCCAGCGCCGACCCGGGCGTCGTGGTGAAGGGCGTCGAGGACGTGTGGGTCAAACTGGCCCGCTGCTGTACGCCCGTCCCCGGCGACCCCATCATGGGCTTCGTCACGCGGGGCAGCGGCGTATCGGTTCACCGCACCGACTGCGTCAACGTCGACTCGCTGTCCCGTGAGCCCGAGCGGATTCTCGAGGTCGAGTGGGCGCCCACCCAGTCCTCGGTCTTCCTGGTCGCCATCCAGGTCGAGGCCCTGGACCGTTCCCGGCTCCTCTCGGACGTCACTCGCGTCCTGTCCGACCAGCACGTCAACATCCTCTCCGCGGCCGTCCAGACCTCCCGCGACCGTGTCGCCACCTCCCGCTTCACCTTCGAGATGGGCGACCCGAAGCACCTCGGCCATGTGCTGAAGGCGGTCCGGGGCGTGGAGGGCGTCTACGACGTGTACCGGGTGACGTCGGCGCGCAGCAGGTCGTAACGCTGCGCAGCGACCACACGAAAGGGGGCCCCGTACGGCATGTACGGGGCCCCCTTTCGACCGGCTGATCAGCCTCCGAACTCCTGGAGACCCTTCAGCGCCTGGTCCAGCAGCGCCTGCCGGCCCTCGAGCTCACGCTCGAGCTTGTCGGCCTTGGCGTTGTTGCCCTGCGCCCGGGCCTGCTCGATCTGGCCCCTCAGCTTGTCCACGGCGGCCTGGAGCTGGCCGGTCAGACCCTCGGCACGCGCGCGTGCCTCCGGGTTCGTCCGGCGCCACTCGGTCTCCTCCGCCTCCTGGAGGGCCCGCTCGACGGCGTGCATACGGCCCTCGACCTTGGGCCGGGCGTCGCGCGGCACATGACCGATGGCCTCCCACCGCTCGTTGATCGAACGGAACGCGGCCCGGGATGCCTTCAGGTCCGTGATCGGCAGGAGCTTCTCGGCTTCCTCGGCCAGCTCCTCCTTGAGCTTCAGGTTCTCCGCCTGCTCGGCGTCCCGCTCGGCGAAGACCGAGCTGCGCGCGGCGAAGAAGACGTCCTGGGCACCGCGGAAGCGGTTCCACAGGTCGTCCTCGTGCTCGCGCTGGGCCCGGCCGGCGGCCTTCCACTCGGCCATCAGCTCGCGGTACCGCGCTGCCGTCGCACCCCAGTCCGTCGAGTTCGACAGCGCCTCGGCCTCGGAGACCAGCCGCTCCTTGGTCCGCCGCGCCTCCTCGCGCTGGGCGTCCAGCTGCGCGAAGTGCTGCTTGCGCCGCTTGGAGAACGCCGACCGCGCGTGCGAGAAGCGGTGCCACAGCTCGTCGTCGGACTTGCGGTCCAGCCTCGGCAGACCCTTCCAGGTGTCCACCAGGGCCCGCAGCCGCTCACCGGCCGCCCGCCACTGGTCGGACTGCGCCAGCTCCTCCGCCTCGGCGACCAGAGCCTCCTTGGCCTTGCGCGCCTCGTCGGACTGCTTCGCCCGCTGCGCCTTGCGCTCCTCGCGGCGCGCCTCCACCAGCTCGGTGAGCTTGTCCAGCCGGACCCGCAGGGCGTCCAGGTCGCCCACCGCGTGGTGCGCGTCGACCTGCTCCCGGATGTGGTCGATGGCCGCCTGGGCGTCCTTCGCCGACAGGTCGGTGGTCTTCACTCGCTTCTCGAGGAGGCCGATCTCGACAACCAGGCCCTCGTACTTGCGCTCGAAATAGGCCAGCGCCTCATCGGGGGAGCCTGCCTGCCACGAACCGACGACCTGCTCGCCGTCGGCCGTACGCACGTACACGGTCCCCGTCTCGTCGACGCGGCCCCACGGGTCGCTGCTCACAGCGCCTCCTCCACATGATGCCTGCGAGGGGCCTGAAGCTCCCCCGGGCATCGTCCACAGTTTCGTCACGGCCAACATAGGCGACCGGCGGGGGGCCTGTCCGCATCCCGCGCGACCGAAATTACGCAGTTGAGGGTCAGGATTTGGTGACCGTGGCCTTGTTGATCACGACCGTCGCGTTGGGCGCCGTGTTGCCCGTCTGAGGGTCGGGAGCCTGCGCTCCGGCGGCGGCGATTTTCTTGAGGACCTTCATGCCCGCCTCGGACACCGTCCCGAACGGTGTGTAGTCGGGCGGCAGCTGACTGTCCTGGTAGACGAGGAAGAACTGGCTGCCACCGCTGTTGCGGCCCTGCTTCGTCTGGGCGTTGTACTGGTTCGCCATCGCGACCGTGCCCGCCGGGTACACCCCGCCCTTGAGGCTCTTGTCCTTCAGGTTCTCGTCCGGGATCGTGTAGCCGGGGCCGCCCATGCCGGTGCCCTGCGGGTCGCCGCACTGCAGGACGTAGATGCCCTGATTGGTGAGCCGGTGGCACTTGCTGTGGTCGAAGTAGCCCTTGCCGGCGAGGAAGTTGAACGAGTTGACGGTGTGCGGCGCCGCCGACGCCTTCAGCGCGATGTCTATCTCGCCGCAGGTCGTGTCCAGCTTCATCGTGTACTTCGCCGACTCGTCGATCGACATCGCCGGTTCCTTCTTCCAGGTCTCCGACTTGACCTTGCCCGCGGCGGGCTTCTCGCACGGGTCCGGGGCCTTGCTGGGCGAGGCGCTCGGAGTGACCTCCGCGTTCGCGTTCTCCTTCTTGCCGTCGTCCTCGAACGGCTTGGTCAGGAAGACCGATACGGAGAGCACCACGACCACGCCGAGAACCGAGGCGATCACGGAGTTGCGGATACGGGCCCTGCGTCGCGCATCTGTGCGCCGTTGTTGCTGCCGCAAGTACTTCTCACGGGCGAGCTGACGCCGCCGCTGTTCCTGGCTGACCACCGGGTTCTCTCCTCATGCGTCTGATACGTCGACCGGTACGCGTGGGGCCTGTGCGCCGACCGCCTGCGTGTGCCCCGTACCGTATATGGGTTCGCTGAGGAATCGGCAGCGCCGGTAGGCTCTGACAGCAGCCGCAGCCGCCCGTATCGACACAACGAAGGACGATCGTGCTCATTGCCGGGTTCCCCGCCGGGGCCTGGGGGACGAACTGCTACCTCGTCGCCCCCGCCGCCGGTGAGGAGTGCGTGATCATCGACCCCGGCCATCAGGCCGCCGACGGCGTCGAGAAAGCGATCAGGAAGCATCGGCTCAAGCCCGTCGCCGTCGTCCTCACGCACGGCCACATCGACCACGTGGCCTCGGTCGTCCCGGTCTGCGGCGCGCACGACGTGCCGGCCTGGATCCACCCCGACGACCGGTACATGATGAGCGACCCCGAGAAGGGAATCGGCCGTTCCATCGGGATGCCGCTCATGGGCGAGCTGACGGTGGGGGAGCCCGACGACGTCAAGGAGCTGGCCGACGGCGCCAAGCTCGAGCTGGCGGGCCTGGAGCTGTCCGTCGCGCACGCGCCCGGCCATACCAAGGGGTCGGTGACCTTCGGCATGCCCGAGGCGGCGGACATCCCGCCGATCCTGTTCTCGGGCGACCTGCTGTTCGCCGGCTCCATCGGACGCACCGACCTGCCCGGCGGTGACATGGCCGAGATGCTCGACTCGCTGGCCCGCGTGTGCCTGCCGCTCGACGACTCGACCGTGGTGCTGTCCGGCCACGGCCCCCAGACGACCATCGGCCAGGAGCGCGCCACCAACCCGTATCTGCGGCAGGTGGCGGCAGACCGCCAAGGAAGCGGCGCTTTCGAGGCTCCCCGACGAGGAATGTGACGAGACCTTCCGTGAGCACCTTCAAGGCCCCCAAGGGCACGTACGACCTGATTCCGCCGGACAGCGCCACGTACCTCGCTGTCCGTGAGGCGATCGCCGCGCCGCTGCGCAACTCCGGCTACGGCTACATCGAGACGCCCGGGTTCGAGAACGTCGAACTCTTCGCGCGCGGAGTCGGCGAATCGACGGACATCGTGACGAAGGAGATGTACGCCTTCGAGACGAAGGGCGGCGACAGGCTGGCCCTGCGCCCCGAAGGCACGGCCTCCGTCCTGCGCGCCGCGCTGGAGGCCAACCTGCACAAGGCGGGCAACCTCCCGGTCAAGCTCTGGTACTCCGGCTCGTACTACCGCTACGAGCGCCCCCAGAAGGGCCGCTACCGCCACTTCTCCCAGGTCGGTGCCGAGGCGATCGGCGCCGAGGACCCGGCACTGGACGCCGAACTGATCATCCTGGCCGACCAGGCGTACCGCTCGCTGGGCCTGAGCAACTTCCGCATCCTGATCAACAGCCTGGGCGACAAGGAGTGCCGCCCGGTGTACCGGACGGCACTCCAGGACTTCCTGCGCGGCCTGGACCTGGACGAGGACACCCTGCGCCGGGCGGAGATCAACCCGCTGCGCGTCCTGGACGACAAGCGTGAGGCGGTCCAGAAGCAGTTGGGGGACGCGCCGCTGCTGCGCGACTACCTCTGCGACGCCTGCAAGGCGTACCACGAGGAGGTGCGCGAGCTGATCACGTCGGCGGGCGTCGCCTTCGAGGACGACCCGAAGCTGGTGCGCGGCCTGGACTACTACACCCGCACGACCTTCGAGTTCGTCCACGACGGCCTGGGCTCCCAGTCCGCCGTCGGTGGCGGCGGGCGCTACGACGGCCTGTCCGAGATGATCGGCGGCCCCGCGCTGCCGTCCGTCGGCTGGGCCCTCGGCGTCGACCGCACGGTCCTCGCGCTGGAGGCGGAGGGGGTCGAGCTCGAACTCCCGGCGACCACCAGTGTGTTCGCCGTCCCGCTCGGCGAGGAGGCCCGCCGGGTCCTGTTCGCCAAGGTCACGGAGCTGCGCAAGAACGGCATCGCGGCCGACTTCTCCTACGGCGGCAAGGGCCTCAAAGGCGCGATGAAGAACGCCAACCGCAGCGGCGCCCGCTACACGATCGTCGCCGGCGAGCGCGACCTCGCCGAGGGCGTCGTCCAGCTCAAGGACATGGAGTCGGGCGAGCAGACGGCGGTCGGCGTGAACGAGATCGTGGCGGAACTCGAAGCGCGACTCGGCTAGCAGCAGACCAGAAGCGAAGGCTCCGGACACCTGCCGAGGTGCCCGGCGCCTTCGTCACTGCTCCAACAACCCGTACCGCAGCGCGCTGGTGACGGCCGCTGTCCGGTCGTCCACCCCGAGCTTGCCGAAGACGCGCAGCAGATACGTCTTCACCGACGACTCGCCGATGCTGCATCGATGTGCGGCTGCCGCCGCGTGGGCCGACGCCTGGTCTCGGCGTTGGTGGGGCATGGTGAGGTGTGTCGCTATTCCAGGAGTCCGTGGCGTAGGGCGCTGGTGACGGCCGCCGTCCGGTCGTCCACCCCCAGCTTGCCGAAGACGCGCAGCAGATACGTCTTCACCGTCGACTCGCCGATGAAGCTCGTCGACATGATCCCGGCGGCCATCATCGCCGGGACGTACAGCTGCGAGGCGGTGATGCCCGCGCCCGCCACGTCGTCCCGGAAGATCGAGGCGAACAGGAACAGGAAGACGACCGGAAAGGCGAAGGTGAACACCACCTGGTCGCGCTGCCGGAAGAACTGCCTGATCTCCAGGGCGCCCCGCCGCGGTCGTGGTCACCGTGCCTCCTCCTGCGACTGTCCGGTCAGCCGGAGGTAGACGTCCTCCAGCGTGGGCCGGCTCACCGCCAGCCCCGGGATCTCCCCGTCGAAGCGGTGCATGAGTCCGGCGATCGTCCTGGTCGGTGTGACCGTGCGCTCCCTGCGCGGGGTGCCGTCCGGCTCGGTCCACTCGACGAGGGCCTCGGTGCCGTACCGCTCCCGCAACGCCCCGGGCTCGCCCTCGGCGACGATCCGGCCCTTCGCGACGACGGCCAGCCGGTGCGCGAGGGCCTCCGCCTCCTCCAGGTAGTGCGTGGTCAGCAGGATCGTCGTGCCGTCGTCGGCCAGGGCGCGGATCAGCGACCAGAACCGCCGCCGGGCCGCCGGGTCGAACCCGGTCGTCGGCTCGTCCAGAAGCAGCAGGTCCGGGCCGCCGATCACGCCGAGCGCCAGGTCCAGACGCCGCCGCTGGCCACCCGACAGGGCCTTGATCCGGCTGTCCGCCTTCGCCTCCAGACCGACCGCGCCGATGACCTCCTCAGGGTTCCGGGGCCGCGGGTAGTAGCCGGCGAAGTGCCGCACCGTCTCCCGGACCGTCAACTCCGCGGGCGCCGATTCGTCCTGCCAGACGATTCCGACACGTGAGCGCCACGCGCGCGTGCCGGTCGCCGGGTCCGACCCGGGCACGGACACCTCGCCGGCGTCCCGGTCCCGGTTGCCCTGGAGGATCTCCACCGTGGTGCTCTTGCCCGCGCCGTTGGGCCCGAGCAGGCCGAACACCTCGCCCCGGCGGATGCCCAGATCGATGCCGCCGAGGGCGGTCACGTCCCCGTACCGCTTGCGCAGCCCCCGCGCCTGGACGGCGAGGTCGTACCCGTGTGCTGTCATGGGACGAGCGTCGGCCGGAATGCAACCCTCAAGGACGACCGTGCGGACATGCTTATGTCCACTGAACGGTGGACGGACGTACCGGTGCGGCACAATGGCCCTGTCCGAAGTTGTCCAGGTCTCAAGTGACGGAATCGGCGTGATGAGCAAGACGACAGTCCAGGACGTCTCCACGGGGCCCGAGCCGGAGTGCGCCGAGAACGCGCCCCGCGCCGAGGGCGGCAGCCGGGCCCTCGCCCTCCTGCTGGTGATCACCGGCGCGGCCGGACTGCTCGCCTCGTGGGTCATCACGATCGACAAGTTCAAGATTCTCGAGGCCAAGGTCGAGGGCAAGACGTTCACGCCCGGCTGCAGCCTCAACCCCGTCGTCTCCTGCGGCAGCGTCATGGAGAGCAAGCAGGCCGCGGTCTTCGGTTTCCCGAACCCGATGCTCGGCCTCGTCGCCTACGGCATCGTCATCTGCGTCGGCATGAGCCTGCTCGCCCGCGCCCGCTTCCCGCGCTGGTACTGGCTCACCTTCAACGCCGGCTGCCTCTTCGGCGTGAGCTTCTGCGCCTGGCTGATGTTCCAGTCCCTGTACCGGATCAACGCGCTGTGCCTGTGGTGCAGCCTGGCCTGGGTCGCCACGATCCTGATGTTCTGGTACGTGACGTCGTTCAACATCCGCAAGGGCTTCCTGCCCGCCCCGAGCTGGCTCAGGAGCTTCTTCGCCGAGTTCACCTGGGTCATGCCCGTGCTGCACATCGGCATCATCGGCATGCTGGTCCTGACCCGCTGGTGGGACTTCTGGATGAGCTGAGCCGGGAGCACCGGGGCCCGGAGGGATTGTCAGTGCCGTGATTTAGGGTTTCTGACGTGGAGCCCGACCTGTTCACCGCCGCAGCAGAAGAACGCCAGGAGAAGGAGCCGTCCAGCAGCCCCCTGGCGGTGCGGATGCGCCCGCGCACCCTCGACGAGGTGGTGGGCCAGCGGCATCTGCTGAAGCCGGGCTCGCCCCTGCGCAGACTGGTCGGCGAGGGCGCCTCCGGCCCGGCCGGCCCCTCCTCGGTGATCCTCTGGGGCCCGCCCGGCACCGGCAAGACCACCCTGGCGTACGTCGTCTCCAAAGCGACCAACGCCCGCTTCGTCGAACTGTCGGCGATCACCGCCGGCGTCAAGGAGGTCCGCGCGGTCATCGACGGCGCCCGCCGCGCCTCCGGCGGATTCGGCAAGGAGACCGTCCTCTTCCTCGACGAGATCCACCGCTTCAGCAAGGCCCAGCAGGACTCCCTGCTCCCGGCCGTCGAGAACCGCTGGGTGACACTGATCGCGGCGACGACGGAGAACCCGTACTTCTCGGTGATCTCGCCCCTGCTGTCCCGCTCCCTGCTGCTCACCCTCGAACCGCTCACGGACGACGACATCAAGGGCCTCGTCCGGCGCGCCCTGACCGACGAGCGCGGCCTGAAGGACGCCGTCACCCTCCCCGAGGAGACCGAGAGCCACCTCCTGCGCATCGCCGGCGGCGACGCCCGCCGTGCCCTGACGGCCCTGGAGGCCGCCGCCGGCGCCGCCCTCGACAAGGGCGAGACGGAGATCGGCCTGACCACGCTGGAGGAGACGGTCGACCGGGCGGCCGTGAAGTACGACCGCGACGGCGACCAGCACTACGACGTGGCCAGCGCCCTGATCAAGTCCATCCGTGGCTCCGACGTCGACGCCGCCCTGCACTACCTGGCCCGGATGATCGAGGCCGGCGAGGATCCCCGCTTCATCGCCCGGCGTCTGATGATCTCCGCCAGCGAGGACATCGGCCTCGCCGATCCGAACGCGCTGCCGATCGCGGTCGCCGCCGCCCAGGCCGTCGCCATGATCGGCTTCCCGGAGGCCGCCCTCACCCTCAGCCACGCCACCATCGCCCTCGCCCTGGCCCCGAAGTCCAACGCCGCGACGACCGCGATCGGCGCCGCCCTGGAGGACGTACGCAAGGGACTGGCCGGGCCCGTGCCCGCGCACCTGCGCGACAGCCACTACAAGGGCGCCACCAAGCTCGGCCACGGCCGGGGCTACGTCTACCCGCACGACCTCCCCGAGGGCATCGCCGCCCAGCAGTACGCCCCGGACGCCCTGAAGGACCGCGAGTACTACGAGCCGACCCGGCACGGCGCGGAGGCCCGCTACGCGGACGCGGTCGAGTGGACCCGGAAGAACCTCGGTCGAAAGCGGTCCTGAGCACCCTGTAAACTCGTTCGGAGTGCCGCGTCCCGTGCAGTCAGAACGGGACAGTCGGCCGGAGCCAGTCGGGGGGCACAGTCCTCCAGGACCGGCTCCAGGAGCGTCGCGCACCGTCGAACGGTGTCGCGGGCAGCCCACCACCACCCGTCGCAGGACGGAACCGGTCGGTGGGCCACTCGCGTGCTGCACGTATGTGCCCAGACCAGGGGAGCGGCTGCCCACCGAGTCCGACAGGACGACGAGGGTTTCCCCGGCTGCGGATGCGACCTCCCACAACCCTGACAAGCCGAATCCAGGAAATGAGAAAGCAGTGGCGAACCAGTCCCGCCCCAAGGTCAAGAAGTCGCGTGCCCTCGGCATCGCGCTGACCCCGAAGGCCGTCAAGTACTTCGAGGCCCGTCCCTACCCGCCGGGTGAGCACGGCCGCGGCCGCAAGCAGAACTCGGACTACAAGGTCCGTCTGCTCGAGAAGCAGCGCCTGCGCGCGCAGTACGACGTGTCCGAGCGCCAGCTCGTCCGCGCCTACGAGCGTGCCTCCAAGGTCCAGGGCAAGACCGGTGAGGCCCTGATCATCGAGCTGGAGCGCCGTCTCGACGCCCTGGTCCTGCGTTCGGGCATCGCCCGCACGATCTACCAGGCCCGCCAGATGGTCGTCCACGGCCACATCGCGGTCAACGGCAAGAAGGTCGACAAGCCCTCCTTCCGTGTCCGCCCGGACGACGTGGTGCAGGTCCGCGAGCGCTCCAAGGAGAAGACCCTCTTCACGATCGCCCGTGAGGGTGGCTTCGCCCCCGACGGCGAGACCCCGCGCTACCTCCAGGTGAACCTCAAGGCCCTGGCGTTCCGCCTGGACCGCGAGCCGAACCGCAAGGAGATCCCGGTGATCTGCGACGAGCAGCTCGTCGTCGAGTACTACGCCCGCTGATCCACGGCAGGCACGCGGTACCCCGGCCCGTCGTCTCCCCGCCCCTCCGGGCGGGCGAGGCGGCGGGCTTTCGCGAATCCGCCGCCCCCGGGCGGTAATCCGGTACGGAGCCGCATCCCCGGCGCGATAGGCTCGTCGCACGACTTTTTCGATGTTCAGGCACGTTTTCAGGGAGCGGGTGCACACAGTGTCCGGTGGAGAGGTGGCCGGAATCCTGGTGGCCGTCTTCTGGGCGATCCTGGTCTCCTTCCTCGCCGTCGCGCTGGCGAGGCTGGCCCAGACGCTCAGGGCGACCACCAAGCTCGTGGCGGACGTGACCGATCAGGCCGTCCCGCTCCTGGCCGACGCCTCCGCGGCGGTGCGCTCCGCGCAGACCCAGATCGACCGGGTCGACTCGATCGCCTCCGACGTCCAGGAGGTCACGTCGAACGCCTCCGCGCTGTCGACCACCGTCGCCTCCACGTTCGGCGGCCCCCTGGTCAAGGTCGCAGCCTTCGGTTACGGCGTGCGCCGGGCCCTCGGCGGCCGCAAGGAGGACGTGCCCGGCAAGGCGTCGAGGCGTACCGTGATCGTGGGCCGCACGGTCTCTCGGCGCAGCGCCCGAGGGAAGAGGGACTGAGAGCCAGCGATGTTCCGCCGTACGTTCTGGTTCACCACCGGCGTCGCCGCCGGAGTGTGGGCCACCACCAAGGTCAACCGGAAGCTGAAGCAGCTGACGCCGGAGAGCCTCGCCAGAGCCGCGGGGAACAAGGCGATCGAGGCCGGCCACCGGCTCAAGGACCGCGCGGTCGACTTCGCGCTCGACGTCCGCGACAACATGGCCCAGCGGGAGGCCGAACTGGGCGACGCGCTCGGGCTCAACGCCCCCGTCGACCCCGAACTCCCGGCACCCAGGCGGTACGCCGCCATCGAGAACCGCACAGAGCCGAAGACGTACGTCATCGACAGCACGTCGTACGCGTACAAGAAGAATTCGTACAACCGGAATGAGGACCACTGATGGAGTCGGCTGAGATTCGCCGCCGCTGGTTGAGCTTCTTCGAGGAGCGCGGTCACACCGTCGTCCCTTCGGCGTCGCTCATCGCGGACGACCCGACTCTGCTCCTCGTCCCGGCCGGCATGGTGCCCTTCAAGCCCTACTTCCTGGGTGAGGTCAAGCCGCCCTTCGCCCGCGCCACCAGCGTGCAGAAGTGCGTGCGCACGCCGGACATCGAAGAGGTCGGCAAGACCACCCGGCACGGCACGTTCTTCCAGATGTGCGGCAACTTCTCCTTCGGCGACTACTTCAAGGAAGGCGCCATCAAGCTCGCCTGGGAGCTGCTCACCAGCCCCCAGGACAAGGGCGGTTACGGCCTCGACCCCGAGCGCCTGTGGATCACCGTTTACAAGGACGACGACGAGGCCGAGCGCATCTGGCACGAGGTCGTCGGCGTGCCGAAGGAGCGCATCCAGCGCCTCGGCATGAAGGACAACTACTGGTCCATGGGCGTCCCCGGCCCCTGCGGCCCCTGCTCCGAGATCAACTACGACCGCGGCCCCGAGTTCGGCGCCGAGGGCGGCCCCGCCGTCAACGACGAGCGGTACGTGGAGATCTGGAACCTCGTCTTCATGCAGTACGAGCGGGGCGAGGGCACCGGCAAGGACAACTTCGAGATCCTCGGCGACCTGCCCAGCAAGAACATCGACACCGGCCTCGGCCTCGAGCGACTCGCCATGATTCTGCAGGGCGTTCAGAACATGTACGAGATCGACACCTCGATGGCCGTCATCGACAAGGCCACCGAGCTGACCGGCGTCCGCTACGGCGACGCCCACGCCTCGGACGTGTCCCTGCGCGTGGTCACCGACCACATGCGCACCGCCACCATGCTCATCGGTGACGGCGTCACCCCGGGCAACGAGGGCCGCGGTTACGTGCTGCGCCGCATCATGCGCCGCGCCATCCGCAACATGCGCCTGCTCGGCGCCACCGGCCCGGTCGTCAAGGACCTGATCGACGTCGTCATCGGGATGATGGGCCAGCAGTACCCCGAGCTCATCACCGACCGCGAGCGCATCGAGAAGGTCGCCCTCGCCGAGGAGAACGCCTTCCTCAAGACGCTGAAGGCCGGCACCAACATCCTCGACACCGCCGTCAGCGACACCAAGGCCGCCGGCTCCACCGTGCTGCCCGGCGACAAGGCCTTCCTGCTCCACGACACCTGGGGCTTCCCGATCGACCTCACCCTGGAGATGGCCGCCGAGCAGGGCCTGTCCGTGGACGAGGAGGGCTTCCGCCGCCTGATGAAGGAGCAGCGGGAGCGCGCCAAGGCCGACGCCCAGGCCAAGAAGACCGGCCACGCCGACCTCGGCGCCTACCGCGAGATCGCCGACCGGGCCGGCGCCACCGACTTCATCGGCTACACCGACACCGAGGGCGAGTCCACGGTCGTCGGCATCCTCGTCGACGGCGTCTCCTCGCCGGCCGCCACCGAGGGCGACGAGGTCGAGATCGTCCTCGACCGCACCCCGTTCTACGCCGAGGGCGGCGGCCAGATCGGCGACACCGGCAAGATCAAGGCCGACTCCGGTGCCGTCATCGAGGTCCGCGACTGCCAGAAGCCGGTCCCGGGTGTCTACGTCCACAAGGGCGTCGTCCAGGTCGGTGAGGTCACCGTCGGCGCCAAGGCCCACGCCTCCATCGACGACCGCCGCCGCAAGGCCATCGCCCGTGCCCACTCGGCCACGCACCTGACCCACCAGGCCCTGCGGGACGCCCTCGGCCCGACGGCCGCCCAGGCCGGTTCCGAGAACCAGCCCGGCCGCTTCCGCTTCGACTTCGGCTCCCCGTCCGCCGTGCCGACGGCCGTGATGACCGACGTCGAGCAGAAGATCAACGAGGTGCTCGCCCGCGACCTCGACGTCCGTGCCGACGTCATGGGCATCGACGAGGCCAAGAAGCAGGGCGCCATCGCCGAGTTCGGCGAGAAGTACGGCGAGCGCGTGCGCGTCGTGACCATCGGCGACTTCTCCAAGGAACTGTGCGGTGGCACGCACGTGCACAACACCGCCCAGCTGGGCCTGGTGAAGCTGCTCGGCGAGTCGTCGATCGGCTCCGGTGTCCGCCGGATCGAGGCCCTGGTCGGCGTGGACGCCTACAACTTCCTCGCCCGTGAGCACACGGTCGTCGCCCAGCTCCAGGAGCTGATCAAGGGCCGCCCGGAGGAGCTCCCGGAGAAGGTCTCCGCCATGCTCGGCAAGCTGAAGGACGCCGAGAAGGAGATCGAGAAGTTCCGCGCCGAGAAGGTCCTCCAGGCCGCCGCCGGCCTCGCCGAGTCCGCCAAGGACGTCCGTGGCGTTGCTGTCGTGACCGGTCAGGTCCCGGACGGCACGACCGCCGACGACCTGCGCAAGCTCGTGCTCGACGTGCGCGGACGCATCCAGGGCGGACGGGCCGCCGTGGTCGCCCTGTTCACGGTGGCGAACGGCAAGCCGCTGACGGTCATCGCCACCAACGAGGCCGCCCGCGAGCGCGGTCTGAAGGCCGGCGACCTGGTCCGTACGGCCGCCAAGACCCTCGGCGGCGGCGGTGGCGGCAAGCCGGACGTCGCCCAGGGCGGCGGCCAGAACCCGGCCGCGATCGGCGATGCCGTGGACGCCGTCGAGCGCCTGGTCGCCGAGACGGCCAAGTAAGAAACGGGTCCGGAAAGATGCGCAGAGGACGTCGACTCGCTATCGACGTCGGGGACGCCCGTATCGGGGTCGCCTCGTGCGACCCCGACGGGATCCTCGCCACCCCGGTGGAGACGGTCCCGGGGCGTGACATCCCCGCAGCTCAGCGGCGGTTGAAGCAGCTCGTCGAGGAGTACGAGCCCATCGAGGTCGTGGTGGGTCTCCCGCGCTCCCTCAAGGGCGGCGAGGGCCCGGCCGCGGTCAAGGTCCGGGGCTTCGCACAGGAACTGGCGCGCATGATCTCCCCGGTTCCGGTGAGACTCGTGGACGAACGCATGACGACGGTGACGGCCAGTCAGGGACTGCGCGCTTCGGGCGTGAAGTCCAAGAAGGGAAGGTCCGTCATCGACCAGGCGGCGGCGGTGATCATCCTGCAACAGGCCCTTGAATCCGAACGGGTGTCAGGTAAAGCACCCGGAGAAGGCGTCGAAGCGGTCATCTGATCGCGATACGGTAACGTTCCGCGCGATGCGGCGGCATTCGAACAGCCGCCGCACAGCAAGAGGCGGGACGGGAGCCGAGCCGGAAGCCGCGTGACCGCCGCCTCGCGGCTCTAGGGGATCGATGACTGAGTATGGCCGGGGCCAAGGCTCCGAACCGTGGCATCCGGAGGACCCGTTGTACGGGGACGGCGGATGGGGAGGAGAGCAGGTCCACCCGGGCCGGCAGTCTCCCTACGGCGGCCAGCCGCAGCACTATCCAGAGCAGCCGCAGCAGCCGCAGTACGGCGACTGGGGCACCGGCGAACAGGCCGGATACGGTCAGGCGCAGCAGCAGTACCAGTACGACCAGCAGCAGTACGCGGCACAGGCCCACGGGCATCAGCAGTACCCGGGGCAGGGGAACCAGGGACACCAGCAGGACCCCCAGTACCAACAGGACCCGCAGTACCAGCAGGACCCCGGGTACCAGCAGCAGTACGACAACGGTGGCTGGGCCACCGGCCGGCACCAGCAGGTCTCGTACCCCGGCGACCCCGCCGACCCGTACGGTCAGCAAACCGGTGCGTACGGCCAGGACCAGTCCGACTACTACGGCACGCCCGACGCGTATCCGCCACCGGAGCCGCCGGGCCGGCGGCGGGCCGAGCCGGAACCGGAGACCGACTGGGATCCCGGCCCCGACCAGGGTGAGCACGCCTTCTTCGCGGGCGGTGACGACGATGACGACGCCGACGAGCCGGGCGACCGCCGTCGGCGCGACGACCAGCGGGGACGCGGCGGCAAGCCCAAGAAGCGCCGCAGCGGAACGGCCTGCCTGCTGGTCGTCCTGGTCCTCGGCGGCGGCCTGGCGGGCGTCAGCTACTTCGGCTACCAGTTCTTCCAGGATCGTTTCGGCGACGCGCCTGACTACGCGGGGGACGGCAACGGGCAGGAGGTGTCCGTCGAGATCCCGCAGGGCGCGGACGGTTACACGATCGGCCGGGTGCTGAAGTCCGCGGGCGTCGTGAAGAGCGTCGACGCCTTCGTCTCGGCGCAGGCCGCCAACCCCGACGGCAGGAGCATCCAGGACGGCGTCTACACGCTGCAAAAGCAAATGTCGGCCGGCAGTGCGGTCGAACTGATGCTCAGCCCGGAGAGCCGCGACAACCTGATCATCGCCGAGGGCAAGCGCAACGCCGACATCTACCGGCTCATCGACAAGCGGCTGGAGGTCAAGCCGGGCACCACCGCCGAGGTCGCCAAGAAGGACTGGAAGAAGCTCGGCCTGCCCGACTGGGCGCTGAACCACAAGGACGTCAAGGACCCGCTGGAAGGGTTCCTCTACCCGTCCAGCTACGGCATCGCCAAGGGACAGAAGCCCGAGGACGTGCTGAGAGGGATGGTGGCCCGGGCCACGCAGACGTACGAGAAGCTCGGCGTGGAGAAGAAGGCCCGGAGCCTCGGACTCGAAGACCCCTGGCAGCTGATCACCGTCGCGAGCCTGGCCCAGGCCGAGGGCACGAGCCACGACGACTTCCGCAAGATGGCCGAGGTCGTCTACAACCGGATGAAGCCGGGGAATCCGCAGACCAACGGCATGCTGGAGTTCGACTCCACCTACAACTACATCAAGAACCAGAGCAAGATCGATCTGAGTCTGAGCGAGCTGCGGAACTACGACAACCCGTACAACACGTACTTCCACAAGGGCCTGCCGCCCGGGCCGATCGACAACCCGGGTGAGGCGGCGCTCAAGGGCGCCCTGAACCCGACGAAGGACGGCTGGTACTACTTCATCTCGCTGGACGGCAAGACCAGCGAGTTCACCAAGACCAACGCAGAGCACCAGAAGCTGGTCGACAAGTTCAACGCCTCGCGGAACAACTGAGGAACACCTGATGGCCGCACATCGCCGAGCCGCCGTTCTCGGCTCCCCGATCGCTCACTCGCTGTCGCCGCGGCTGCACAACGCCGCGTACCGGGCGCTGGGACTGGCCGACTGGTCGTACGACCGGTTCGAGATCGACGAGGACGCGCTGCCCGGATTCCTCGACGGGCTCGGCCCGGAGTGGGCCGGGCTGTCGCTGACCATGCCGCTGAAGCGGGCGGTGATCCCGTTGCTCGACGAGATCACCGACACGGCCGCCTCGGTGGAGGCGGTCAACACCGTGGTCTTCCGGCCGGACGGACGCCGGGTCGGCGACAACACCGACATCCCCGGGCTGGTGGCGGCGCTGCACGAGCGCGGCGTGGAGAAGGCGGAGAGCGCGGCGATCCTGGGCGCCGGAGCCACCGCGTCCTCGGCTCTCGCGGCCCTGGCCCGGATCTGCACGGGCGAGGTCGCCGTGTACGTGCGCAGCGAACGCCGCGCGGCTGAGATGCGGCAGTGGGGTGAGCGGCTCGGAGTCCGGGTCCGGCCCGCCGACTGGGCCGACGCCGCCCGTGCCTTCGAAGCACCCCTGGTCGTCTCGACGACCCCCGCCGGCGGTACGGACGCGCTGGCCGAGCAGGTCCCCGAGCGCGTGGGCACCCTGTTCGACGTGCTCTACGAGCCCTGGCCCACGCCCCTCGCCGCGGCGTGGGAGGAGCGGGGCGGACAGGTGCTGAGCGGCCTCGACCTGCTGGTCCACCAGGCGGTGTTCCAGTTCCGGCAGTTCACCGGCGACTCCCGGTCGCCGCTCGCCGCGATGCGGGAGGCCGCTCAGCGGGACTGACGTGTCAGCCGCACCAGCCCAGCGGGCTCGTGTACTCGTCGGTGTACGGCGACGAGGAGCTCCACCAGCGGGTCGAGCCGGAGTACTGCACGCACTTGCCCGCGGCCTTCACGCGCACGGGGCCGGCGTAGGAGTTGTAGTTGCCCGAATCCTTGATCCAGGTGCCGCCCTCGGCGCGGATGCCCACGCTGACGGGGTTGCCGATCTGCTCGCCGGTGACGACGGTGACCGCGCAGTTGTAGCCGGTGGAGGAGTTGTAGAGCAGGTAGACGATCGCCTGCGGTCCGCCGGTCTCGAGGTAGAGGCCCAGCTTGTGGGAGGACTGGACGTAGTAGCCGGAACCGCAGACGGTGACGGGGTTGCTCGCCGCCTGTGCCGAGCTCGTGAATGCCAGGGAGATGCCCAGCGCGGCACAGAGGGCGACGACTGCTCTCAGAACGTGTCTCATGGTGGTGTGAGTGGTCCTCACGTATCAGATCCGGATTGAGGATCAAGGAACGGGACGCGAGGAACATACGAGGCGGGAGGGCGCTGAGACAGCTGATTTCCGGCCTACGAACGGTGACATCTGACGCTCGATCGGCTTGTGCTCGGCGCACGGTTCCACTAAGTCCGCCGCTCACGGCTGTCCGCCAGCCGGACTCGGATCGGAGTCCTCCGCGTGGCATGGGAGGATCGATGGTGCCGGACGGGGCCGCGCACCCGGTCGGGCCGTAGCCGTACGCGATGAGATGCGTACGCTGGGCAGTAAGCAGGCCGCGAACACTGAGGAGCACCGTTGAGCAGGTTGCGCTGGCTGACCGCGGGGGAATCCCACGGTCCCGCACTCGTCGCGACGCTGGAGGGTCTTCCCGCCGGCGTGCCGATCACCACGGACATGGTGGCGGACCATCTCGCGAGGCGGCGCCTGGGCTATGGGCGCGGTGCCCGGATGAAGTTCGAGCGGGACGAGATCACCTTCCTCGGCGGCGTCCGGCACGGCCTCAGCCTCGGCTCCCCGGTCGCGATCATGGTGGGCAACACCGAGTGGCCGAAGTGGGAACAGGTCATGGCGGCCGACCCGGTCGACCCGGAGATCCTCGACGGCCTCGCCCGCAACGCCCCGCTGACCCGTCCCCGTCCCGGCCACGCCGACCTCGCCGGGATGCAGAAGTACGGCTTCGACGAGGCCCGGCCGATCCTGGAGCGCGCGTCCGCGCGGGAGACCGCGGCCCGCGTGGCCCTCGGGGCGGTGGCCCGGTCGTACCTGAAGGAGACGACCGGCATCGAGATCGTCTCCCACGTGGTGGAGCTCGCGGCCGCGAAGGCGCCGTACGGCGTGTACCCGACGCCCGCTGACGTGGAGAAGCTGGACGCGGACCCGGTCCGCTGCCTGGACGCCGACGCGTCGAAGGCGATGGTCGCCGAGATCGACCAGGCCCACAAGGACGGCGACACCCTCGGCGGTGTGGTCGAGGTGCTGGCGTACGAGGTGCCGGTCGGCCTCGGTTCGCATGTGCACTGGGACCGCCGCCTGGACGCCCGCCTGGCCGCCGCACTCATGGGCATCCAGGCGATCAAGGGAGTCGAGGTCGGCGACGGCTTCGACCTGGCTCGCGTCCCCGGCTCCAAGGCGCACGACGAGATCGTCGCGACCGAGGAGGGCATCAAGCGGACCTCCGGCCGCTCCGGCGGCACCGAGGGCGGGCTGTCCACCGGTGAGCTGCTGCGCGTGCGGGCGGCGATGAAGCCGATCGCGACCGTGCCGCGGGCGCTGAAGACGGTGGACGTCGTCACCGGCGAGGCCACGGCCGCCCACCACCAGCGTTCCGACGTGTGCGCGGTGCCGGCCGCCGGCATCGTCGCCGAGGCGATGGTCGCCCTCGTCCTCGCGGACGCGGTCGCGGAGAAGTTCGGCGGCGACAGCGTCGCCGAGACCCGCCGCAACGTCCGGTCCTACCTCGACAACCTGGCCATCCGATGAGCCCGCTGATCGTGCTGGTCGGCCCGATGGGCGTGGGCAAGTCCACCGTCGGGCAGCTGCTGGCCGAGCGGCTCGGGGCCGGCTACCGGGACACCGACGACGACATCGTCGCCGCGCAGGGCCGGACGATCGCCGAGATCTTCGTCGAGGAGGGCGAGCCCGCCTTCCGCGCGATCGAGAAGCAGGCCGTGCGCGAGGCGCTGGCCGGGCACGACGGGGTGCTGGCACTGGGCGGCGGCGCCGTCCTCGACCCGGACACCCGCGCGATGCTCGCCGGGCAGCGCGTGGTGTACCTGTCGATGGACGTCGAAGAGGCGGTCAAGCGCACGGGCCTCAACGCGGCCCGGCCGCTGCTCGCCATCAACCCGCGCAAGCAGTGGCGCGAGCTGATGGAGGCCCGCCGGCACCTCTACGAGGAGGTCGCCACGGCCGTGGTCGCCACCGACGGCCGCACCCCCGAAGAGGTCACCCGAGCCGCCCTGGACGCACTGGAGTTGAAGGAAGCATGAGCGAGGCAGTGACGCGGATCCAGGTCGGCGGCACGGCGGGCACCGATCCCTACGAGGTCCTCGTGGGCCGTCAACTCCTCGGCGAGCTGCCCGGGTTGATCGGCGGCAAGGCCAAGCGGGTCGCGATCGTCCACCCCGAGGCACTGGCCGAGACCGGTGACGCCCTGCGCGCCGACCTGGCCGGGCAGGGCTTCGAGGCGGTCGCCATCCAGGTGCCCAACGCCGAGGAGGCCAAGACCGCCGAGGTCGCCGCCTACTGCTGGAAGGCGCTGGGCCAGTCCGGGTTCACCCGCACCGACGTCATCGTCGGCGTCGGCGGCGGCGCGACCACGGACCTGGCCGGGTTCGTGGCCGCCACCTGGCTGCGCGGGGTGCGCTGGATCGCGATCCCGACGACGGTCCTGGCCATGGTGGACGCGGCCGTCGGCGGCAAGACCGGCATCAACACCGCCGAGGGCAAGAACCTGGTCGGTGCCTTCCATCCGCCCGCCGGTGTGCTCTGCGACCTGGCCGCGCTGGACTCGCTCCCGGTCAACGACTACGTGTCCGGACTCGCGGAGGTCATCAAGGCCGGATTCATCGCCGACCCGGTGATCCTGGACCTCATCGAGTCCGACCCCGAGGGCGCCCGCACCCCGGCCGGTCCGCACACCGCCGAGCTCATCGAGCGCTCCATCCGGGTGAAGGCCGACGTGGTGTCGTCCGACCTGAAGGAGTCGGGCCTGCGCGAGATCCTCAACTACGGCCACACGCTCGGCCACGCCATCGAGAAGAACGAGCGCTACAAGTGGCGGCACGGCGCGGCGGTCGCGGTGGGCATGCACTTCGCCGCCGAACTGGGCCGTCTCGCCGGGCGGCTGGACGACGCCACGGCCGACCGCCACCGGACCGTCCTCGAATCCGTCGGGCTGCCGCTGCACTACCGGCACGACCAGTGGCCCAAGCTGCTGGAGACCATGAAGGTCGACAAGAAGTCCCGCGGCGATCTGCTGCGCTTCATCGTCCTCGACGGTCTGGCCAAGCCCACCGTGCTGGAGGGGCCCGACCCGGCCGTGCTGCTCGCCGCGTACGGAGAAGTGGGCCAGTAAGTCCCTCGGCGCTCCTTCCGCCCGAAATCGCCTTACGGGGGTGGGCACTTCGGGCTGCCCCCGGCCGTTCACACAACGATGGCCGGGGGCGGTACCGTTCGGTAGCAGCGGGTTCCGCCCCCGCTGTCAGCGCCCATCGCCTGTACGAGACGGAGTGGCACCGGATGCAGCACGCAGTGGGTTCTCCGCTGCCGCCGCCCCACCAGCCGGGGCACGGACCGGCCGTCGGCTGGTCGCCGGCCGCACACCACCCGGGTCCGCACCACCCGGGCGCGCACCAGGGCTCCGCGCCCGTGCCCCCGCCGCCCCCGGCCCCCGGGTATCCCGCGCCCCCGCCCGGGCCGGGCGCGCCACCGCCGCCGGCCTCCGTCCCTCCGGCGCCGGACACCACCGGCCATGTGCCGCTGCCGCCCGGCGGTCCGGTCGCCATGCCCAGCGCGCCACCCGCGACGGCGGCCCCCGATCCGGCCGGTACGACGCTCGCCGTGCTGCTCATCGGACCCGCGGGGGCCGGGAAGACAAGCGTCGCCAAGTACTGGGCGGACCATCGCCGGGTGCCCACGGCGCACATCAGCCTCGACGACGTACGCGAGTGGGTCCGCTCGGGCTTCGCCGACCCGCAGTCCGGGTGGAACGACAACTCGGAGGCGCAGTACCGCCTCGCCCGCCGCACCTGCGGTTTCGCCGCGCGGAACTTCCTCGCCAACGGCATCTCCTGCATCCTCGACGACGCGGTCTTCCCCGACCGGCCCGTCGTCGGCCTCGGCGGCTGGAAGCGGCACGTCGGGCCGGGCCTGCTGCCGGTCGTCCTGCTGCCCGGGCTGGACATCGTCCTGGAACGCAACGCGGAGCGCACGGGCAATCGGCGGCTGACGGACGAGGAGGTCGCCCGTATCCATGGGCGGATGGCCGGGTGGTACGGGTCCGGCCTGCCGATCATCGACAACTCGCAGTTGGATGTCCCGGAGACGGCGCGGGTGCTGGACGATGTGCTGGCCAGGTCCATTGCCAGCCCGCCGAAGTGGTAGTCGGCGTGGGGGCGGTGCGGTAACCCGGCGTTTCCGTGTCCGGGACGTTGGTGCCGAGGCCGGGTGGGTCCGCAGCCCGGCGGAACGGGGTGCCGCCGCGCCCACCCTCCCCGGGGCCCCCGTCGCGCCGTTCCGAGGACGGACAC
>NZ_WWIQ01000050.1:66077-118263 GCF_009862985.1 Streptomyces sp. SID5464 | reverse complement strand
TGGCCTGTGGTGGTGGGTGCCGCTGCGCTGGTGGCCTGTGGTGGTGGGTGCCGCTGCGCTCGCGCCCACCCTCCCCGGGGCCCCCGTCGCGCCGTTCCGAGGACGGACCTGTCTCTTATACACATCTCCCGGCGCGGCCCCGGCCCACCACGGGCGGGCACGCGCACCGTCGCGGACCCGTCGCGCACAACCCCCACTCGGCCCTCCCGACCGGCGACATCCCCCCGGCGCTCGTAGGCTCGGGTCATGTCAGAGGTGTACGCGGCCCGCCGGACGCGTCTGAGGGAATACTGCAACGCGGGCGGCAGCGCGGCGGCGCTGGTCTCCCGCCCCGCCAACGTGCGCTATCTCGCGGGCGCGGCCCCGCACGGCGCCGTTCTACTGCTGAGCAAGACCGAGGACCTCCTGGTGTGTGCCGGCCCGACGGCCGACCGCCCCACGCAGGAGCGCCCCGACGAGGCCCTGCGCGTAAAGACCCTGCCCGGAGTCGGCGGCGGTGACCCGGCCGTCGCGGCCGCCGGCCTCGCCGCGGGCCAGGGTGCCGACTCCCTCGCCGTGGAGGAGCACCACCTCACCGTGGCCCGGCACCGCGCCCTCGGCTCGGTCGCCCCCCGGCTCCGCCTCGCCAACCTCGGCGGTGCCGTAGAGCAGCTCAGGGTCGTCAAGGACGAGGAGGAGATCTCCTGCCTGCGCATCGGCGCCGAGATCGCCGACCAGGCCCTCGGCGAACTGCTGGAGTCCATCCTCGTCGGGCGGACCGAGCGCCATCTCGCCCTGGAACTCGAAAGACGCCTTGTGGACCACGGGGCCGACGGCCCGGCCTTCCCCACCTCCGTCGCCACGGGGCCCAACGCCGGACGGCCCGGGCACCGGCCCACCGACCGGCGCGTCGAGGAGGGTGACTTCCTCTCGGTCTGCGGCTACCGCTGCGAGATCGGCCGTACCTTCGTCATCGGCACCGCCCCCGCGGACTGGCAGATCGAGCTGTACGACCTGGTCTTCGCAGCGCAGCGCGCCGGACGTGAGAGCCTGGTACCCGGCGCCGCCTGCCGGGACGTCGACCGTGCCGCCCGCCAGGTCCTGGACTCCGCGGGGTACACAGAGGGCCTCACGGCTCTCACCGGACACGGGGTCGGGCTCGAAATCGACGAGGACCCTCAATTGAGTCCCGCGGCCATGGGTAAACTGGACGCTTGCGTGCCGGTCACCGTCGAGCCTGGGGTCCACCTCCCGGGCCGGGGCGGGGTCCGGATCGATGACACGCTCGTCGTCCGCCCAGAGGCGGATGGCGGACCCGAGCTACTCACCATCACGACCAAGGAGCTGCTCGCCCTGTAGGCAGGTGCGTGCCCCGGGGTCGTACGTCAGTCCAGGAGATTCCGCAACCGTGGCTTCCACGAACGACCTCAAGAACGGCATGGTGCTCAAGCTCGAAGGCGGCCAGCTCTGGTCCGTCGTCGAGTTCCAGCACGTCAAGCCCGGCAAGGGCCCGGCCTTCGTGCGCACCAAGCTCAAGAACGTGCTCTCCGGCAAGGTCGTCGACAAGACCTTCAACGCCGGCGTCAAGGTCGAAACGGCCACCGTCGACAAGCGCGACATGCAGTTCTCCTACATGGACGGCGAGTACTTCGTCTTCATGGACATGGAGACCTACGACCAGCTCATGGTCGACCGGAAGGCCGTCGGCGACGCCGCCAACTTCCTCGTCGAGGGCTTCACGGCCACGGTCGCCCAGCACGAGGGCGAGGTGCTCTTCGTCGAGCTGCCGGCCGCCGTCGAGCTGACCGTCCAGGAGACCGAGCCGGGCGTCCAGGGCGACCGCTCCACCGGCGGCACCAAGCCCGCCACGCTGGAGACCGGCCACCAGATCCAGGTCCCGCTCTTCATCACCACCGGTGAGAAGATCAAGGTCGACACCCGCACCAGCGACTACCTCGGCCGGGTGAACAGCTAACCGTGGCTGCCCGCAACACGGCCCGCAAGCGCGCCTTCCAGATCCTCTTCGAGGGCGACCAGCGCGGCGCCGAGGTCCTGACGGTCCTCGCCGACTGGGTCCGGCTCTCCCGGGCCGACACCCGGCAGCCGCCGGTGAGCGAGTACACGATGGAGCTGGTCGAAGGCTACGCGCAGCACGCGAAGCGCATCGACGAGCTGATCGCCCAGTACTCGGTCGGCTGGACGCTCGACCGGATGCCGGTCGTCGACCGCAACATCCTGCGGCTCGGCGCCTACGAGCTGATCTGGGTCGACGCGACCCCGGACGCCGTCGTCCTCGACGAGATGGTGCAGCTGGCGAAGGAGTTCTCCACGGACGAGTCGCCCTCGTTCGTGAACGGCCTGCTCGGACGGCTGAAGGACCTCAAGCCCTCGCTCCGCCGCGACGAGGTCTGAGAGAGACAGAACGCCGGAGGGCCCGCGGCAGCGTGACTGCCGCGGGCCCTCCGGCGTTCCCGTACCGTCGGGGGCTGCCGGGCTCTCAGAACGCCGCCGGGGTGGCCGAAACCCGTACGGTTTCGGCCACCCCGGCGGCACGTTTCTGCTGTTCCCTCGGCGACCTACCGGGAGCGGTCAGCCCTCCTCGTGGGTCGCCACCGCGCGCCGCGCGTCCGCGTCCAGGACGCCCCAGCTGATCAGCTGCTCGGTGAGGACGGAGGGCGACTGGTCGTAGATGACGGCGAGTGTGCGCAGGTCGTCCTGGCGGATCGAGAGCACCTTGCCGTTGTAGTCACCGCGCTGCGACTGGATCGTGGCCGCGTAGCGCTGAAGAGGGCCCGCCTTCTCGGCCGGCACCGTGGCCAGCCGCTCCAGGTCCAGGACCAGCTTCGGCGGCGGCTCGGCGGCGCCGCCCGGGGTCGTGCCCGGGAGCAGCTCCTGCACCGGAACGCCGTAG
Organism: Streptomyces sp. SID5464; assembly: GCF_009862985.1. Lineage (NCBI taxonomy): Bacteria > Bacillati > Actinomycetota > Actinomycetes > Kitasatosporales > Streptomycetaceae > Streptomyces > Streptomyces sp. SID5464. The sequence continues at coordinate 115,373 of NZ_WWIQ01000050.1, read as the reverse complement.
AAGTCCGCCAGCTCGGCAAGGCGCTGCACGGTCACGGCACGGTCACCGCGCTCGTACGAACCGACCACGACCGCCTTCCAGCGTCCCTGGGACTTCTCCTCGACACCGTGGAGGGAAAGGCCCTGCTGGGTGCGGATCGCCCGGAGCTTGGCCCCGAGCTGTTTGGCGTATTCGCTGGACATATAGCTCCCCGGCACTGTGTCGACGCGTCTGGCGTGGGTGCCAGGCCGCGCGGCTGGTAACTCACTGTGAGGTTACGCAGCGTTACTCTGCCGCGTCAAGCCGAATGGTCCGCACCGACTCTTCCGTGGTATCGGCACTCTGTTAGGTCGAGTGGGTGATCCGAGGGGGCCGTCCGGGTGACAGCGAGGGCCTGCTACGGTGGATGGCGCAATCCCGACGTCCTTTAAGGTCCGTCCCGTGAGGCGGAGAAGGAGGTCCGTTTCGTATGGACAAGCACGGCACACAGTCCGATGCCCGGCCCGTTCTCGAAGGGCCTGACATCGCGCGGGTACTGACCCGCATCGCCCACGAGATCGTCGAACGCGCCAAAGGCGCCGACGACGTGGTGCTCCTCGGCATTCCGACCAGGGGCGTCTTCCTCGCCCGGCGGATCGCCGACAAGCTCGAGCAGATCACCGAGCGCAAGGTTCCGTGCGGCTCGCTCGACATCACCATGTACCGCGACGACCTGCGCATGCACCCGCCGCGTGCGCTGGCCCGCACCGAGATCCCCGGTGACGGCATCGACGGCAGGCTGGTCGTCCTCGTCGACGACGTCCTCTTCTCCGGCCGCACCATCCGCGCCGCCCTCGACGCCATGAACGACATCGGGCGTCCGCGCGCGGTGCAGCTCGCGGTCCTCGTCGACCGCGGTCACCGCGAACTGCCCATCCGCGCCGACTACGTCGGCAAGAACCTCCCCACGTCGTTGCGGGAGACGGTCAAGGTCCAGCTCGCCGAGGAGGACGGTCGCGACACCGTGCTGCTCGGTGCCAAGCCGACCGCCCAGTAGCGCTCCAGGCGTACGCCGCTGTCGTACGCCTGTGCCCTCGCGTGCCCGTCTGCCCCATTTCTCCAGTTTGAACTGCCTTACGGAGCCTGACAGATGCAGCGTCATCTCATCTCGGCCGCCGACCTCACCCGCGACGACGCCGTCCTGATCCTCGACACCGCCGAGGAGATGGCCCGGGTCGCCGACCGGCCGATCAAGAAGCTGCCGACCCTGCGCGGCCGCACGATCGTCAACCTCTTCTTCGAGGACTCCACCCGGACCCGGATCTCCTTCGAGGCGGCCGAGAAGCGTCTCTCCGCGGACGTCATCAACTTCTCCGCCAAGGGCTCCAGCGTCTCCAAGGGCGAGTCCCTGAAGGACACCGCCCAGACGCTGGAAGCCATGGGCGTCGACGCCGTCGTCATCCGGCACGGCGCCTCGGGAGCCCCGTACCGGCTGGCGAACTCCGGCTGGATCGACGCGGTCGTCGTCAACGCCGGCGACGGCACCCACCAGCACCCCACCCAGGCCCTGCTGGACGCCTTCACCATGCGCCGCCGCCTGATCGGCCCGGACGCCGGGATCGGTCAGGACCTCGCCGGCAAGCGCATCACGATCGTCGGCGACGTCCTGCACAGCCGGGTCGCCCGCTCCAACGTCGACCTGCTGCACACCCTCGGCGCCGAGGTCACCCTCGTCGCCCCGCCGACCCTGCTGCCGGTCGGCATCGAGACCTGGCCCTGCGCGGTGTCGTACGACCTCGACAGCACGCTGCCCAAGTCCGACGCGGTGATGATGCTGCGCGTCCAGCGCGAGCGCATGAACGCCGCCTTCTTCCCGACCGAGCGCGAGTACTCCCGGCGCTACGGCCTCGACGGCGACCGCATGGCGCGGATGCCCGAGCACGCCGTCGTGATGCACCCCGGCCCGATGGTCCGCGGGATGGAGATCACCGCCGAGGTCGCCGACTCCGACCGCTGCACCGTCGTCGAGCAGGTCGCGAACGGGGTGTCCATCCGGATGGCCGTCCTGTACCTGCTGCTCGGTGGAAACGAACCCGCCGTCACCCACCCCCGCACCGAGGAGAAGTAAGACAGATGAGCAAGATCCTGATCCGTGGTGCCGAGGTGCTCGGCGGCGAGCCGCAGGACGTGCTGATCGACGGCGGAACCATTGCGGAGGTCGGCAACGGCCTGTCCGCCGAAGGTGCCGAGGTCGTCGAGGCCGAGGGCAAGGTGCTGCTGCCGGGCCTGGTCGACCTGCACACGCATCTGCGCGAGCCCGGCCGCGAGGACTCCGAGACCGTCCTGACCGGTACGCGCGCCGCGGCCTCCGGCGGCTACACCACCGTGTTCGCCATGGCCAACACCTTCCCGGTGGCCGACACCGCCGGTGTCGTCGAGCAGGTCTGGCGGCTCGGCAAGGAGCACGGCTACTGCGACGTCCAGCCGATCGGTGCCGTCACCGTGGGGCTGGAGGGCCGCAAGCTCGCCGAGCTGGGCGCCATGCACGAGTCGGCCGCCGGGGTCACCGTCTTCTCCGACGACGGCAAGTGCGTCCACGACGCCGTGATCATGCGCCGCGCCCTGGAGTACGTGAAGGCCTTCGGCGGTGTCGTCGCGCAGCACGCGCAGGAGCCGCGGCTGACCGAGGGCGCCGAGATGAACGAGGGCGTCGTCTCCGCCGAGCTGGGCCTCGGGGGCTGGCCCGCGGTGGCCGAAGAATCGATCATCGCCCGGGATGTCCTGCTCGCCGAGCACGTCGGCTCCCGCGTCCACATCTGCCACCTGTCGACCGCCGGGTCCGTCGAGATCGTCCGCTGGGCCAAGTCCCGCGGTATCGCCGTGACCGCCGAGGTCACCCCGCACCACCTGCTCCTCACCGACGAGCTGGTCCGCACGTACAACCCCGTCTACAAGGTCAACCCGCCGCTGCGCACCGAGCGCGACGTGCTGGCCCTGCGCGAGGCGCTCGCCGACGGCACGATCGACATCGTCGCCACCGACCACGCCCCGCACCCGCACGAGGACAAGGACTGCGAGTGGGCCGCGGCCGCCATGGGCATGGTCGGCCTGGAGACCGCGTTGTCGGTGGTGCAGGAGACCATGGTCGACACGGGCCTGCTGGACTGGGCCGGCGTCGCCGACCGGATGTCCTTCAAGCCCGCGCAGATCGGACAGGCCAAGGGGCACGGCCGTCCCGTCTCGGCAGGTGAGCCCGCCAACCTCACCCTCGTCGACACGGCATACCGTGGCCCTGTGGACCCCGCGGGCTTCGCCTCGCGCAGCCGCAACACCCCCTACGAGGGGCGTGAGCTGCCGGGCCGTGTGACGCACACGTGGCTGCGGGGCAAGGCCACGCTCGTCGACGGGAAGCTCACGTGACACCTGTACTTCTGCTGGCCGCCGAGAAGGAATCGGCGCAAGTGACCGACTGGGCCGCCCGCATCGGCTGGGTCGTCGGCCTCGCCCTGTTCGTCGCGCTGGTCTACTGGCTGATGCGCGAGGGCTGGAAGTGGCGCGGCACGCTCCAGGGCGACCTGCCCGAGCTGCCCACGACCCCGGACGAGACGGGCCCGCCGCGCCTGACCATGAGCGGCCGCTACCACGGCTCCACCACCGCCGGACAGTGGCTCGACCGCATCGTCGCCCACGGCCTGGGCACCCGCAGCCGCGCCGAGCTGACCCTCACGGACGCCGGACTGGACGTCGTACGCCCCGGGGCGAGCGACTTCTTCGTCCCGGCCGCACAGCTCCGCGAGGCCCGGCTCGACAAGGGCATCGCTGGCAAGGTGCTCACCGAGGGCGGCCTGCTCGTCGTCACCTGGGAGCACGGCGACCGGCTGATCGACTCCGGCTTCCGCTCCGACCACGCGGCCGAGCACAACGAATGGGTCGAAGCCATCAACTCCATGATCGAAACGAACAGCAGGGAAGGCGCCGAACGATGACCACCTCCACCAGGGGAGCTGCAAAAACTCCCGCCGTACTCGTCCTGGAGGACGGCCGGGTCTTCCGCGGCCGTGCCTACGGGGCCGTGGGGGAGACCTTCGGCGAAGCGGTGTTCTCCACCGGCATGACCGGCTACCAGGAGACCCTCACCGACCCCTCGTACCACCGCCAGGTCGTGGTGATGACCGCCCCGCACGTCGGCAACACCGGCGTCAACGACGAGGACCCGGAGTCGAAGCGCATCTGGGTCTCGGGGTACGTCGTGCGCGACCCCGCGCGCGTGCCGTCCAACTGGCGCTCGAGGCGCTCGCTGGACGAGGAGCTGGCGGCGCAGGGCGTCGTCGGCATCTCCGGCATCGACACCCGCGCCCTCACGCGCCACCTGCGCGAGCGCGGCGCCATGCGCGTCGGCATCTTCAGCGGTGACACGATCCAGGACGACGCCGCGCTGCTGGCCCGCGTCCAGGACGCCCCCCAGATGAAGGGTGCGAACCTCTCCGCCGAGGTCGCCACCACCGAGCCGTACGTCGTGCCCGCGATCGGCGAGAAGAAGTTCACCGTCGCCGCCGTCGACCTCGGCATCAAGGGCATGACCCCGCACCGCATGGCCGAGCGCGGCATCGAGGTGCACGTGCTCCCGGCGACCGCGACCGTCGAGGACGTCTACGCGGTCAACCCGGACGGCGTGTTCTTCTCCAACGGCCCCGGCGACCCCGCCACCGCCGACCACCCCGTCTCCCTCATGCGGGGCGTCCTGGAGCGCGGCACGCCGCTGTTCGGCATCTGCTTCGGCAACCAGATCCTGGGCCGCGCGCTCGGCTTCGGCACCTACAAGCTGAAGTACGGCCACCGCGGCATCAACCAGCCGGTGCAGGACCGGACGACCGGCAAGGTCGAGGTCACCGCGCACAACCACGGCTTCGCCGTCGACGCCCCGCTCGACCAGGTCTCCGAGACCCCGTTCGGCCGCGCCGAGGTGTCCCACGTCTGCCTCAACGACAACGTGGTGGAGGGGCTCCAGCTCCTCGACCGCCCCGCCTTCAGCGTCCAGTACCACCCCGAAGCGGCAGCCGGCCCGCACGACGCCGCCTACCTGTTCGACCGCTTCGTTTCCCTGATGGAGGGCCAGCGTGCCTAAGCGCACCGATATCCAGTCCGTCCTGGTCATCGGCTCCGGCCCGATCGTCATCGGCCAGGCCGCCGAGTTCGACTACTCCGGCACCCAGGCGTGCCGCGTCCTGAAGGCCGAGGGCCTCAGGGTCGTCCTGGTCAACTCCAACCCGGCGACGATCATGACCGACCCCGAGATCGCCGACGCCACCTACGTCGAGCCCATCACCCCCGAGTTCGTCGAGAAGATCATCGCCAAGGAGCGTCCCGACGCGCTGCTGCCCACCCTGGGCGGCCAGACGGCCCTCAACACCGCGATCTCGCTGCACGAGGCGGGGACGCTCGACAAGTACGGCGTCGAGCTGATCGGCGCCAACGTCGAGGCGATCCACAAGGGCGAGGACCGCGACCAGTTCAAGGAGGTCGTGGAGGAGGTCCGTAAGAAGATCGGCCACGGTGAGTCCGCCCGGTCCTACATCTGCCACTCCATGGACGACGTCCTCAGGGGCGTCGAGGAGCTCGGCGGCTACCCGGTCGTGGTCCGCCCGTCCTTCACCATGGGCGGTGCCGGCTCCGGCTTCGCCCACGACGAGGAGGAGCTGCGCCGCATCGCCGGTCAGGGCCTCACGCTCTCGCCGACCACCGAGGTGCTCCTGGAGGAGTCCATCCTCGGCTGGAAGGAGTACGAGCTGGAGCTGATGCGCGACAAGCACGACAACGTCGTGGTCGTCTGCTCCATCGAGAACTTCGACCCCATGGGCGTGCACACCGGCGACTCGATCACCGTCGCCCCGGCGATGACGCTCACCGACCGTGAGTACCAGACCCTGCGGGACATCGGCATCGCCGTCATCCGCGAGGTCGGCGTCGACACCGGCGGCTGCAACATCCAGTTCGCGGTGAACCCCGAGGACGGCCGGGTCATCGTCATCGAGATGAACCCGCGCGTGTCGCGCTCCTCGGCCCTCGCCTCCAAGGCGACCGGCTTCCCGATCGCCAAGATCGCCGCCAAACTCGCCGTCGGCTACACGCTGGACGAGATCCCGAACGACATCACACAGGAGACCCCCGCCTCCTTCGAGCCGACGCTCGACTACGTGGTCGTGAAGGCTCCGCGCTTCGCCTTCGAGAAGTTCCCGAGTGCGGACGCCACGCTCACCACCACCATGAAGTCGGTCGGCGAGGCCATGGCCATCGGCCGCAACTTCACCGAGGCCTTCCAGAAGGCCCTGCGCTCGCTGGAGAAGAAGGGCAGCCAGTTCACCTTCGTCGGCGAGCCCGGCGACAAGCAGGAGCTGCTGGAGGCGTCCGTTCGCCCGACCGACGGCCGTATCAACACCGTCATGCAGGCCATCCGTGCCGGTGCCACGCCCGAGGAGGTCTTCGAGTACACGAAGATCGACCCCTGGTTCGTCGACCAGCTCTTCCTGCTCAAGGAGATCGCGGACGAACTGGCCGAGGCGCCCGAGCTGACCACCGACCTGCTCGCCGAGGCCAAGCGGCACGGCTTCTCCGACCAGCAGATCGGTGAGATCCGCGGCCTGCGCGAGGACGTCGTCCGCGAGGTCCGGCACGCGCTGGGCGTCCGCCCGGTCTACAAGACGGTCGACACCTGCGCCGCCGAGTTCGCCGCGAAGACGCCGTACTTCTACTCCTCCTACGACGAGGAGACGGAGGTCGCCTCCCGCGAGAAGCCGGCCGTCATCATCCTGGGCTCCGGCCCGAACCGCATCGGCCAGGGCATCGAGTTCGACTACTCCTGCGTCCACGCCTCCTTCGCGCTGAGCGACGCGGGCTACGAGACCGTGATGGTCAACTGCAACCCGGAGACCGTCTCCACGGACTACGACACCTCCGACCGCCTGTACTTCGAGCCGCTGACGCTCGAAGACGTGCTGGAGATCGTGCACGCGGAGCAGCAGGCCGGCCCGGTGGCGGGTGTCGTCGTCCAGCTCGGCGGCCAGACCCCGCTGGGCCTGTCGCAGGCGCTGAAGGACAACGGCGTGCCGATCGTCGGCACGTCCCCGGAAGCCATCCACGCGGCCGAGGACCGGGGCGCCTTCGGCCGGGTCCTCAAGGAGGCCGGCCTCCCGGCCCCCAAGCACGGCACCGCCACCACCTTCGCCGAGGCCAAGGCCATCGCCGACGAGATCGGCTACCCGGTCCTGGTGCGCCCGTCGTACGTCCTCGGCGGGCGCGGCATGGAGATCGTCTACGACGAGACGCGCCTGGAGGCGTACATCGCCGAGTCGACGGAGATCAGCCCGTCCCGGCCGGTCCTGGTCGACCGGTTCCTCGACGACGCGATCGAGATCGACGTCGACGCACTCTACGACGGCGAGGAGCTGTACCTCGGCGGCGTCATGGAGCACATCGAGGAGGCCGGCATCCACTCCGGCGACTCGGCGTGCGCCCTGCCCCCGATCACGCTCGGCGGCTTCGACATCAAGCGCCTGCGGGCCTCCACGGAGGGCATCGCGAAGGGCGTCGGGGTGCGCGGCCTGATCAACATCCAGTTCGCGCTGGCGGGCGACATCCTCTACGTGCTGGAGGCCAACCCGCGCGCCTCGCGGACCGTCCCCTTCACCTCGAAGGCGACCGCGGTGCCGCTGGCCAAGGCCGCCGCCCGGATCTCGCTGGGCGCCACGATCGCCGAGCTGCGCGCCGAGGGCCTGCTGCCGGCCAGTGGCGACGGCGGCGAGCTCCCACTGGACGCGCCGATCTCCGTCAAGGAGGCCGTCATGCCGTGGTCGCGCTTCCGCGACATCCACGGCCGCGGCGTCGACACGGTCCTCGGCCCGGAGATGCGCTCCACCGGCGAGGTCATGGGCATCGACTCCGTCTTCGGCACGGCGTACGCCAAGTCGCAGGCGGGCGCCTACGGCCCGCTGCCCACCAAGGGCCGCGCCTTCATCTCGGTCGCCAACCGCGACAAGCGCTCGATGATCTTCCCGGCCCGTGAGCTCGTCGCGCACGGCTTCGAGCTGCTCGCCACCTCCGGCACGGCCGAGGTCCTCAAGCGCAACGGCATCAACGCCACCGTCGTGCGCAAGCAGTCCGAGGGCACCGGCCCGAACGGCGAGAAGACCATCGTCCAGCTCATCCACGACGGCGAGGTCGACCTCATCGTCAACACCCCGTACGGCACCGGTGGCCGCCTCGACGGCTACGACATCCGTACCGCGGCCGTGGCACGCTCCGTGCCCTGCCTGACGACGGTCCAGGCGCTCGCGGCGGCGGTCCAGGGCATCGACGCCCTCAACCGCGGCGACGTGGGCGTCCGATCGCTCCAGGAACACGCGGAACACCTGACCGCGGCCCGCGACTAGCAGCCGAAGAGGGGGACACCGGAAACGGTGTCCCCCTCTTCGTGAGGACGCCATGTCTTCGTGAGGACACCATGTACAAGATCTTTTTCAGTCTGCTCTTCAAGCGGATGGACCCGGAGCAGGCGCACCACCTCGCCTTCCGCTGGATCCGCCTGGCCGCCCGCGTGCCCGTGCTGCGCACCCTCCTCGCGGCCGCCCTCGCGCCCCGCCACAAGGAGCTGCGCACGGAGGCCTTCGGGCTGCGCATGCACGGCCCCTTCGGGCTCGCCGCGGGCTTCGACAAGAACGCGGTCGGCATCGACGGCATGGCGATGCTCGGCTTCGACCACGTCGAGATCGGCACGGTCACCGGTGAACCGCAGCCCGGCAACCCCAAACAGCGGCTGTTCCGCCTGGTCAAGGACCGGGCGCTGATCAACCGCATGGGCTTCAACAACGACGGATCGCTCCGCGTCGCCGCCCGTCTGGCCTCCCGGACGCCCGTCTTCAAGACCGTCGTCGGTGTCAACATCGGCAAGACCAAGGTCGTCCCCGAGGAGGAGGCCGTCGCGGACTACGTGAAGTCCGCCGAGCGGCTGGCCCCCTACGCCGACTACCTCGTCGTCAACGTCTCCTCCCCGAACACGCCCGGCCTGCGCAACCTCCAGGCCACCGAGGCGCTGCGCCCCCTGCTGAGCGCCGTCCGCGAGGCCGCCGACCGGGCGGTGGCCGCGCGGCGCGTCCCGCTCCTGGTCAAGATCGCGCCGGACCTCGCCGACGAGGACATCGACGCCGTCGCCGACCTCGCCGTGGAACTCGGCCTGGAGGGGATCATCGCCACGAACACCACGATCGCGCGCGAGGGACTCGGCCTGAAGTCAGACTCCTCCCTGGTCAAGGAGACCGGCGGCCTGTCCGGGGCACCCCTGAAGGAACGCTCCCTGGAGGTCCTGCGCCGCCTCTACGCGCGCGTGGGCGGCCGGATCACCCTGGTGGGCGTCGGCGGCGTCGAGAACGCCGAGGACGCCTGGCAGCGCATCCTGGCCGGTGCCACGCTGGTCCAGGGTTACAGCGCCTTCATCTACGAGGGGCCCTTCTGGGGCCGCTCCATCCACAAGGGGCTCGCCGCGCGCCTGCGCACCAGCCCGTACGCCACGCTCGCCGACGCGGTGGGCGCCGACGTGAGGAAGACGGCATGAGTGGTCTCGAACCCTTCGGCGCCCGTCTGCGCCGCGTGATGGACGAGCGCGGCCCGCTGTGCGTCGGCATCGACCCGCACGCCTCCCTGCTCGCCGAGTGGGGCCTCAACGACGACGTGACGGGCCTGGAGCGGTTCAGCCGCACGGTCGTCGAGGCGGTGGCCGACCGGGTCGCCGTGCTCAAGCCGCAGAGCGCGTTCTTCGAGCGGTTCGGCTCGCGCGGCGTCGCCGTCCTGGAGAAGTCGGTGGCCGAGGCGCGGGCGGCCGGCGCGCTGGTCGTGATGGACGCCAAGCGCGGCGACATCGGCTCGACCATGGCCGCGTACGCCGAGTCCTTCCTGCACAAGGACGCCCCGCTGTTCTCCGACGCGCTGACCGTCTCGCCCTACCTGGGTTACGGCTCGCTCAGCCCGGCCGTCGCGCTGGCCCGGGAGAGCGGCGCCGGGCTGTTCGTGCTGGCGCTGACCTCCAACCCGGAGGGCGGCGAGGTCCAGCACGCCGTGCGGTCCGACGGCCGGAACGTCGGAGCGACCGTGCTCGCGCACCTGTCCGCCGAGAACGCGGGGGAGGAGCCCCTGGGGTCCTTCGGCGCGGTCGTCGGCGCGACCCTCGGTGACCTGTCGTCGTACGACCTGGACATCAACGGCCCGCTCCTCGCGCCCGGTATCGGTGCCCAGGGGGCGACGCCGGCCGATCTTCCCGGGGTCTTCGGGGCGGCGGTGCGCAACGTCGTGCCGAACGTCAGCCGGGGAGTGCTGCGCCACGGTCCCGACGCGGTCGCGCTGCGTGACGCCGCGGAGCGCTTCGCGGAGGAGATCCGGCAGGCCGTGACGTCCGTCTGACCTCAGGCTGACCTCTTTCCGACCTCCTCCTGATCTCCTCCGGAGTCCTCCGATGAGTGGTCCGGGGCGCGCTTGAGTCTGAATACATCCTCAAATCCGGGGCAGTATGTCCTAAATGTCCGTTCAGATGAAGGCTGACCAGGACTTTTCCGCTGTTCTCGCTGACTCTGGCGGACTTGCCCGCTAGTCTCCGACGAGAGTGAACGGGCAAGCGTGTTGCTCGTGGCTCCCCAGGTGTGGGGCGACTAGGTTCCTCACCGGTCCGTATCCGACAGTTCGACATCCGAGGTGACGTAGGCGTGGCTCTTCCGCCCCTTACCCCTGAACAGCGCGCAGCCGCGCTCGAAAAGGCCGCCGCGGCTCGCCGGGAGCGGGCCGAGGTCAAGAATCGACTCAAGCACTCCGGCGCCTCCCTTCACGAGGTCATCAAGCAGGGCCAGGAGAACGACGTCATCGGCAAGATGAAGGTCTCCGCCCTCCTCGAGTCCCTGCCGGGCGTGGGCAAGGTCCGCGCCAAGCAGATCATGGAGCGACTCGGTATCTCCGAGAGCCGCCGCGTGCGTGGTCTCGGGTCCAACCAGATCGCCTCCCTCGAGCGTGAGTTCGGCAGCACCGGTTCCTGAACCGGGCACTGAAGGGGGAGCGAGTCCCGGGCACTCCGGGATTGCTGGATAATCGCTGCATGGCTGCAACACCCCGGGGGACGACCCCCGTGCCCCCGGACGTACGTCCGCGGCTGACCGTGCTCTCCGGCCCCTCCGGGGTCGGCAAGAGCACGGTCGTCGCCCATATGCGCAAGGAACATCCCGAGGTCTGGCTCTCGGTGTCGGCGACGACCCGCAAGCCCCGCCCCGGCGAGAAGCACGGAGTCCACTACTTCTTCGTCACCGACGACGAGATGGACAAGCTGATCGCCAACGGCGAACTGCTGGAGTGGGCCGAGTTCGCGGGTAACCGCTACGGCACGCCGCGTGCGGCCGTGCAGGAGCGCTTGGAGAAGGGCGAGCCCGTACTCCTCGAGATCGACCTCCAGGGCGCCCGTCTGGTCCGGGAGTCGATGCCCGAGGCCCAGCTGGTGTTCCTGGCTCCTCCCTCCTGGGAGGAGCTGGTGCGCAGACTCACCGGGCGGGGCACCGAACCGCCCGAGGTCATCGAGCGCCGGCTCGAGGCGGCCAAGATCGAACTGGCCGCCGAGCCGGAGTTCGACACGACCCTGGTGAACACCTCCGTCGAGGACGTGGCTCGCGAGCTGCTAGCCTTGATGGACGTCGTGTGACCATCGCTGATCGTTTCCGGGTCTCGCTGATCACCCCGACAGAATCTTTCCCATCCATCGGAAGGTAGAGCGTGTCCTCTTCCATCTCCGCGCCCGAGGGCATCATCAACCCGCCGATCGACGAGCTCCTCGAGGCCACCGACTCGAAGTACAGCCTCGTGATCTACGCGGCCAAGCGGGCCCGCCAGATCAACGCGTACTACTCGCAGCTCGGCGAGGGTCTCCTCGAGTACGTCGGTCCTCTCGTCGACACCCACGTCCACGAGAAGCCGCTCTCGATCGCCCTTCGCGAGATCAACGCGGGGCTGCTGACGTCCGAGGCCGTCGAGGGCCCGGCGCAGTAAGTACTATTTGCAGCTTGACGCTGACTTTTCCACAGGCCCGGCAGGCCGACTGCCGGGCCTGTGGTGTGTCATGGAGTCGTACGTTGTGCCGGTTGCCGAGGTCCGGGGAGAGACGGTGGACAAACCGAAGGTCGTTCTGGGGGTCAGTGGCGGCATCGCCGCGTACAAGGCCTGTGAGCTGCTGCGGCGGTTGACGGAGTCGGGCCATGACGTGCGCGTCGTCCCCACCGCCTCCGCGCTGCACTTCGTCGGCGCCGCCACCTGGTCCGCGCTCTCCGGAAACCCGGTCTCCACCGAGGTGTGGGACGACGTGCACGAGGTCCCGCACGTCCGCATCGGACAGCACGCCGACCTGGTCGTCGTCGCCCCCGCCACCGCCGACATGCTCGCCAAGGCGGCCCACGGCCTCGCCGACGACCTCCTGACCAACACCCTCCTCACCGCCCGCTGCCCGGTCGTCTTCGCCCCCGCCATGCACACGGAGATGTGGGAGCACCCGGCCACCCAGGAGAACGTGGCGACGCTGCGCCGCCGCGGCGCCCTGGTCATCGAACCGGCCGTGGGCCGCCTCACCGGCGTCGACACCGGCAAGGGCCGGCTCCCCGACCCGGGCGAGATCTTCGAGGTCTGCCGCCGGGTGCTGGCCCGGGGCGTGACCGAGCCCGACCTGAAGGGCCGGCACGTGGTGATCAGCGCCGGCGGCACCCGCGAGCCCCTGGACCCCGTCCGCTTCCTCGGCAACCGCTCCTCAGGCAAGCAGGGCTACGCCCTCGCCCGCACCGCGGCCGCCCGCGGCGCCCGCGTCACGCTGATCGCGGCCAACAGCGCCCTGCCCGACCCGGCCGGCGTGGACGTCGTCCCCGTGGGCACCGCCCTGCAGCTGCGGGAGGCGGTGCTGGAGGCCTCCGCAGACGCCGACGCGGTGGTCATGGCCGCGGCGGTGGCGGACTTCCGCCCGGCGGTGTACGCGGCCGGGAAGATCAAGAAGAAGGACGACCAGGAGCCGGAGCCGATCACGCTGGTGCGGAATCCGGACATCCTCGCGGAGGTCTCCGCCGAGCGCGCCCGCCCCGGCCAGGTGATCGTCGGCTTCGCGGCGGAGACCGACGACGTGCTCGCCAACGGCCGCGCGAAACTGAAGCGCAAGGGCTGTGATCTGCTGGTGGTGAACGAGGTCGGGGAGAGCAGAACCTTCGGTTCCGAGGAGAACGAGGCCGTCGTCCTCGGCGCCGACGGCAGCGAGACCGCGGTGCCGCACGGACCCAAGGAAGCCCTGGCCGAAACCGTATGGGGCCTGGTGGTCGAGCGCCTTCACTGATGTTTCAGTCGCCCTGCGCCCCCGTGAAACACGGCCGATCGGGGCGTGGCGCCTCTGGCCAACGCAGCTCGGCATTGGGCAGAATGCCCGTGCCGCAGGTCACAGCACTTCCGAGTGTCGAGACAGGGGGACCGTGGCCGAAGCGTGACCGATAAACTGTTCCACGGACGGCGCCGGGTGCAGCCCCCGCCGTCCGCCAATGATCAGCCAGCAGCCGCTGCAACCCCAGGGAGCGTTGTGTCCCGTCGCCTGTTCACCTCGGAGTCCGTGACCGAGGGTCACCCCGACAAGATCGCTGACCAGATCAGCGACACCATTCTCGACGCGCTGCTCCGCGAGGACCCGACCTCCCGGGTCGCCGTCGAGACCTTGATCACGACCGGCCTGGTGCACGTGGCCGGCGAGGTCACCACCAAGACGTACGCGGACATCGCGACGCTGGTCCGGAACAAGATCCTCGAAATCGGCTACGACTCCTCGAAGAAGGGCTTCGACGGCGCCTCCTGCGGCGTCTCGGTGTCGATCGGCGCGCAGTCCCCGGACATCGCCCAGGGCGTGGACACGGCTTACGAGTCCCGTGTCGAGGGCGACGAGGACGAGCTCGACAAGCAGGGCGCGGGCGACCAGGGCCTGATGTTCGGCTACGCGACGGACGAGACGCCGACGCTCATGCCGCTGCCGATCTTCCTGGCCCACCGCCTGTCGAAGCGCCTGTCCGACGTGCGCAAGAACGGCACGATCCCCTACCTGCGCCCGGACGGCAAGACGCAGGTCACCATCGAGTACGACGGCGACAAGGCGGTCCGCCTGGACACCGTCGTCGTCTCCTCGCAGCACGCCTCCGACATCGACCTGGACTCGCTCCTGGCTCCGGACATCAAGGAGTTCGTCGTCGACCCGGAGCTCAAGGCGCTGCTCGACGAGGGCATCAAGCTGGACACGGAGAACTACCGCCTCCTGGTCAACCCCACCGGCCGCTTCGAGATCGGCGGCCCGATGGGTGACGCCGGCCTGACCGGCCGCAAGATCATCATCGACACCTACGGCGGCATGGCCCGCCACGGCGGCGGCGCCTTCTCCGGCAAGGACCCGTCCAAGGTCGACCGCTCCGCGGCGTACGCCATGCGCTGGGTCGCCAAGAACGTGGTCGCCGCGGGTCTCGCCACCCGCTGCGAGGTCCAGGTGGCCTACGCCATCGGCAAGGCCGAGCCGGTCGGTCTGTTCGTCGAGACCTTCGGCACCGCCAAGGTCGACACGGAGAAGATCGAGAAGGCGATCGACGAGGTCTTCGACCTCCGTCCGGCCGCCATCATCCGCGACCTCGACCTGCTCCGCCCGATCTACTCCCAGACGGCGGCGTACGGCCACTTCGGCCGGGAGCTTCCCGAGTTCACCTGGGAGCGGACGGACCGCGTGGACGCGCTGCGCAAGGCCGTGGGCCTGTAAGTCCCCGGAAGGCGGCGGGGCCGCAGGTCCGACGCCGCCGCGGTTCCTCGCGAGGCCCGGCACCCTTCGGGGCGCCGGGCCTCGTCGTGCGTCCGGCGGGCGGGAGGCGGGTACTCGAGGGCCGCCGGATGTCAGTGACGTTTGGTAAGAATGCAAGCGTGAGCAGCGAGAACGAACAGGCGGGCGGCGGCGCGGAGGGCGCGCCGCCCGAGCAGCTCGCGCTCATCCGGGAGAGTGTGCGGAAGGCCAGGACGCCTCGGGCCAAGCCGCGGACCTGGCGGGGGGCCGCGCTCGCCAAGGACCTGCCCGTCGCCCGGGTGCTCGTCGACAAGGGTGTGCTCCATCTCGACCGGTACTTCGACTACGCCGTGCCCGAGGAACTGGACGAGCAGGCCCAGCCCGGCGTGCGGGTGCGGGTGCGGTTCGGGGCCGGGCGGCACCGGGTGCGGGACGGGCGGCGCGAGGGCGGCGGGCTGATCGACGGGTTCCTCGTCGAGCGGCTGGCCGAGTCCGACTACTCCGGGCCGCTGGCCGCCCTCGCCCAGGTCGTGTCGCCCGAGCGGGTGCTCAGTGAGGAACTGGTCGGGCTGGCCCGTGCGGTCGCCGACCGGTACGCAGGCAGCCTCGCCGACGTCCTGCAACTCGCGGTGCCGCCGCGCAGCGCACGGGCCGAGCAGCGCCCCTCGCCCGCACCGCTGCCACCGCCCCCGGCGCCCGTGGCGGGCTCCTGGCAGCGGTACGAGCAGGGAGGGGCCTTCCTGGAGTCGCTCGCCTCCGGCGGCGCGCCCCGGGCCGTGTGGAACGCGCTGCCCGGCCCGCAGTGGAGCGAGGAGCTGGCCCGGGCCGTCGGGGCGACGCTGGCCTCCGGTCGCGGTGCGCTCGCCGTCCTGCCCGACGGGCGGGCGGTCGCGCGGGTGGACGCCGCCTTGACGGCCCTGCTGGGGAAGGGGCGGCACGCGGTGCTCACCGCCGACGCGGGACCCGAGAAGCGGTACGCGCAGTGGCTCGCGGTCCGGCGGGGCTCCGTGCGGGCCGTGATCGGGACCCGGGCCGCGATGTTCGCACCGGTCCAGGACCTCGGGCTGGTCGCCATCTGGGACGACGGGGACGACAGCCACAGCGAGCAGCACGCCCCGCAGCCCCATGCGCGTGAGGTGCTGCTGCTGCGGGCCGCCCAGGACAAGTGCGGCTTCCTGCTGGGCAGTTGGGGCTGCACGGTGGAGGCCGCGCAGCTCGTCGAGAGCGGGTGGGCCCGTCCGCTGGTCGCCGGGCGTGAGCAGGTGCGGGCCACCGCTCCGCTCGTCCGCACCGTCGGCGACGGGGACCTCGCGCGGGACGAGGCCGCCCGGGCCGCCCGGCTGCCGACCCTCGCCTGGCAGGTCGTCAGGGAGGGCCTGCGGCACGGTCCGGTGCTGGTGCAGGTGCCCCGGCGGGGATACGTACCGCGCATGGCGTGCGCCAACTGCCGGGCGCCCGCGCGGTGCCGGCACTGCTCCGGGCCGCTGGAAACGCGGGACGGCGGCGCGCTGTGCTGCGGGTGGTGCGGCCGTGAGGAGAACGGCTGGCACTGCCCGGAGTGCGGTGCGTTCCGGCTGCGCGCCTCGGTGGTGGGCGCGCGGCGGACCGCCGAGGAACTCGGACGGGCCTTCCCCGCCGTTCCGGTGCGGACCTCGGGTCGTGAACACGTGCTCGACACGGTGCCGGGGGCGCCTGCGCTGGTGGTGAGTACGCCGGGGGCCGAGCCCGTCGCCGAGGGCGGATACGCGGCGGCGCTGCTGCTCGACGGGTGGGCGATGCTCGGGCGGCCCGATCTGCGGGCCGGTGAGGACGCGTTGCGGCGGTGGATCGCGGCCGGGTCGCTCGTCCGGCCGCAGCCGGTCGGCGGCACAGTGGTGGTCGTGGCCGAGCCGACGCTGCGGCCGGTCCAGGCGCTCGTACGGTGGGACCCCGTCGGTCACGCGGTGCGGGAACTCGCCGAGCGGGCCGAGCTGGGGTTTCCGCCGGTGTCGCGGATGGCGGCCGTGTCGGGGCCGGCGGAGGCGGTGGCCGAGTTTCTCCGTGCGGCCGAACTGCCGCCGGAGGCCGAGGTGCTGGGGCCGGTGCCATTGCCCGTCCCGGCCGCGGGGCGACCGCGGCGGGCGGGGGCGCCGCCGCCCGGGGAGCAGTGGGAGCGGGCGTTGGTCCGGGTGCCGCCGGGCAAGGGGGCGGCACTGGCCGCCGCGCTGAAGGCCGCGCAGGCCGCGCGGACGGCCCGGGGGAGTGCGGAGCCTGTCTGGGTGCGGATCGATCCGGCTGACATCGGGTGAGCCGGTGACTGCGGTCGTCCGAGCCGGTGGCGGTGGCTGAGGTCGTGTCTGCCGCTGTTCGCTGCGCGTACAGGCCGCTGCCCTCCCCTACGTATCGGGAGGGCAGCGGCCTGTCGGGGCGGGGTGCGGGTCAGCCGTTGCGTGGGCCGGGGAAGGCCGTCGGCCTCGCCTCGTCGCGCAGGGCCGGGCTGCCCGCCGTCGGCTGGGTGGGCATGGAGCGGGCCGCCGGGACCGTCGGGAGGCCGGTGTTCACACTGACCGTGCGCGAGCCCGAGGGCTCCGGTGTCCGCTCCGCCTCGGACGCGGCCGACTGGGCCGTGGCCCGGCGTGCGCCGTAACGGCGGTGGACCGCCTGTTTGGTGACTCCGAGCGCGGAGCCCACCGCGTCCCACGAGAAGCCGAGCGAGCGGTCGAAGTCCACGGCCGCCGTGACCAGGGTCTCGACACTGTCCCGCAGCTCCTGGGCGAGACGTACCGTCGGGGCGGGGGCGCGTCCGTAGACGACGAAGCCCGTGGAGGAGCCGGAGCGGCGCGGGCGGTAGACGTTGCCCAGCTGGGCGGTGAGTGTGCGCAGTGCGTCCACCTGCCGGCGGACCCGCTCGATGTCCCGCACCAGCAAGTGCAGGCTGGCCCGAGCCTGGGCGTCGTGGGTTGCGTGGTCGGCCATGAACAAGCCTCTCGAACCGGCGTTGAAAGGGAATGGGCCGCGATCGCGGCCCGATGTGGTCAACTCTGTCTTGACCAACGCGGATTCGCTCCGCGGGTCACGGTGTGGGGGCGTGGGGGCATATGCGTGCGCCTGTTTGCGCGGGGTGTGCGCCTCGGCCTTCGGCCGTCGGCTCCGTCTGTCCGCCCGCGCACCACCCGTTCCACGGCGGGGCTCATAGACTTGTGTGCTGCCCGCCGTCCACTCCCGCCCGAGAGGCCCCCACCACCCCATGAAGCTCGTCTTCGCCGGTACACCCGAGGTCGCCGTTCCCGCTCTGGACGCTCTTCTCGCCTCTGAGCGGCACGAGGTGGCCGCTGTCGTCACGCGGCCCGACGCGCCGGCCGGGCGTGGGCGCAGGCTCGTCGCGTCGCCCGTCGCCGAGCGGGCGGAGGAGGCCGGAATCGAGGTGCTGAAGCCCGCGAAGCCGAAGGACCCCGAGTTCCTGGAGCGGCTGCGGGAGATCGGGCCGGACTGCTGTCCCGTCGTCGCCTACGGCGCGCTGCTGCCCCGGGTCGCCCTCGACGTCCCCGCGCACGGCTGGGTCAATCTGCACTTCTCCCTGCTGCCGGCCTGGCGCGGCGCCGCGCCCGTGCAGCACGCCATCATGGCCGGGGACGAGATCACCGGGGCTTCCACCTTCCTGATCGAGGAGGGCCTCGACTCCGGGCCGGTGTACGGGACGGTCACCGAGGAGATCCGGCCCACCGACACCAGCGGGGACCTGCTGACGCGGCTGGCCTTCGCCGGTGCCGGGCTGCTCGCGGCGACCATGGACGGGATCGAGGACGGCACGCTGAAGGCCGTACCGCAGCCGGCCGAAGGGGTCAGCCTGGCCCCGAAGGTCAACGTCGAGGACGCCCACATCGACTGGAGCGCGCCCGCGCTGCGCGTCGACCGGATGGTGCGGGGCTGCACCCCGGCTCCCGGCGCCTGGACCACGTTCCGCGGTGAGCGGCTCAAGCTCATCCAGGTCACCCCCGCGCCGGACCGGACGGATCTCGCCCCGGGGCAGATCTCCGCCGGCAAGAACAACGTGTACGTCGGCACCGGCTCGTACGCCGTCGAGCTGCTCTGGGTGCAGGCCCAGGGCAAGAAGCCGATGCGGGCGGCGGACTGGGCCCGCGGGGTGCGGATCACCGAGGGCGAGCGGCTCGGGGGCTGACGCGGCGACACGTCCGGGGCGGCGTAGGCTGGACGGCGCACTTCTTCTCACACCCGGAGCACCTTTTTCGTGAGCGACCAGCCCCGTCGGCCCCGTACGTCCGGCAAGCCCTACCGGCGGCCCAAGAAGGACCCCGTCCGCATCCTCGCCTTCGAGGCGCTGAGGGCCGTGGACGAGCGGGACGCCTACGCCAACCTCGTTCTGCCGCCCCTGTTGCGCAAGGCGCGGGAGAAGGAGGGACCCGAGAAGTTCGACGCCCGGGACGCGGCGCTCGCCACCGAGCTGGTGTACGGCACGCTGCGGCGGCAGGGGACGTACGACGCGGTCCTCTCGGCCTGCGTGGACCGGCCGCTGGGGGAGGTCGACCCGCCGGTGCTGGACGTGCTGAGCCTCGGCGCGCACCAGCTGCTCGGGACACGGATCCCGACGCACGCGGCGGTGTCGGCCACCGTCGAGCTCGCGCGGGTCGTGCTCGGCGACGGGCGGGCCAAGTTCGTCAACGCCGTGCTGCGGAAGGTCGCGCAGCACGACCTGGACGGCTGGCTGGAGCGGGTCGCGCCGCCCTATGACGAGGACCCCGAGGACCACCTCGCCGTCGTCCACTCGCACCCGCGGTGGGTCGTGTCGGCGCTGTGGGACTCCCTCGGCGGCGGCCGCGCCGGTATCGAGGACCTGCTGCGCGCCGACAACGAGCGGCCCGAGGTGACCCTGGTCGCGCGCCCCGGGCGGGCCACCGCCGAGGAACTGCTCGAAGAGGACGCAGCCGTGCCGGGGCACTGGTCGCCGTACGCCGTGCGGCTGACCGAGGGCGGTGAGCCGGGCGCAGTCGCGGCCGTACGGGACGGACGCGCGGGCGTGCAGGACGAGGGCAGCCAGCTCGTGGCGCTCGCCCTCGCGGCCGCGCCCCTGGACGGGCCGGACCGGCGGTGGCTGGACGGGTGTGCGGGGCCCGGCGGCAAGGCCGCGCTGCTCGGCGCCCTCGCGGCCCAGCGGGGCGCGCTGCTCGTCGCCTCCGAGAAGCAGACCCACCGCGCCGGGCTCGTGGCCAAGGCGCTGGACGGGAACCCCGGGCCCTACCAGGTGATCGCCGCCGACGGGACGCGACCGGCGTGGCGGCCCGGCAGCTTCGACCGCGTGCTGGTCGACGTGCCGTGCACCGGGCTCGGTGCCCTGCGGCGCCGCCCCGAGGCGCGCTGGCGGCGCCGGCCGGAGGACCTGGAGGGGTTCGCGCCGTTGCAGCGCGGCCTGCTGCGCACCGCCCTGGAGTCGGTGCGGGTCGGCGGAGTCGTGGGCTACGCGACCTGCTCGCCGCACCTCGCCGAGACCAGGGCCGTGGTCGCCGACGTCCTCAAGCAGTACCCGGACACCGACCTCCTCGACGCCCGGCCGCTGCTGCCCGGCGTACCGGACCTCGGCGAAGGGCCCGACGTGCAGCTGTGGCCGCACCTGCACGGGACCGACGCGATGTACCTGGCGCTCATCCGCCGGACCGGCTGACCCCCGCTTCGACGCTCTCCCGGGCCGCCGCACCGCCGTCCTCCCCGGCCAGCCGGTGCGGCCACCACACCTTCGGCCCCACGTCCAGGAACAGCGACGTCACCAGGACCGAGCGCACGACGAACGTGTCGATGAGGACACCGAGGGCGACCGCGAAGCCGATCTCGGCGAAGGCGACCATGGGGAGGGTGCCGAGCGCGGCGAAGGTACCGGCCAGGACCAGGCCGGCGGAGGTGATGACCGCGCCGGTGGCGGCGAGCCCCGTGACCACGCCCGGTCCGGTGCCCTGGCGGACCGCCTCCTCGCGGATGCGGGTGGTCAGGAAGATGTTGTAGTCGATGCCCAGGGCGACCAGGAACACGAAGACGAACAGCGGGAAGTCGGTCGCCTCGCCCGCGTAGTCGAAGACGTACCGGAACGCGAGCGCGCTGATGCCGAGGGCCGCCGCGAACGACAGGATCACCGTCCCGATCAGCAGCAGCGGCGCGATCAGGGCCCGTAGCAGGGCGCACAGGATCAGCAGGACGACCGCCAGCACCAGCGGGATGACCAGGACGTTGTCATGGGTGATCGCCTCGTCCATGTCCACGAGGCCCGCCGTACCGCCGCCCACCCGGGCATCGGCGTCCGGTACCGCATGGACGGCGTCCCGTACCCGCTGCACGGTCTGTTTCGCCGCGTCGCTGTCGGCCGGGGCGGTCATCGTGGCCTCGAAGAGGACCCTGCCCTGGAAGGACGGCTTCGTGCCCGGTGGCAGGCCCAGCGACTCCGGGACCACGCCCGGCGTGGCGGCGACCGCGCGGCCCACCTGCCGGGCCTGCGCCTGGTTGCTGACGATGACGAGCGGATTGCCGCTCCCGGCCGGGAAATAGCGTGCGGAAACCTCCTGGCCGACGATCGAGTCCG
Organism: Streptomyces sp. SID5464; assembly: GCF_009862985.1. Lineage (NCBI taxonomy): Bacteria > Bacillati > Actinomycetota > Actinomycetes > Kitasatosporales > Streptomycetaceae > Streptomyces > Streptomyces sp. SID5464. The sequence continues at coordinate 94,005 of NZ_WWIQ01000050.1, read as the reverse complement.
GTTTCCCGGTGAACGCGTCCGCGTTCCCGATGCCGTCGGCGCGCAGCTGGATCAGGCCGAGCGAGCAGACCGCCAGCACCGCCACCGTGACGCCCCACACCATCCGGGGACGGCGGCCGATACGGCGGCCGGCGCGGGCCCACACGCCCCGCTCGGTCGGATCGGCCGTACCGAAGTGCGGGATCACCGGCCAGAAGATCCACCGGCCGACGATCACCAGCAGGGCCGGGAAGAGCGTCATCATCGCGAGCAGGGCGACGGCGACACCGATCGCGGCCACCGGTCCCAGGCCGCTGGTCGAGTTCATCTCGGCGACCAGCAGCACCAGCAGGCTCAGCACGACCGTCGCGCCGGAGGCGAGCACCGCGGGGCCCGCCCGGTGCAGCGCCTGGGCCATCGCCTCGTGCCGGTCCTCGTGCCGGCGCAGCTCCTCCCGGTAGCGGGCGACCAGCAACAAGGCGTAGTCCGTCCCCGCCCCGAAGACCAGCACCGTCAGGATGCCGGCGCTCTGGCCGTTGACCGTCAGGCCCGCGTGCTCGGCCAGCAGGTAGATCAGCGCCTGGGAGGCGAACAGCGCACAGACCACGGAGACCAGGGGGACCAGCAGCAGGGTCGGGCTGCGGTAGGTGATGAGCAGCATGACGATGACGACGGTCATCGCCGCGAACAGCAGCGTCGAGTCGATGCCCTCGAAGGCCTCCGCGAAGTCCGCCGCCGTGCCGCCCGGACCCGTGATGTGCACGGCAAGCCCGGCGCCGCCCCCGCCGACGTCGTCCCGGATGGAGTCGACGGCGGGCGAGATCCGCTCCCAGCCCTTCTCGTCCATCGTGATCGGCACGAGGATCTGCGCCGCCCGCGGGTCGGCCTGCCGGTCGAAGACCGGCCCCCGGGTCTCCGCACCCCGGATGCCATGGTCACGCAGCTCCTTGAGCTGCCGCGCGTCCTCGGCGATCTCCGCCCGGTCCTGGACCGTCAGCCCGCTCTCCCGGGCGTAGATCACCACCGCCGGGACCTGCTCCGGCCGGAAGTCCTTGGAGATCTCCAGCACCTGCGTCGACTCCGCGGACCCCGGCAGCCAGGACGACGCGTCGTTGTCCTGGGCGTCGGTGAGCTTCATCGCCAGTGGTGCCGTCACGAACAGCACCGCCACCCACAACACCAGCACCAGCCACTTGGCCCGCCGCCCGCAGACGAGATGTGCGACGCCCTGTTTCACGGCGACCCCCTCTGCGCCCCGGGACCGATGCCCACAACCCCCGGAGGGCATGGCAGTCTTAGGTCATGGCCGCGCAGATCAACCCCAGCATCCTGTCCGCCGACTTCGCCCGCCTCGCGGACGAGGCGAAGGCCGTGGAAGGAGCCGACTGGCTCCACGTCGACGTCATGGACAACCATTTCGTCCCGAACCTCACCCTCGGCGTGCCGGTCGTAGAGTCGCTCGCCCGCGCGACGGACACCCCGCTGGACTGCCATCTGATGATCGAGGCCCCTGACCGGTGGGCGCCCCAGTACGTCGAAGCGGGGGCCGGTTCCGTCACCTTCCACGTCGAGGCGGCCGCCGCCCCGGTGCGGCTCGCCCGGGAGATCCGCGCCAAGGGCGCCCGCGCCTCCATGGCGCTCAAGCCCGCGACCCCCGTCGAGCCGTACGAGGACCTGCTCCCCGAGCTCGACATGCTGCTGATCATGACGGTCGAACCGGGCTTCGGGGGACAGGCCTTCCTCGACATCATGCTTCCGAAGATTCGCCGCACCCGCGAGTTGATCAACAAGCACGGTCTGGAGCTCTGGCTCCAGGTCGACGGCGGAGTCTCCGCTTCCACGATCGAGCGGTGCGCGGACGCCGGAGCCGACGTCTTCGTGGCCGGATCGGCGGTCTACGGGGCAAACGACCCGGCAGAGGCGGTACGTGCACTACGCACGCAGGCGGAGGCGGCGACCGCCAAGGCCTCCTGGGCCTGCGACCACTGAGCCACAGCAAAGTGAACGGCTCTCATCAGGGCTGATCATCCGCGCCGGATCTGCAAGGATGAACGGCGAATCCAGAGTGTGAACAGCAGTGAGGAGATCGCCGTGTCGGGTATGTCGGCGGGCCGGTCAGCCATGCGGATGGGACCCGCTGAGCTGGTGCAGGCGGCGGCCATGGCCCGCCGCTTCTACCTCGAGGGCAAGTCCAAGATCCAGATCGCGGAGGAGTTCGGCGTCAGCCGCTTCAAGGTGGCCCGGGTCCTGGAGACCGCCCTCGAACGGGATCTCGTACGCATCGAGATCCGTGTGCCTGCGGAGCTGGACGCCGAGCGCTCGGACGCGCTCCGCGCCCGCTACGGCCTCAGGCACGCCGTCGTGGTCGAGTCCCCGGCCGATGCCGAGGAGACACCGGACCCCGAGAACCTGGGAGAAGTGGCCGCCGACCTGCTCGGCGAACTGGTCAACGAAGGTGATGTGCTGGGCCTGGCCTGGGGCCGCTCCACCATCCACATGGCGGCGGCGCTCGACCGGCTGCCGCCGTGCACGGTGGTGCAGCTGACCGGCGTGTACGACGCCGGGACCGCCGAGCGCGGCTCGGTCGAGGCCGTGCGCCGTGCCGCCCAGGTGTCCGGCGGTGACGCGCACCCCATCTACGCGCCGATGCTGCTGCCCGACGCGGCCACGGCCTCGGCACTGCGCAACCAGACGGGGATCGCCCGGGCCTTCGAGCACTTCGACAAGGTCACCGTCGCCTGCGTCTCCATCGGCTCCTGGGAGCCGGGCATCTCCACGGTGCACGACATGCTCAGCGACGAGGAGCGCGCGCACTACGCCTCGCTCGGTGTCGCCGCCGAGATGTCCGCGCACCTCTTCGACGCCGAGGGCCGAAGGGTCGGCCGGGACCTGGGCGAGCGGTGCATCACCGTCAAGGCCGACCAGCTCCGCAGTATCCCCGAGGTCGTCGCGATCGCCGGCGGACAGCGCAAGGGACCCGCGATCGACGCGGTGCTGCGGTCCGGGCTCGTCACCAGCCTGGTGACGGACACGTCGGCCGCGGACTATCTGATGACGGCGGGGCCGGCACCGAAGCCCGCACTCAACAGGGCCGACCCGGACGGAGTCTGACAGATGGTCAGCCAGTCGCACGAGGTGCCGGACGACCCGGCCGGCCGGATCGTGGTCGTGCTGGACCTCGACGGGGTCACGGACAAGGCGGGTCTCATGGACCGCTGCGCCCGTGACCTGGCCCTGCCCGAGTGGTTCGGCCGCAACTGGGACGCCCTCGCCGACTGCCTGGCCGACCCCGCCCTCTGGCCCGAGGGAGCCGTGGAGCGGGGGCTGCTGGTCGTCGTCCGGGGCTGGCGGGCGTACGCCGAGAAGCGGCCCGAGGAGTGGCAGGTCGCGGAGGAGATCTTCGCCGAGGCGACGGACCGGGGTCCGGGTCTCTTCGTGACCCTCGGGCTTGGAGAATCCTCCGAGAGAGCCCCTGACCAGCCTGGATGATCCGCTGGGGGACGTCCGCGCAGCCGGCATGGGACAATGAAGTACGTGCTCTTTCCCCCTGGCCGGCCGGTCGGGGGGTCACCTCTGATCGACTGGGATGTGCAGCACGTGCGTTTCCTCAATGACATCCAGCCCGGGTACGACCTGACGTACGACGACGTCTTCATGGTGCCGAGCCGCTCCTCGGTGGGCTCGAGGCAGGCCGTCGACCTCAGCTCCCCGGACGGCACGGGCACCACCATCCCGCTCGTCGTCGCCAACATGACCGCCATCGCCGGGCGCCGCATGGCCGAGACCGTGGCCCGCCGCGGCGGGCTCGTCGTGATACCGCAGGACATCCCGATCGACGTCGTCACCGACGTCGTCTCCTGGGTGAAGAGCCGGCACCTGGTCCTGGACACCCCGATCATGCTGGTGCCCCACCAGACCGTCGCGGACGCGCTGGCGCTGCTGCCCAAGCGCGCGCACAACGCCGGAGTCGTCGTCGACGAGAACCACCGGCCGGTCGGCGTGGTCACCGACTCCGACCTGTCCGGCGTGGACCGCTTCACGCAGCTGGGCGAGGTCATGTCCCGGGACCTGCTGCTGATCGACGCGCACATGGACCCGGGCGAGGCCTTCGACACCCTCGACCACGCCAACCGCCGCTACGCCCCCGCGGTCAACGAGGACGGCACGCTCGCCGGCATCCTCACCCGCAAGGGCGCCCTGCGCGCCACGCTCTACAAGCCCGCCACGGACGCGCGGGGGCGGCTGCGGATCGCCGCCGCCGTCGGTATCAACGGCGACGTCGCGGGCAAGGCCAAGCAGCTGCTGGACGCGGGCGTCGACACGCTCGTCATCGACACCGCGCACGGCCACCAGGAGTCGATGATCAGCGCCCTGAAGCTGGTGCGCGACCTCGACCCGCAGGTGCCGATCGTCGCGGGCAACGTGGTGGCCGCCGCGGGCGTGCGCGACCTGATCGAGGCGGGCGCGGACATCGTCAAGGTCGGTGTCGGACCCGGTGCCATGTGCACGACGCGCATGATGACCGGCGTCGGCCGGCCGCAGTTCTCCGCCGTCCTGGAGTGCGCCGCCGAGGCGAAGAAGTACGGCAAGCACGTGTGGGCCGACGGCGGCGTCCGCCACCCGCGCGACGTGGCCATGGCCCTCGCCGCCGGCGCGTCCAACGTGATGGTCGGCTCCTGGTTCGCGGGCACCTACGAGTCCCCGGGCGACCTCCAGCACGACGCCCAGGGGCGCGCCTACAAGGAGTCCTTCGGCATGGCCTCCGCGCGGGCCGTGCGCAACCGCACGTCCGAGGAGTCGGCGTACGACCGGGCCCGCAAGGCGCTGTTCGAGGAGGGCATCTCCACGTCCCGGATGTTCCTCGACCCGGCCCGCCCCGGCGTCGAGGACCTGATCGACTCGATCATCGCGGGCGTCCGCTCCTCCTGCACGTACGCCGGGGCCGGCTCCCTGGAGGAGTTCGCCGAGAAGGCCATCGTCGGCATCCAGAGCGCCGCCGGCTACGCCGAGGGCAAGCCGCTGCACGCCAGCTGGAACTGACGCGCCCGACACCCCTTCGTACGGCCCCCGTTCGACCTGCCCGGCAGGGAGAGGCGGGGGCCGTACGCGTCTGCCCGCGCAACGGACGAAAGCGGCGTTGCAACGAACCTCCGGCCAGCCCCCATGCACGCAATGATCTTGCGCGCATGCGCAAGGTTGCTGCATTTCGACAGCAACGCCGCTCCTCGTAGGCTGTCGCCTTGTACGTGGCGTGGCGGGGACTCCGCTCGGCGGGTCCCTGCTCAAGGGTGCCTGCGGTCCCTGCCGCCCTGACCGGCAGCGAAAAGGAGCCAGCGCGTGCTCGACCAAGGCGCACCCCCGCAGAACCCAGGCCAGACAGCCGCCCCCGCGTCCCCCGGCGTCGGCGCGCGCCTCATGCGTCGCAAGCCGGTGGAGAACCTGGTCGCGGAGGGTGGCCAGGGCGAGGGAGGCTCGCTGCGGCGCTCCCTCGGCCTGTGGCAGCTCACCATGATCAGCATCGGCGCCACCCTCGGCACCGGCATCTTCGTCGTGCTCGGCGAGGCCGTCCCCAAGGCGGGCCCGGCCGTCACGCTCGCCTTCGTCATAGCCGGCCTGACCGCCCTGTTCTCGGCCCTCTCCTACGCCGAGCTGGCGGGCACCATCCCGGTCTCCGGCTCCTCGTACTCGTATGCGTACGCAACGATGGGCGAGCTGATCGCCTGGATCTGCGGCTGGTGCCTGGTCCTCGAGTACGGCGTCTCCGTCGCCGCCGTCGCGGTCGGCTGGGGCGAGTACCTCAACGAACTGCTCGACGGGACCGTCGGCGTCACCATCCCGGCCGCCCTGTCCGCACCGCCCGGCGACGGCGGTGTGTTCAACCTGCCCGCGCTGATCGTCGTCCTGCTCGCGATGGCGTTCCTGCTGGGCGGCGCCCGCGAGTCCGCCCGCGCCAACACCGTCATGGTCATCGTGAAGATCGCCGCACTGGTGCTGTTCTGCGCCATCGGCGTCCAGGGCTTCCGCTCCGGCAACTACGAGAACTTCATGCCCCTGGGCATGGCGGGCGTCAGCGCCGCCGGGGCGACGCTGTTCTTCTCCTACATCGGCTTCGACGCCGCCTCCACCGCCGGCGAGGAGGCCAAGAACGCCCAGCGTGACCTGCCGCGCGCGATCATGCTGTCGCTGGTCATCGTCACGGCGCTGTACGTCCTCGTCGCCGCCGTCGCCGTCGGCGCCAAGCCCTGGGAGAACTTCACCGGCTCCGAGGCCGCCCTCGCCCAGATCATGCGCGAGGTCACCGGGCAGACCTTCTGGGGGACCCTGCTGGCGTTCTGCGCCGTCATCGCCATCGCGAGCGTGGTGCTGACCGTGCTGTACGGCCAGACCCGCATCCTGTTCGCCATGTCCCGCGACGGCCTCGTGCCGAAGGTGTTCGCCAGGGTCCACCCGAAGAGCGGCACGCCCCGTGCCAACACCCTGATCGTCTCCCTGTTCTGCGGTGTGCTGGCCGCCGCCATCCCGCTCGGGCAGCTCGCCGACGCCACCAGCATCGGCACCCTGTTCGCCTTCGCGCTGGTCAACGTGGCCGTCGTGGTGCTGCGCCGGACCCGGCCGGACATGCCCCGCACCTTCCGGGTGCCGCTCTCCCCGGTCCTGCCCGCGCTGGGCTTCGTCCTCTGCCTCTGGATGATGGGCAGCCTGTCGACCGTGACCTGGGTCGTCTTCGGTGTCTGGATGGCCGCCGGGCTCGTGTTCTACTTCGTGTACGGCTACCGCCGGTCCCGACTCGCACCATCCGAAAAGTGACCGACCCACTGTGCTGAACGATCTCGACGAACGCATCGTGCACGCCCTCGCCGAGGACGCCCGCCGCTCCTACGCCGACATCGGCCACATCGTCGGCCTGTCCGCGCCCGCCGTGAAACGGCGCGTGGACCGGCTGCGGGCCACCGGAGCCATCACCGGCTTCACCGTACGGGTGGACCCGGGCGCCCTCGGCTGGCAGACCGAGGGGTTCGTCGAGATCTACTGCCGGGGCAACACCTCCCCGGAGACCATCCAGCGGGGCCTGGAGCGCTACCAGGAGGTCGTGGCCGCGTCCACCGTCACCGGGGACGCGGACGCGATCGCCCAGGTCTTCGCCTCCGACATGCGGCACTTCGAACGGGTCCTGGAGCGGATCGCCGGGGAGCCGTTCGTCGAGCGGACCAAGTCCGTGCTCGTGCTGTCGCCGCTGCTGCGGCGCTTCTCGTCGGGTTCGCCCACGTAAGTCTGTGGCCCGCTCCGGGCGACACCCCTAGCATCGGTGTCATGACCTGGCGACATTGATCCACCAGCCGCGCCTCCCGAGGACCGCCTCGGACGCCGTGCGTACCGCACGTCCGGTGTCCGAACCGCCCCCTCGGGAAGGCCTCATGACTCTCTCACCCGCGCGCGTGCCCGGCACCGGCGTCCGCCGGCTGACGCGCACGCTGTACGGCTACGCGTTCCTCGAAGACTTCGTCCTGCTCTACCCGGTGTACGCGCTGCTGTTCCGCGACACCGGCCTGTCGGTCTGGCAGATCTCCTCCCTGTTCGCCCTGTGGTCGGTCACCGGCGTGACTCTGGAGGTCCCCTCCGGCGCCTGGGCCGACGCGGTCTCCCGCCGGTCGCTGCTGTGGCTCGGCCCGCTGCTCACCGCCGCCGGCTTCACCCTGTGGACGCTCGTTCCGTCGTACGGCGCCTTCGCCCTCGGTTTCGTGCTGTGGGGCGCCGGCGGAGCCCTCGCCTCCGGTGCGCGTGAGGCGCTGGTCCACGACGAACTGGCGCGGCTCGGCGCCGCCGACCGGTACGCCCAGGTCATGGGCCGGGTCCGCGCGGCCGGGCTGGTGGCCGTCATGGCGGCGATGGGACTGGCCGGGCCGGTCCTGGCCTGGGGCGGCCACACCGCCGTCGGCGCCGCGAGCGTGCTGGTGTGCCTGCTGGCGGCGGCGGCGGCGACCCGGCTCCCGGAACACCGCACCCCGGGGGCGCAGGGGCACGACGGCTGGACCGCGACCCTGCGGGCCGGGCTCGCCGAGGCCCGCGCCGAGCGGTCCGTACGGGGAGCGCTCCTGCTGGTCCCGGCCGTCACCGCCGTGTGGGGCGCCCTCGACGAGTACACGCCGCTGCTGGTGCGGGACACCGGCGTGTCCGACGCGCTCGTGCCCTACCTGCTGCTGCTGGTCTGGGCGGGTGCCACGGCCGGAGGCCTGCTGGCCGGGGCGGGCGAGCGCCTGGGCACCAAGGGCCTCGCGGCCCTGCTCGCGGGCACGGCTCTCGCCCTGGCCGTGGGCGCCGGCGCGGGCACCCCGGCCGGGATCGCCCTGGTGGCGCTCGCCTTCGGCGGTTTCCAGGCGGCGAGCGTGCTGGCCGACGCACGGCTCCAGCGGAGCATCGACGACGCCCGGCGGGCCACCCTCACCTCGCTCGCCGGACTGGGCACCGACCTGGCCACGGTCGCCGTGTACGGCGGCTACGCGGTGCTCGGCACGGCCGCGGGACACGGCATCGCCTTCGCGTGGTGCGCGGTGCCGTACCTGCTGACCGCGCTGCTGCTGGCGGCACCTGCTAGAAGTCGGGCTGCCAGGGGATGACCGAGAAGTCGCCGGTGCCCTTCTTCACCTTCTCGAAGGGCGCCGAGCCCACGCACTTGGGCAGGTCCTTCGGGCCGAGGTCCTCGGTCGTCGCCCAGCTGTACCCGAGCCGGTCGTGGCGGCCGAGGTCGTGCACGGTGATGCCGACCCGGGTGCCCTTCGCGCCGGGCAGGTCCGTGGCGGTGACGACCCCGGATACGACGGCCACCTTGCCGCCGGTGACCAGGCAGTCGACCTTCGCCTTCGCCCAGGCACCCTCGCCGTCCACATAGTGGCTCCACTCGAAGGTGCCGGTCGCCTTCATCGGGTCGGCCTTGTCCTTCGCGGCCAGGTGCGCGTCGAAGGAGAAGGTGATGTCGTCCCCGGCCGGGGCCGGGCCGCCGACCGCGGTCGACAGGTGACGCACGTCGACTGGACGCCCACCACTGTCCCGGCGCGGCGCCCGCGCCACATCGCACCCGGGGCGGGACCCGGCCTCCGCCGCACGGCGGGGAAACACCTCCCGGGCATGCGCCCAGGGGAGGACCGGTCGGGGCCCGCAACGAATCGCCGCCGACCCGGCGGCGGACGCAATGATCCGCTCACGGACGCGCAACGGCTGCTCCTTGTCCGGCCGCAGCCGCCGACCGTACCGTCTATCAGGCCCCCCGAAACCCCCGCGTACCGGTGAGGAACACGCATGCGCACCGCCCTGCTCCAGAGCTCCGGCCGACCCGGCTCCACGGTCGAGAACCTCAAGGTCCTCGACGAGGCCGCGGGCCGGGCCGCCGCCGCGGGCGCCGGGCTGCTGCTCGCGCCGGAGATGTTCCTGACCGGGTACGCGATCGGCGACGACATCGGCCGGCTCGCCGAGCCCGCCGACGGCGACTGCGCGGACGCCATCGCCGAGACCGCGACGCGCCACGGACTGGCGATCGCCTACGGCTATCCCGAGCGGGACGGCGACGCCGTGTTCAACTCCGCCCAGCTGATCTCCGCCGACGGCACCCGGCTCGCCAACTACCGCAAGACCCACCTCTTCGGCTGCTTCGAGCGGGACCACTTCACGTCCGGGGACCAGCCGGTCGTCCAGGCGGAGCTGGACGGTCTGCGCGTCGGGATCCTGATCTGCTACGACGTGGAGTTCCCGGAGAACGTCCGTGCCCACGCCCTCGCCGGCACCGACCTGCTGGTCGTCCCGACCGCGCAGATGCACCCGTTCCAGTTCGTCGCCGAGTCGATGATCCCGGTGCGTGCCTTCGAGAACCAGATGTACATCGCGTACGTCAACCGGGCGGGCCGGGAGGGCGAGTTCGAGTTCGTGGGGCTGTCCACGCTGGCCGGGCCCGACGGGATCGCCCGGACCCGGGCCGGGCGTGCCGAGGAGCTCGTCCTCGCCGACGTCGACCCCGCCTTCCTCGCCGCGTCGCGCGAGGCCAACCCGTATCTGCGGGACCGGCGCCCCGGCCTGTACGGGCCGCTCGTCTGAGACCCCCTTCAACGCCTGTTGGTATCTGTGCAAGGAGTCCGTACCCCATGACGTCCACCGTGCCCAACGCCGTCGAGCACGCAGACGCGCAAGCGCCGCCGATCACCATGTTCGGCCCGGACTTCCCGTACGCGTACGACGACTTCCTCGCCCACCCGGCGGGTCTCGGACAGATACCCGCGACCGAGCACGGCACGGAGGTCGCGGTCATCGGCGGCGGCCTGTCCGGCATCGTCGCCGCGTACGAGCTGATGAAGATGGGCCTCAAGCCGGTCGTGTACGAGGCCGACCGGATCGGCGGCCGGCTGCGGACGGTGGGCTTCGACGGCTGCGACCCGTCGCTCACCGCCGAGATGGGCGCGATGCGCTTCCCGCCGTCCTCCACGGCCCTCCAGCACTACATCGACCTGGTCGGCCTCCAGACGCGGCCCTTCCCCAACCCCCTGGCGGAGGCGACCCCGTCGACCGTCGTCGACCTCAAGGGCGAGTCGCACTACGCCGAGACGATCGCCGACCTGCCCCAGGTCTACCGGGACGTCGCCGAGGCCTGGAACCGGTGCCTGGAGGAGGGCGCCGACTTCTCCGACATGAACCGGGCCCTGCGCGAGCGGGACGTCCCGCGCATCCGCGAGATCTGGTCCCGGCTCGTCGAGAAGCTCGACAACCAGACCTTCTACGGCTTCCTCTGCGACTCCGAGGCGTTCCGGTCCTTCCGGCACCGCGAGATCTTCGGCCAGGTCGGCTTCGGCACGGGCGGCTGGGACACCGACTTCCCGAACTCCATCCTGGAGATCCTCCGGGTCGTCTACACCGAGGCCGACGACCACCACCGCGGCATCGTCGGCGGCTCCCAGCAGCTGCCGCTGCGCCTCTGGGAGCGCGAGCCGGAGAAGATCGTCCACTGGGCCTACGGCACCTCGCTCGCGAGCCTCCACGACGATGGTGAGCCCCGCCCGGCCGTCACCCGCCTGCACCGCACCGCCGGCAACCGCATCACGGTGACCGACGCGCACGGCGACATCCGCACCTACCCGGCGGCGATCTTCACCGCCCAGTCCTGGATGCTGCTGTCGAAGATCGACTGCGACGACTCGCTCTTCCCGATCGACCACTGGACGGCCATCGAGCGCACGCACTACATGGAGTCCTCGAAGCTGTTCGTCCCGGTGGACCGGCCGTTCTGGCTCGACAAGGCCGTCGACGACAGGGGAAACCCGACCGGCCGGGACGTCATGTCGATGACGCTCACCGACCGTATGACGCGCGGTACCTACCTGCTCGACGACGGCCCGGACAAGCCCGCCGTCATCTGCCTCTCCTACACCTGGTGCGACGACAGCCTGAAGTGGCTGCCGCTGTCCGCGAACGAGCGGATGGAGGTCATGCTGAAGTCGCTCGGGGAGATCTATCCCAAGGTCGACATCCGCAAGCACATCATCGGCAACCCCGTGACCGTCTCCTGGGAGAACGAGCCTTACTTCATGGGCGCGTTCAAGGCCAACCTGCCCGGCCACTACCGCTACCAGCGGCGCCTGTTCACGCACTTCATGCAGGACCGGCTGCCCGCGGACAAGCGAGGCATCTTCCTCGCCGGCGACGACATCTCCTGGACGGCCGGCTGGGCCGAGGGCGCCGTCCAGACCGCCCTCAACGCGGTCTGGGGCGTCATGCACCACTTCGGCGGCACGACCGACCCGGCCAACCCCGGTCCCGGCGACGTCTACGACGAGATCGCGCCCGTCGAGCTGCCGGAGGACTAGGGGGCCTAGGAGGACCGGGCGGACCAGGAGGACTGAAGCGACTCGAGTCGCGGTTCGGGCAGGGGCGTGAGCAGCATGCGCCCCGCGAACCCCACCGCCGTGTCCAGGCGTTCGGTGAACTCCTCTGCGACGTCGGGGAGTCCGCGCAGCGCCCACAGCGCCCGGGCCGCCGTCCAGGTGGCGTCGCGGGCGCGCTCCAGGCTCCAGGAGCCGAGCAGATGGGTCAGCGGGTCGGCGATCTGGAGGAGGTCGGGGCCCGGCATCAGATCTTCGCGGATGCGCTCCTCCAGCGAGACGAGGAGATCGCCCACCGTGTCGAACTCGTCCTCCAGTTCGGCGGGTGCGCAGTCGAGCGTACGGCAGGTGTCCACGACGGCCAGCGCGAGATCGTGCCCGACGTGCGCATTGATGCCCGCCAGCGCGAACTGCAGCGGCCGTACCCCGGGGTGGCGCCTGAACTGGAACAGGGGCCGCCAACAGGCCGGCGGGCGCCGCTCGTCGGCCACCGCCTCGACGGCCTGCAGATACCGCTCCGCGAACCGTACGTCCAGCGTGATCGCGGCGTGCGGGTCCGCGAACCGCCCGGTGTCGACGTACCGGTCCACCCCTTCCGTCACGGCGAGGTAGACGCGGTTGAAGACTGCCACCCCGTCCCGGGGGTGCAGGGTCGCGTCGAGGGCGCGCATACGGGAGATGACTCCGTCGACCGGAGTGTCCACGGCTGGGGGGACTTGTTCGCATCGCGGCATGCGGGCAGAGTCCCAGCTCTAGGCTGGCGGGAGCACCGGCAGGCCCGGCGCTTCCCCGAAACGGGGGAACGCCGCCCGGCCGCAGGGGGAGGGGGACCGGCACCGTGTCAGGCTCACGTGCCCAGCGCCTGGCCGCCCGCAGGGCCGAGCGCAGGCGCGCCGTCCGGCGTGGCGCGATGGTCGTGGCGGCCTCCGTCGTGGTCGCGGCGGGCTCGGTCGCCGGGGTGCTGTCCGCGTTCGACGGCCCGCGCGGCTCGAACCGGGCCGGGCGCCCCGAGGTGTCCGCGTCGCCCCGTATGGCGCCCCTGCCTGCCATGCCGACGGCGTCCGCGTCGGCCACCGAGTCCGCTTCCCCCACGCCCGTCACCTCCGCGTCCGGGACGCCGAGCCCCACGCCGTCGCCGCAGAGAACCCGGAAGAAGCAGGCGCGGACGACCCCCGTGGGCGCCCGGCTCTACCGCCACCCCGACTCCCAGGTGCTCGACTGGGTCCGGGCCAACGCCGGGGATCCCCGCCACGCGGTCATCGCCTCCCGCATCGCCGACCAGCCGGCCGCCGTCTGGTTCGCCGACTACTCCCCGGACACGCTCACCGCCCGGGTCGCGGCGGTGACGTCGGGCGCCGCCGCACTGGGCCGGGTGCCCGTCCTCGTGCCGTACGCGATTCCCGGCCGGGACTGCGGCGGATACTCCCAGGGCGGGGCACCCGACCTGGACGCCTACGACGCGTGGATCGACCGGTTCGCCGACGGGCTGGGCTCCGGGGAGGTCATCGTCGTCCTGGAGCCGGACTCCGTCGCCCAGACCGAGTGCCTGTCCGCCGGTGAGCGCGCGGACCGCTTCGCCTCGCTGGCCCGGGCCGGACGGGTCCTGAAGGCCGCCAACCCCCGGGCACGCGTGTACTTCGACGCGGGGCACTCGGGGTGGAACGCGCCCGGCAAACAGGCGGCGTGGCTGCGGCAGGCCGGGGCCGCCTCGCCCGAGTCCTCCGACGGGATCTTCAGCAACGTCTCCAACTTCCACACCACGGCCGACGAGGTGGCCTACGACCGGCGGGTCCTCGACGCGCTCGGCGGCCCGGCGAGCCTGGGCGCAGTAATCGACACCAGCCGCAACGGCAACGGCGCCCCGCCCGACGGCCAGTGGTGCGACCCGGCGGGCCGCAAGCTCGGCCGGACACCGACCCTCAGCACCGGCGAGGACCGGATCGACGCCTATCTGTGGGTCAAGCTGCCGGGGGAGTCGGACGGCTGCAAGGGCGAGCCGGGGACGTTCACGGCGTCGTACGCCTACGACTTGGCCTCATCGTAGGAGCTGGTGCCCTCGTCCAGCAGCGGCCGCTGCGTCTTCAGGTGGGGTGGGGCGAAGGCCCGCAGCGCGTGGTAGCCGGTGATGACGACGAGCGTGCCGAGCGCGATGCCGCTCAGCGAGAAGGTGTCCGTGATCTTCATCGAGACGTTGCCGACGCCGATGATGATGCCCGCTGCGGCCGGGACCAGGTTCAGCGGATTGCGCAGGTCCACCTCGGCGTTGATCCAGATCTGGGCGCCGAGCAGGCCGATCATGCCGTACAGGATGACGGTGATGCCGCCGAGCACCCCGCCCGGGATCGCCGCCACGACCGCGCCGAACTTCGGGCAGACGCCGAAGAGCAGGGCGAAGCCGGCGGCGGCCCAGTAGGCGGCCGTCGAGTAGACGCGGGTCGCGGCCATCACGCCGATGTTCTCGGAGTACGTGGTGTTGGGCGGGCCGCCGACCGCGGTCGACAGCATCGAGCCGACGCCGTCGGCCGCGATCGCCGTGCCGAGCTTGTCGTCCAGCGGGTCGCCGGTCATCTCGCCGACCGCCTTGACGTGCCCGGCGTTCTCCGCGACCAGCGCGATGACGACCGGCAGGGCGACCAGGATCGCCGACCACTCGAACGACGGGCCGTGCAGGGTCGGCAGCCCGATCCAGTCGGCCTGGCCCACACCGGAGAGGTCGAGCCGCCAGTGGTCGGTCAGCTTGCCGCTCGCGTCCACCGAGTGGATCTTGCCGAAGACCAGGTCGAAGACCCAGGAGATGCCGTACCCGAACACCAGCCCGAGGAAGATCGCGATCCGGGACCAGAAACCGCGCAGGCACACCACGGCGAGACCGGTGAACAGCATCACCAGCAGCGCCGTCCACTGGTCCTGCGGCCAGTACGTCGAGGCCGTCACCGGCGCCAGGTTGAAGCCGATCAGCATCACCACCGCGCCGGTCACGATCGGCGGCATCGCGGCGTGGATGATCCGCGCCCCGAACCGCCGCACGGCGAGCCCCACCAGGAACAGCGCGGCGCCGACGACGAGGACCGCGCCGGTGACGGTGGCGCTGCTGCCGCCCTGCGCGCGGATGACCGCCGCCACGCCGACGAAGGAGAGCGAGCAGCCCAGATAGCTGGGCACGCGGCCGCGGGTGGCGAGCAGGAACACGACGGTCGCGACGCCCGACATCATGATCGCGAGGTTGGGGTCCAGGCCCATCAGGACCGGGGCCACGAAGGACGCCCCGAACATGGCCACCACGTGCTGGGCACCGAGCCCGGCGGTACGGGGCCAGGAGAGCCGCTCGTCGGGGCGGACCACCGCGCCGGGCGCCGGGGTGCGTCCGTCGCCGTGCAGTTTCCAGCGGACGCCGAGATCCATGGTGCGGTTTCGCTTTCGTCGTGCGGGCGAGTGTCCGGACCATTGTCGGGGTGCGTCAGCGGTGGTGGTGACCGGGGCTGACCACGGCGGCCGGGCGCCGGCTCAGGCCGGGTGTCCCGTCAGGGCCGCGGGTCGGCGACCGCCGCGTCCGGCCGGCTGATCGTCGCCCGGTCGCCGGGGCGCAGCACGCGCGCGAACGCCACCAGTCCGCAGGACAGCAGCGTCACCAGAGCGAACGACACCATCAGGCTGGTCGCCTGCGCCAGCATGCCGATCGCGCTCGGCGCGATCAGGCCCGAGGTGTACGTGATGGTCGCGACGCCCGCGATGGCCAGGCTCGGGTTGGAGCCGCTGCGGCCCGCCGCCGCGAAGCACAGCGGTACGACGACGGCGATGCCCAGCCCCATCAGCGCGAACCCGCTCATCGCCACCGCCGGGTGCTCCGCGAGCACGATCAGCAGTCCGCCGAGGACGGCGAGCGCACCGCTCGCCCGCACGGTCCGCACGGCACCGAAGCGGTCCACGACCTTGTCACCTGCGATCCTGGCGATGGCCATGGTGAGCGTGAAGCCCGTCGTGCACGCCGCCGCGAGGCCGGCCGAGGTCTGAAGCTGCTCGCGCAGATAGACCGCCGACCAGTCCAGGCTCGCGCCCTCGGCGAACACCGCGCAGAACCCGATCGCGCCGATGAGCAGCGCCGACCGGGGCGGCAGCGCGAACCGCGGCGGCGGCTCCTCGTCCTCGGCGGGCTGCAGGTCGAGCACCCACTGGCAGGACAGCACGCCGACGACCGTGAGGACCGCGGCGGCCAGGACGTGGTGCAGCCGGGCGTCCGACCCGAGGTGCGCGGCGAGCGTACCGGCCGCCGAGCCGGCCAGGGCGCCCGCGCTCCACATGCCGTGCAGTCCGGACATGATCGACCGGCCGAGGCGGTTCTCGACCTCGACGCCCAGCGCGTTCATCGCCACGTCCGCCATGCCCGCCGTGGCGCCGTACGTGAACAGGGCCAGGCAGAGCGTGAGCAGGTTCGGGGCGAGGGACGGCAGGACCAGCGACAGCGTCCACAGGGCGATCAGTCCGCGCAGCGCGTTGCGGGCCCCGAAGCGGTGGGTGACGGTGCCGGCGAGCGGCATCGCGACGGACGCGCCGAGCGCGGGGAAGGCGAGCGCGATCCCCAACTGTCCGGCGCTGACACCCGCGTGGTCCTGGATCCACGGCACGCGGGTGGCGAACGATCCGGTCACGGCGCCGTGCACGGCGAAGACGGCGGCCACGGCGTACCGCGACCGCCGCACTTCGCGCTGTTCGTAGACCACGTTGCTCATTCTCCGGCCCCCGCCCTCTCCCGGTCTTCCCCGCCCGCGTCGCGTCGCCACGTCCGTGGCGCGGGTTGGCGCGCGTAAACTATCAGGAACCCTGCCTGATAGATAAGAGGACGACCGGTCGGCCGGAGCTCACGGCCGTGCGGCTCCACCGTTCTGGAAGGATCCCGGCATGCCCGCATCCCCGAGCACCGCCCGGGCCATCAACGACCGGCTCGCCCTGAATCTGCTCCAGCGGGAGGGCCCGCTGACGGCAGGGCGGTTGAAGCAACTGACCGGCCTGTCCCGGCCGACCGTCGCCGACCTAGTCGAACGCCTCACCGCCGCCGGGCTGATCGCGGTGGTCGGCGAGGCGGGGGAGCAGCGGCGCGGGCCCAACGCCAAGGTGTACGGCATCGTCGCCGACCGGGCGCACCTCGCCGCGCTGGACGTACGCACCGAGGGTGTCGCCGTGGCCGTCGCGGACCTGGTGGGACGGGTGCTGGCCGAGGAGTCGGTGCCCATCGGCGGTGACATGGGAACGGGACCCGCCGTGGAGCAGGCGGTGGCGCTGGTCGAGCGCGTGGTCAAGGAGGCCGGCGCCGACCGGCTGCACACCGTCGGGATCGGGGCGCCCGGCCTGATCGACCCGGCCAGCGGCGAACTCCGCGACTCCTCCGGGCTGCCGGAGTGGCACCGCCGGCTCGTCGCCGCCCTCCAGGAGCGACTGCCCGAGGCCAGGGTGAGCGTGGAGAACGAGACCAACCTCGCGGCGTTGGCGGAGCAGCGCGACGGGGTGGCCCGGGACCGGGACACCTTCGTCCTGCTGTGGCTCGGCCACGGGACGGGCGCGGCGGTGGTCCTCGACGGCGCGCTGCGACGCGGCGCCTCCGGCGGCACCGGCGAGATCGGCTTCCTCCCGGTCCCGGGCACGGCCGCGCTGCCGTCCTCGACGGACTGCGAAGGCGGTTTCCACTCCCTGGCAGCGGCGGACGCTGTCGTGGACCTCGCGGCACGGTGGGGGGTTCCGGCGGAGCCGGGGCAGGAGCCCTCGGTGGTGGGGGTGGTGCGAGCGGCGGCCGGCATGGTGCGGTCGGCGGTGCGCCAGGTGCGGGAGCCGGGGGCGGGGGCCGGGGCGTTCCGGTCCGTGAACGAGGGCGGGGAGTCCCGGTCCGTGAGCGATGGCGATGTGCCCCGCTCTCGGAGCGACCGCGAAGAGGAGCCTCGCCCGGCGGGCGGGAGTGAGGCGTCCTCGTCCCCCGGAGCCGTCCCCGCCGCCCGTTTTCTCGATGCCCTCGCCGACCGGCTCGCCGTCGGTGTCGCCTCCGTCGTCGCGATCCTGGACCCCGGTTGCGTCGTGCTCGGCGGTGAGGTCGGCCGAGCGGGCGGCGACGAACTCGCCGCCCGTGTCCAGGACCGCATCGCCCGGATGACCCCCCTGCCCACGGAGGTACGGACGACCACACTCGGCGGCGGCGCGGTCCTGCGCGGCGCCCTCCTCACGGCCCGCGACCGCGCCCAGGACGAACTCTTCACGCCGGGGGAGCGGCCGGTGCAGCGGTGGTAGGCCGGGCCGGGGCTCACGCCCTGGACCGCCCGCTGCCCGCCCGCGCCTGCTCGCCCCCGTACCGCCGCGCCAGATACTCCTCGAACGTGCCCGTACCGGTCGCATGCTGCGGCGTCAGGTGACCACCACTGCGGAAACCCCGGTACGCCGCGCCCCACAGCGGCACGTTCACGACCGCCCGGCGCCGCCCGGTCGCCTTCAGATACGCCCGGGCCAGGGACTCGAACGTCCGCACCTCCGGCCCGCCCATGTCCTCGACCCGCCCCGCCGGCGCTCCCGCCGCCAGTTCGACCAGCCGGTCGGCGACCTCGGCCACCTCGACCGGCTGGTCCCGGACACCGGCCGGCAGGAACAGCACCGGCAGCTTCGACAGCGCCTGGAGCAGCATGACGAGCAGGTCGTGGAACTGCGTCGCGCGCAGCACGGTCCAGCCGAGCCCCGACTCCTCGACCAGCCTCTCCACCGCGAGCTTGCTCTTGTAGTAGCGCAGCGGCACCCGGTCGACGCCCACGATGGAGATGTGGACGAGGTGCCGCACACCGGCTCCGCGCGCCGCCCTGATCAGGTTCGCCGCCGCCCCTTCGTCGCCCTTCGGCGATGACGCGCAGTGCACGATCGTGTCCACACCGGCGACGGCCGCGTCCAGCGCGTCACCGCCCTCCCGCAGATCGACCGCGTACGGCTGAGTGCGCCGGCTGAGCACCCGCACGTCGTGCCCGTCCGCGCGCAGCCGCTCGGCGACGAGCCGGCCGAGCGTTCCGGTGCCGCCGGTCACCAGGATCGTGGTCATGCTGTTCAGTCCCTTCGGACGCCCGGCGCTCCCGGACGGAGCGCCGCTCGTCATAGAGACCGGACAGCCCCTGCCGCATGTGACATACCCGCCCGGCGACCCCGCGACCGCGCCCGGCGACCCCAGGACCGCGTCCGGCGCTCCCGCGACCGCGCCCGGTGGTTCCGCCACCGTGCCCGGACGGCCTACGGCCGGGTGAGCTGACGCCGTGCGAACGCCAGCTTCTCCGGGTTGACCACGGCCCGCACCCCCACGACCAGCCCGTCGCGCACCTCGAACGCCGCCAGGCCGACGAGCGTGTCGCCCGCCCAGCTGGCAAGCCCGGTCGCGCCGTTGACCTCGGTGACGGTGAACTCCAGGCCCGCCGCGAACTTCGGGCCCCCGCCCGCCAGGAACTGGGCGACCCTGGGCCCGCCTTCGATCGGCCACCGGGCCGCGGTGACCTTGCCGCCCCCGTCGCTCCACCAGGTGGCGTCGGCCGCGAGCAGCTTCTCCAGCCCGGCAAGGTCGCCGTCACGGGCCGCCGTGATGAAGGACGTGACCAGCTCCTCCTGCTGCTCGGACGCGGGCTCGAACCGGGCCTGTGGTTCGCCCACCCGCTGCACGGCCCGCCGGTACAGCTGGCGGCAGTTGGCCTCGCTCAGATCCAGCACCCCGGCGATCTCCCGGTGCCCGTAGCCGAACGCCTCCCGCAGCACGTACACCGCCCGCTCGGTCGGCGTGAGCCGCTCCAGCAGCACCAGCATCGCCATCGACACGGCGTCCCGCTGCTCGGCCGACTCCAGCGGGCCGAGCGCGCCGTCCGCGGTCACCACCGGCTCGGGCAGCCAGGTGCCGACGTACCTCTCGCGGCGGGCCCGGGCGGAGGTCAGCCGGTTCAGGCAGAGGTTGGTGACGACCTTGGCGAGCCAGGCCGCGGGATGCTCGATTCCCGTCCGGTCCGCGCCGCTGAAGCGCAGATACGCGTCCTGCACCGCGTCCTCCGCCTCCTCGGCGGAGCCCAGCAGCCGGTAGGCGAGCGAGAACAGCCGGGGCCGTTGGGTCTCGAACTCGTCGGCGAGCGTGGTGGTCATACGCCTCACCCTGCCAGAACACCGCCCGTACGGCGTGGGAAGGCCCGACGGCGGGCAAGGGCCGTCGTCACCGCCGCCGGGCCGGTCTGCGCAAGATGCGCACGACCCTAGAAAGGACTAGACCACAGCGTCAATAGGTGTGTACCAAGCTGGCGCCCGCCAAGGGAGGACGTGCGCACGGGAGTTGAACCGCCTTGTCGCGCTGGGGAAGGGTGGCGACACGTTCTGTGAGGCACCCCACACCGCTCGCCCGTCTGGACCTCGATCAGGCGTGGCACACTAGCCATGTATCAGTAGCAGCGCACTCCGGGGTCGGTGAAAGTCCGAACCGGCGGTTACAGTCCGCGACCCGGTCGCCTCCAGCGGCCGGTTGACCAGGTGAAATTCCTGGACCGACGGTTAAAGTCCGGATGGGAGGCAGTGCGCGGCGAGCGGGCATATGTGCGCGCCGCCGAGAAGTCCGTCCTCCGGGCGGACTCCGTCCGGCGTCGTTCCCGGTGTCCTCGCTCGTATCGATCTGTCGTCATCGACAGCCCCGGAGTCCGTGCCCGAAGAGGCAGGAGGACCCGGGAAGTGTTCACCGGAATCGTCGAAGAGCTGGGCGAGGTCACCGCCGTCGAGACCCTCGACGACGCCTGTCGCTTCCGCCTGCGAGGCCCCGTCGTCACCCAGGGCGCGAAACACGGCGACTCCATCGCCGTCAACGGCGTCTGCCTCACGGTCGTCGACCACGAGGGCGACGAGTTCACCGCCGACGTGATGGCCGAGACCCTAAACCGCTCCAGCCTCGGCGCCCTCGAGGCCGGCTCTCGCGTCAACCTCGAACGCCCCATGGCCGTCGGCGAACGCCTCGGCGGGCACATCGTGCAGGGCCACGTGGACGGCACCGGCGAGATCCTGGAGCGCAAGCCGTCCGACAACTGGGAGATCGTGAAGATCTCCCTCCCCGCGGACCTCACCCGGTACGTCGTCGAGAAGGGCTCCATCACCGTCGACGGCATCAGCCTCACGGTCGTCGACGCGGGCCCCGACTACTTCACCGTCAGCCTCATCCCCACCACCCTCGACCTGACCACGCTCGGCCACAAGCAGCCCGGCGACCCGGTCAACCTCGAGGTGGACGTCATCGCCAAGTACGTCGAGCGGATGCTGGGCGACCGTGCGCAGGGGGCGGCCAAGTGAACTGGCTCAACTCCGAGGCCTTCACGCTCTTCGGCCAGCACATCAAGTGGTCCGACATGATCGGCAACGTGATCGGTCTGGTCGCCCTCGCCCTCGGCTGGCGGCGCTCCCTGTGGACCTGGCCCGCCCAGTTCGTCTCCGGCCTCATCCTCTTCACGGCCTTCGCCACCGCCCACCTCTCCGGCAGCGCAGGCAAGCAGATCGTCGTGATGCTCGTCGCCGCCTACGGCTTCTGGCAGTGGAACCGCGGCCGGCAGCAGGCCCAGGACGGCTCCATCGCCGTACGGTTCGCCACCTGGCGCGAGCGCGGGGTGCTGGCCGGCGCCGCCGCCCTCGGCACCCTCGCCGTCGGCGGCCTGTTCACGGCCTTCCCGACGCTGTCCTGGGACCCCTGGCCGGACGCGTACATCTTCGTCGGCACCATCGTCGCGATGTACGCCCAGGCCCGCGGCATGGTCGAGTTCTGGTTCGCCTGGCTGCTGGTCGACCTGGTCGGCGTCCCGCTGAACTTCGCCAACGGCTTCGCCTTCTCCGGCTTCGTCTACGTCATCTACGGCGCGCTCGTCCTGTGGGGCCTGCGCGACTGGTGGCTGCGCTCCCGCGCGGCAGCGCAGCCCGCCCTGGAAGGAGCGCCGGCATGAGCACGGCACCGATCCTGTACGGCACCGACGGCTTCGAGGACTTCGCGCTCGACCCGGTCGAGCAGGCCATCGCCGACATCGCCGCCGGCCGCCCGGTCGTGGTCGTCGACGACGAGGACCGGGAGAACGAGGGCGACCTCGTCATCGCCGCCGAGAAGGCGACCCCCGAGATCGTCGCCTTCATGATGAGCGAGTGCCGCGGCCTGATCTGCGCCCCCATGGAGGGCGACGAACTCGACCGGCTGCGCCTGCCGCAGATGGTCGAGGACAACACGGAGTCGATGAAGACCGCGTTCACGGTCTCCGTCGACGCCTCCGCCGCGCACGGCGTAAGCACCGGCATCTCGGCCTCCGACCGCGCCACCACGCTCCAGCTGCTCGCCGACGGCGCCGCCCAGCCCGACGACTTCGTCCGCCCCGGCCACATCTTCCCGCTGCGCGCCCGGCCCGGCGGAGTGCTGACGCGCAACGGCCACACCGAGGCCGCCGTCGACCTGGCCCGTCTCGCGGGCCTGCGCCCGGCCGGCGCGATCGTCGAGATCGCCGGCGAGGACGGCACGATGCTGCGCCTGCCCGAGCTGATCCCCTTCGCCCGCAAGCACGGCCTGACGATCATCTCCATCGAGGACCTGATCGCCTACCGACGCGGCAGCGAACCCACCGTCCGCCGCGAGGCCAGGACCCGACTGCCCACCGCGCACGGCACCTTCACCGCGTACGGCTACCGCTCCACCGTCGACGGCATCGAGCACGTCGCCCTGGTCCACGGCGAGATCGGCGACGGCCAGGACGTCCTCGTCCGCGTCCACTCCGAATGCCTCACCGGCGACGTCTTCGGCTCCGCCCGCTGCGACTGCGGCCCCCAGCTGGACGCCTCGCTGGCCCGTATCCAGGCCGAGGGCCGGGGAGTCGTGGTCTACCTGCGCGGACACGAGGGCCGTGGCATCGGCCTGATGTCCAAGCTGCGCGCCTACGAACTCCAGGAGCGCGGCCGCGACACCCTCGACGCCAACCTCGAACTCGGCCTGCCCGCCGACGCCCGCGACTACGCCGCCGGAGCCCAGATCCTCGCCGACCTCGGCGTGCGCGGCGTCCGCCTGCTGACCAACAACCCCGACAAGACCGACGCGCTCACCCGCCACGGCATCGTGGTGAAGGCGCGCGTGCCGATGCCCGTGAGCGCCGGCGAGCACAACCTCCGCTACCTGCGCACCAAGCGGGACCGGATGGGCCACGACCTGCCCTGGCTGGACACGACCACCGTGCCGGCCTGCGGCAACCAGTAAGAGAGCACAGAGGGAGAGACGTGAGCGGCAAGGGTGCACCGGAGCTGTCCGTACGCAATGTGGGTGACCTCAGGGTCGCCGTCATCGCGGCACAGTGGCACGAGAAGGTGATGGACGGTCTGGTCGACGGCGCCCTGCGCGCCCTGCACGACCTGGGCATCGACGAGCCGACCCTCCTCAGGGTCCCCGGCAGCTGGGAGCTCCCCGTCGTCGCCAAGGTCCTCGCGGGGCGCGGCTACGACGCGATCGTCGCCCTCGGCGTCGTCATCCGCGGCGGCACGCCCCACTTCGAGTACGTGTGCCAGGGCGTGACCCAGGGCCTCACCCAGGTCTCCGTCGACACCGGCGTCCCCGTCGGCTTCGGCGTGCTGACCTGCGACACGGAGGAGCAGGCCCTGGACCGCGCCGGCCTGGAGGGCTCCAACGAGGACAAGGGGCACGAGGCGGTGACGGCGGCGGTGGCGACCGCGGCCACCCTCCGCTCAGTATCCGAACCCTGGCGCTGACGAAAGCCACCTGTGGCATAGGCTGAGCGACACCATGTCCAAGAAGACGTTCGAGGAGCTCTTCACCGAGCTCCAGCACAAGGCCGCCCATGGCGACCCCGCCACTTCCCGCACCGCAGAACTGGTCGAGAAGGGCGTCCACGCCATCGGCAAGAAGGTCGTCGAAGAGGCCGCCGAGGTCTGGATGGCCGCCGAGCACGAGGGCAAGGAGGCGGCCGCCGAGGAGATCTCGCAGCTGCTGTACCACGTCCAGGTGATGATGGTCGCCCGCGGCATCTCCCTCGACGACGTCTACGCCCACCTGTAAGCCGCACCCGTTCCCGCACGACACCCACGCAAAGGAAGCCGACCTCATGCTGCGCATCGCCGTCCCCAACAAGGGTTCCCTGTCAGGCCCTGCGGCGGAGATGCTGCATGAGGCCGGCTACCAGCAGCGCCGGGAGTCCAAGGAACTGCGGATCGTCGACCCGACGAACGAGGTCGAGTTCTTCTACCTCCGCCCCCGCGACATCGCGATCTACGTCGCCTCCGGCCAGCTGGACATCGGCCTCACCGGCCGGGACCTGCTCATCGACTCGGGCGCCGACGCGGAGGAGATCCTCGCCCTCGGCTTCGCCCGCTCCACCTTCCGCTACGCCGGCAAGCCCGGCACCATCAGCGGCCTGGCCGACCTGGCGGGCAAGACGGTCGCCACCTCCTACGAGGGCATCGTCGCGGCCCACCTCTCCGAGCACGGCATCGACGCCTCCGTCGTCCACCTCGACGGCGCCGTCGAGACCGCCATCCAGCTCGGTGTCGCCCAGGTCATCGCGGACGTCGTCGAGACCGGTACCTCGCTGCGCAACGCGGGCCTGGAGGTCGTCGGCGAGCCGATCATGCAGTCCGAGGCCGTCGTCATCCGCCGCACCGGCGCGGACGGCGACGACCCCAAGGTGCAGCAGTTCCTGCGCCGCCTCCAGGGCGTCCTGGTCGCCCGGACGTACGTGATGATGGACTACGACTGCCGCGTCGAGCAGCTGGAGAAGGCCGTCGCCCTCACCCCCGGTCTGGAGTCGCCGACCGTGTCCCCGCTGCACAACGAGGGCTGGGTCGCGGTCCGCGCGATGGTCCCGGCCAAGGAGGCCCAGCGGATCATGGACGATCTGTACGACATCGGCGCCCGGGCCATCCTGACCACGGCCATCCACGCCTGCCGTCTCTGAGGGGCGCGCACAGATGTCCGATCTGCCCACCCTGCCCATCACCTTCCGGCCGGGCAGCACCCGCGCGGTGCTGCTCAGCGCCGCCGTCGCGATCCTCGTGGTGATCACGGCGGTCGCGATGCTGCTGAAGCAGCTCAGCCCCGCCGAGCGCCTCAGCTTCATCCTCACGGCGCTCCTGCTGGACGCGGTGCTGCTCCTGCTTGCACGGCCCAAGGTCGTCGCAGACGAGTCCGGCGTCACTGTGGTCAACCTCACGAACAAGCGCCGGCTGGAATGGGCCGAGATCCTTCAGGTTACTCTCCGGCCCGGCGACCCCTGGGTTTTCCTCAACCTCAGCGACGGCACCAGCCTGCCCGCGCTGGGCATCCAGCCGGGCATCGCCCGACAGCGCGCGATCGCCGACGCCCGTGCCCTGCGGGCGCTCGCCGAGGCCCGTTCCGTCGCCGACCCCGAGCGGCCTCAGGGCTGACTCGGGGATCCACAGGGCCGCCGCCACTGCCGCACCGGGCAGTGTCTTGATTAATCTGTTGGCGGAGGCGCGAACGGATGCGCCTCCGCCCCTGTCGCCCCGCCCGGTGCGCCAGGGGCACCTGCTAACCGAGGAGTGACCCCCTCCGGCGATGGACGGATCGTCCTGCAGTACCTGCGCCGCCCCCTGCCGACATAGCGCGGACCGTGTCCGCGACCGTGCGGAGGCGGCGGCATCATGACCATCCCCCTGCTGCTTCTGGCAGCCGCGTTCCTGCTGATCCTCGCCAACGGATTCTTCGTGGCGGCCGAGTTCGGACTCGTGACGGTCGAGCGGCCGGAAGCCGAGAAGGCCGCCGCCGAGGGCGACCGGCGCGCCCACCGCGTCGTCGAGTCGCTCAAGGAGCTGTCCTTCCAGCTCTCCGGCACTCAGCTGGGCATCACCATCACCTCCCTCGTCGTCGGCATGCTCGCCGAACCGGCGCTCGCCGAGCTGCTGCACGGCCCGTTCACCTCGATCGGCGTCCCCGAGGGAGCCGTCTCCGGTGTCACGGTGGTCGTCGGCATGCTGCTGGCCTCCGCCGTGCAGATGGTGATCGGCGAGCTCCTGCCCAAGAACTGGGCGGTGTCCAGGCCGCTCCAGGTCGCGCGCTTCGTCGCGGGACCGCAGCATGTCTTCGCACGGCTGTTCCGGCCGGTCATCGCCGGTCTCAACGCCGTCGCGAACCGGCTCGTGCGCGCCCTCGGCTTCGAGCCCGCCGAGGAGCTGGCCTCCGCCCGCACGCCCGGCGAGCTCGTCTCCCTCGCCCGCCACTCGGCCCGGGCCGGCGCCCTGGAACAGGACACGGCCGATCTCTTCGTGAGGACCCTGTCGCTGGGCGAGCTGACCGCGCAGCACGTGATGACGCCGCGCGTGAAGGTCAGCGCCCTCCAGTCCTCGGCCACCGCCGAGGACGTGGTCAACCTGACGCGCGCCACCGGCCTGTCCCGCTTCCCCGTCTACCGGGAGAGGATCGACGAGGTCGTCGGCATGGTCCACCTCAAGGACGCCCTGGCCGTGCCCGTCCGGGACCGGCTGCGCACCCCCGTCGGCCGCATCGCCCGCCCGGCGCTGCTCGTCCCCGAGACCCTGCCCGTACGGCCGCTGCTCGCCCGTCTGCGCAGCGAGCAGCCGATCGCGGTCGTCGTCGACGAGTACGGCGGCACCGCCGGTGTCGTCACGCTGGAGGACATCGTCGAGGAGATCGTCGGCGAGGTCCGCGACGAGCACGACGGACACGACCTGCCCGAGCTGGCCTCCGCGCCGCCGGAGGACGGCAGGCCGGCCTGGGACGTCGACGGCAGCTGCCGGGTCGACGTCCTCCAGCGCATAGGCCTCGACGTACCCGAAGGCCCCTACGAGACCGTCGCGGGTCTGATCGCCGACCTGCTGGGCCGTATCCCGGCCGTCGGCGACAAGGCGGACCTGCCCGGCTGGCGGCTGTCGGTGCGGCAGGTCGGCCACTACCGCGCCGAGCGGGTCCGCCTGGTCAGAACGGCCCCCGTCGCCGCGTTGGAGGCCGCCCGATGAGCGTGCTCCAACTGACTTTCGCCGCACTCCTGGTGCTCGCCAACGGCTTCTTCGTCGGCGCCGAGTTCGCGCTCGTCTCCGTACGCCGCAGCCAGATCGAACCCCTCGGCACCGCCCGCTCCCGGCAGGTCCTCTACGGCCTGGAGCGGCTGCCGCAGATGATGGCGGCGGCCCAGTTCGGCATCACGATCTGCTCCCTCACCCTCGGGGCGGTCGCCGAACCGACCGTCGCGCACCTCCTGGAGCCGGTCTTCGAGTGGATCCACCTGCCGCACGGCATGATCCACCCGCTCACCTACGTCATCGCCCTCGCCGCAGTGGTCTTCTTCCACCTCGTCATCGGCGAGATGGTCCCGAAGAACCTGGCGATGGCGGCCCCCGAGAAGGCCGCGCTGTGGCTCAGCCCCGGCCTGGTCTGGTTCGCCCGCTTCTGCAAGCCGATCACCGCCGCCCTCGGGGCCTGCTCCCAGGGCATCCTGCGGCTCTTCCACGTCGAGCCCAAGGACGAGGTCGAGGCCGTCTTCACCAGCGAGCAGCTCAACCGGCTGGTGGAGGACGCCGGCCAGGCGGGCCTGCTCGACCCCGAGGAGGCCGAAAGCCTGGAGGACGCCCTGGAGCTGGGCTCCCGTCCGGTGACGGACGTCCTGCTGAAGCACGAGTCACTGGTGACGGTCAGCCCGTCGGTCACGCCCGGCCGCATCGTCGAGCTCACGGCCCGTACCGGGTACTCCCGGTTCCCGGTCGTCGCGGAGAACGGTGCGTTCATGGGCTACCTGCACGTCAAGGACGTCCTCGACCTGGAGCACTCGGACCGGGCCGTGCCGCAGCAGTTGTGGCGGCCCATGACGACGCTGCGGTCCGAGTTGCCGTTGGACGACGCGCTGACGGTGATGCGGCGGGCGGCGACGCACCTGGCCCAGGTGGCCGACGGGTCCGGGAAGGTGCTCGGGCTGGTCGCGCTGGAGGATGTGCTGGAGCTGCTGGTGGGGGAGGTGCGGGATCCCGCGCACCGTGAGGTGCGCGAGGTCAGGCTGACCGAGCCCAGGTCGGGCGAGGAGGTACTGGCGACGTGAGCCTGGCTGCGGGCAGTCGTGCCGCTGGGG
>NZ_WWIQ01000050.1:0-65910 GCF_009862985.1 Streptomyces sp. SID5464 | reverse complement strand
GGGCGCAGGCACCCCGCTCCGCCGGGCTGCTGACCCACCCGGCCCCAGCCCCCACGCCAGTGCCTCACAGTCCGGGCGGATCCTGCGGCCCCCGCCCGGACAGCACCTCCCCGTACGCCTGCATCAGGTCCGGCAACCGCAGCGTCGCCAGGTCCTCCCTGCCCAGCACCCCGGGGTACACCGACAACCGCAGATCCCGGTACGCGCAGCTCTTCTCGTACAGCGTCCGCAGGAACCGCCCGTTGCCCAGCTCGTCGATCCACCCCTGGTCCACCACATGCCCGGCGATCGACCGCAGCTCGTCGAGGGCCTCCTCGTCCCAGAGGTCGCCGTTCTCCGCGGCGAGCACCTTGCCGATCTCGGTGAGTTCGAGGGGCCGGTAGGAGGGGAAGTCGACCCGGGTGGTGAAGCGGGAGGACAGCCCGGGGTTGGCGGCGAGCAGGCGGTCCATGCCCTCGGGGTAGCCGGCCAGGATCACCACGAGATGGTCGCGGTTGTCCTCCGCCCGCTTCAGCAGCACCTGGAGCGCCTCGTCGCCGTACGCGTCCCCCTTGCCGTAGCCCGAGTTGGACAGCGAGTACGCCTCGTCGACGAAGAGCACGCCACCGAGCGCCGAGTCGATCAGTTCGTTCGCCTTCACGGCCGTCTGCCCGAGGTACTCGCCGACCAGGTCGGCCCGCTGTGCCTCCACGAGATGGTCGCCGCCGAGCAGGCCGAGTGCGTAGAAGACGCGGCCGAGGATGCGGGCGACGGTGGTCTTGCCGGTGCCGGAGGGGCCGGAGAAGACGAAGTGGCGTTTCGGCGGCTGGACCGGCAGGCCCTGCCCGGCCCGCAGACGGGCCATGTTCAGCTGCGCCGACAGCGCCTTGACCTGGCGTTTCACCGGCTCCAGACCCACCATGCGCTCGAGTTCGGCGAGCGCCTCCTCGAGTAACGCCGGGTCGGTGGGCCCGGCCGGCAGTGACGGCGCCGGGCCGGTCCGCGAGCGCACAGCCGGGTCGGTCACCGGCGGCAGGGGAGCGGAGGCGGGCGGTTCGGGATCGGGCAGTCTCAGGTCGCGGCCTTCGGCGCCGAAGAGCGGGTCGAATCCGTCCGGGCCGTCGACGGCGTCCTGGCCGGCGCCGGTGAGCGTGATCGCGGCGAGGTCCGTCGCCTCGTCGTACCCGTCGCCCTCGGCGATCGCGGCGAGCCGGGCCGAGGTGTCCATGAAGGCCGGGTCGACGCGGTGCACGGCCCGGTACAGCGGGAGTGCGGCGGCGCTGCGGCCGGTGCCCTCGTGCGCCCGGGCCAGCCAGTAGCGCAGCTCCTTGCGCTGGGGCTGCTCGCTGCGGCAGCGCATCAGCGCGGCGGACAGCAGCGGTTCGGCCTGCCCGTACATCTCCAGGCGCACCCGGGCCATGCCGCCGAACAGGCCCGCCTCGATGCCGAGCATCGGGTCGTCGAGGAGCGGGTCGGTGTGGCGGACCAGCTGCTCCCAGTCCTTGACCAGATAGGCGCGGCAGGCGTGCAGGAAGCGGACCTGGGCGTCGGTGTCCACCGGCGGCAGCCCGGCGAGAGCGCGGTCCAGCTCGGGGACGTGGCGGCCGTCCAGCCAGTGGGAGGCG
The DNA here is from genome assembly GCF_009862985.1 of Streptomyces sp. SID5464. Taxonomy (NCBI): domain Bacteria; kingdom Bacillati; phylum Actinomycetota; class Actinomycetes; order Kitasatosporales; family Streptomycetaceae; genus Streptomyces; species Streptomyces sp. SID5464. The sequence goes on along the minus strand of NZ_WWIQ01000050.1, from coordinate 64,306 downwards.
TGCGCGAGCAGGAGGTCGCGGGGGCTCTCCAGCACGGGCTGCACCCACCAGCCCAGCCAGTACCAGGAGTTGAGGGCGCGGCGGTAGCGGGTGCGCTGCTCGCCGAAGCGGTCCCGGTGGCGGAACATCCTGAGCAGCGCGGTCGTCGTGTCGACGCGCAGCGCGTGCAGCCCGAGCCAGCCGTCGGCCATCCCGGAGTCCATGCGCACGGCGGCGCGGAACTCCTCCTCCGCCTGCGGATAGGCGCCCATGGTGTAGGCGTCCACGCCTCGCAGCCAGGCGAGGTCGGCCGGGGCCTGCGGGCCCTGCGTGCCGAAGTCCATCACGTCCCCCACGAACCGTGCCCCCGTCGGTATGCCAACGAGCCGCCCCCCAGCCGGCTGCCCTGCTCGAACCGCTGTGCCACGGACCGGAGTTGCAAGGTGCGCGAAGCAACCGTCCGTAGGTCGCAACGAGGGCATCGTACCTGCGGGGGCGGCGCCCCCGTAGGGTGCCGCACGAGGCGTTCGGCGAGGTGGGAGCGGATGCGGCACACGCCCGCACGGTGACCGAGGGTGAGCACGTGGCGCCCCGCAACGCCCGGAAAAACGGAAGAGGACAGAACGAAGCCCCCGATCACGGGGGAACAACCGGGGGCTTCGCGTCTGTAGGCGGCTCCGAATGGCCGCACATTGAGAACGTAAGTCCTGTACGGCCCCCCGGTCAAGCCGAGTTGAAGCACTCCGGCAAGTTGTCCCGCAAGGCCCTTCACAGGTTCAGCACACTGCGGGCGGTCCGTCACCGTGCGTGAGGGGCTGGTCCGGCCCAACAGTCCCAGCAGGCCCCGGAACCACCTCGTACCCCTTCTCTCGCTGGAGTACCAGGAGGCCCGCGAACGGGCGCGAGGGATCGTCGGCGAAATGCCGGCGTTCCGCCGGGACCCATCCGTTCCAGAACTCCCGCTGCTCCTCCCCGTCCCGCGATCGTCCCCGTGCCCAGGCCTCCTCACGGGGCAGCTCCATCCACAGCAGAAGGGCCAGGTGGGGCCGCAGTGCCCGGCGCCCCGCGCCGACGCCCTCCACCACGACCACGGGAGCGGGCGGCAGGGGACGCGGCGCACCGAAGCGGCGGGCTCGCCAGTCATAAGGGGCGTAGTGCGCGGTCCGGCCGTGAGCCAGCGGCTCGATCACCTGGTCCTGCAGACGTCCGGTCCAGTCGAACAGTTCGTCATGGGTGGCGATGTCGTCGAGGCGCAGCACCGGCGCGCCGCCCAGCGCCATGGCCAACTGCTCGGCGAACGTGGTCTTTCCGGAGCCGGCGTGCCCGTCGACGCCGACGAGCCGGACCGGGCCGCAGGAGGGCGGGAGGCGGCGGATCAGGGAGGCGAGGTCGCGGACGGCGGGTCCCGGTGCGGGGCGGAAGGGCGGAATCATCTCGCGCAGCACTCTAACGACGGTGTCCTCGGCGCGTGCCAGTGGTCGACGCCAATATTGGTGGGCGTGGCGCGGGCCGAAGTGCTGGCGGGACCAGGCGCGCTGTGCTGCTATGTGGCGCATACATGTGTGCTGCTCCTGTGTGGGGTCCACATGTGTGCGACCGACCGTGCAACGGACCTGCCCCGCCCCTGTCCGACTCCGACTTCCGGGGGTCCCCACCATGCGCAGAGCCGAACAGCCGTCCCGCAGAACCGTCCTGGCCGCCGCGGTCACCGCCGCCGTCGCGGCGGGCACGGGTCCGGCGGCCGCCGACACCGAGGAGCCCATGACGACCGACACCGCAGAGCCCACCCGCGAGGTCCCGGTCCGGACGGTGGACAACCGGGCCTGGACGTCGTACGGCGACTGGCGTGGCGGCACCGCCCGGGGCACCCGTGCCGTCGCGGGCGCCCGCCCGGGCGTGGTGATGGCGAGGCCCGCCGGCACCACCGGCTACACGGACCCGCACACCGGCACCACCGCCCGCTGGGAGTACGGCACCTGGACGTCCCCGGCCCACCGGCTCGCCGTCCCCGCGACGGAGGCGATCGTCTCCTGGAACGCGGACACCCCGGCCGGCACCTGGATCCAGGCGGAGATCAAGGCCACCTACACCGACGGCACCAGCACCCCCTGGTACGTCATGGGCCGCTGGGCGTCGGGCGACCAGGACATCCGGCGCACCTCGGTCGACGACCAGAGCGACGGCAAGAGCACGGTCTGGACCGACACCCTGGCGATCGACGACCCCTCGACGGGCCTGCGCCTGGCCTCCTACCGGTTGCGCCTGACCCTCTACCGCAAGCCCGGCACCAAGGCCACGCCCACCGTGTGGCGGCTCGGCGCGATGGGCTCCGACGTACCCGACCGGTTCACCGTCCCGGCGTCCGTGCCCGGCCTCGCCGGGGAACTGGCCGTCCCGCGCTACTCGCAGGAGATCCACAAGGGCCAGTACCCCGAGTACGACAACGGCGGCGAGGCCTGGTGCAGCCCGACGTCCTCCCAGATGATCATCGAGTACTGGGGCGGCCGGCTCACCCGGGAGCAACTGGCCTGGGTGGATCCGTCGTACGCCGATCCGCAGGTGTGCCACGCGGCCCGCTTCACCTACGACTACCAGTACGCCGGCTGCGGCAACTGGCCGTTCAACGCCGCCTACGCGGCCACGTTCAAGGACCTCCAGGCCGTGGTCACCCGGCTCGGCTCGCTCACCGACCTGGAGACGCTGATCGCGGCGGGCATCCCGGCCATCACCTCCCAGTCCTTCCTGAAGGAGGAGCTGACCGGCGCCGGGTACGGCACCGCCGGGCACCTGATGACCGTCATCGGCTTCACGGCCGACGGCGACGTGATCGCCAACGATCCCTTCTCGGAGACCAACGAGGCCGTGCGGCGCGTCTACCGGCGGCGGGAGTGGGAGAACATCTGGCTGCGGACCAAGCGGTACAACGCCTCCGGCAAGGTCGTCTCCGGCACCGGCGGCGTCTGCTACCTGTACTTCCCGGCCCACCCGAGTGCAGCCCAGCGCAAGGCGCTGACGGCCGTGGGTGTGCGCGTGTGAGCAAGCTCTCGGCCGCACATGCCGCTCCCGGTGGCAAGGTGGAGAGAACCTCGGGAGAGGTCCGTCCGCACCACCGAACCTGCGAGAAGCCATGACCGCGCATTCAGCCACCGCAGCCGGCGTCCGCACCGGCGGTCCTCAGGACGACGGCCCGAAGATCGTCGAGCATGTCGTGGGCTGGACCCTCGTCGTGGTGGTCGCGATGCTCGTGACCCAGCTCGGGCTGCTGTGACCCGACACGAGGTGCTGTGACCTGATCCACGACCCTGCTTTCCGGCCTGCCATACTGCGGATGTCCCGCCTCGCCGCCCGTTGGAACCAGGGTCGAAATTGAATATCAGTCCACAGCCTGCCGCGCGTCCCAGAGCCCGCGGTACCGAGCGCTCCCTGGCGCGCCGTGCCGAACTCATCGCAATCGGGCGGAGGTTGTTCGCCGACACGTCCTACGACGCCCTGTCCATGGACGACATCGCCCGGCAGGCGCACGTCGCCAAGGGGCTGATCTACTACTACTTCCAGTCCAAGCGCGGGTACTACCTGGCCATCATCCAGGACTCCGTCACCGACCTGGTCACCCTGGCGGCGAGCGGACACGAACTGCCCCCGGTCGACCGCGTCCAGCGCACCGTCGACAGTTATCTGCGCTACGCCGAGCACAACCAGGCCGCCTACCGCACCATCGTCAGCGGCGGCGTCGGCTTCGACACCGAGGTGCACGCCATCCGTGACGGCGTGCGCGAGGCCATCGTCGCCACCATCGCCGAGGGGGCGTACGGCCGCGCCGACGTCACCCCGCTGGCGCGCATGGGCCTGCTCGCCTGGGTGTGCGGCGTCGAGGGCGCCACGCTCGAATGGATCGACCGCCCGGAACTGCCCCGCCGGACCATGTGCGAGCTGCTGGTGAAGGGCCTCGGCGGAGCCCTGCGCGCGATCGAGGACCTCGACCCCGCCTACCCGGCTCCGGAGGCCGCCCGCCAGGGCGCGTGAGCGGGGGCGGAGGGATCCGTCACGGTCCCTCCGCCCCCGGCTCGCCCAGGCCTACTTGATGGCCTTGATCAGCTCACCGTTCGCCGTGTCGCCGCTCAGCTCCCAGAAGAACGTGCCGCCCAGCCCCTGCTGGTTCTTGTAGTTCATCTTGGTCGCGATGGTCGCCGGGGTGTCGTAACTCCACCAGTTGTTCCCGCACTTGGCGTACGCCGTGCCGGCCACCGTCCCCGTCGCCGGGCACTTGGTCCTGAGCACCTTGTAGTCGTCGATGCCCTGCTCGTACGTGCCCGCGGCCGGGCCGGTCGCCGTGCCGCCCGGCGCCGACCGGGTGACGCCGGTCCAGCCGCGGCCGTAGAAGCCGATGCCGAGCAGCAGCTTCGAGGCGGGGATGCCGAGGCCCTTCAGCTTCGCGATGGTCGCCGAGGCGTGGTTGTCCGCCTTCGGGATGCCGGAGTACGAGGTCAGCGGGGAGTGCGGGGCCGTCGGGCCGACGGCGTCCCAGGCGCCGAAGTAGTCGTACGTCATCGGGTTGTACCAGTCGACGTACTGGGCGGCGCCCGCGTAGTCCGCCGCGTCGATCTTGCCGCCCGGGGTGGCGTCGGCGGTGATCGCCGCGGTGACGAGGTTCTTCGAGCCGAACTTGGCGCGCAGCGCCTGCATCAGGTTCCGGAAGGCCGCCTTGCCGCTGGTGTCGCAGGTGGCGCCGCAGGCGTTCGGGTACTCCCAGTCGATGTCGACGCCGTCGAAGACGTCGGCCCACTTGGAGTTCTCGACCAGGTCGTAGCAGGACTGGGCGAAGGCGGCGGGGTTCTTCGCGGCCTCGCCGAAGCCGCCCGACCAGGTCCAGCCGCCGAATGACCACAGGACCTTGAGGTTCGGGTGCTTCTGCTTGAGCTGGCGCAACTGGTTGAAGGTGCCGCGCAGCGGCTGGTCCCAGGTGTCCGCCTCGCCGTCGACGGACTCGGCGGCGGTGTAGGCCCGGTCGGTGGCGGCGTAGGCGTCGCCCATCGTGCACTTGCCGCCGGTGACGTTGCCGAAGGCGTAGTTGATGTGCGTGAGCCTGGCCGCCGAGCCGGACGTCTCGATGTTCTTGACGTAGTACTTGCGGTCGTAGGTGCCCCATTCGGTGAAGTACCCGATGACCTTGGAGCCGGCGGCCGTCGCGCCGGGAGCGGCCTTCGTACCGGCGGCGGCCTCCTGAGCCGAGGTCGCCGCGTTGGCGGAGGCGCCCGCGCCGGCCAGCAGACCGGCGCCGAGGACGGCGCAGCAGGCCGCGGACACGATGGCCCGGAAGCGGGAGTGGTGGGGGGTGTGCATCCGGTGTCTCCTCGTGGGGAGAGGGAACGCGTGCCGTTTGGCATGAACGCGGTGAATCGGTGGAGCGAAACAGTAGGAGGACTAGACCAGTTCGGTCAATGGTGCGGACCAATTTCGCCCGTCGGGGAGCACTCGGGTATTTCTTGAAGTGAGCGGTCGTTAACTGGTGACGAGATGCCTCCGATCGGGCATACTCACAGCGCAGAGCCGCTGGTCAGCAGCTTCCGAGACCCGGGACTGCAAGCATCGGCCAGGCACCAGAACGACCCGGCGGCGCCGCCCCCACCCATGGGCCCGTCCGCCAGTGCCCGACAGGGAGGAGAGCGTCGCCATGCCCGACCGCGCCCCGCAGCCGGTGGACCGGCAACTGCCCACGGAGGAGGCCCGGGACCTGATCTCGCTCGTCCGCGACATCGCGCAGCAGGAGATCGTCCCCAGGGCGGCCGAGGAGGAGGACGCCGGCCGCTTCCCGCGCGAGCTGTTCACCCTGCTCTCGCGCTCCGGCCTGCTCGGCCTGCCGTACGACTCGGAGCACGGGGGTGGCGACCAGCCCTACGAGGTCTACCTCCAGGTCCTCGAAGAACTCGCCGCGGCCCGCCTCACGGTCGGACTCGGCGTCAGCGTGCACTCCCTGGCCTCCTACGCGCTCGCCGCCTACGGCACCAAGGAGCAGCAGGTCGAGCACCTGCCCGCGATGCTCGGCGGCGGCATGCTCGGTGCCTACTGCCTCTCCGAGCCGCACTCCGGCTCGGACGCGGCCGCCCTGCGCACCAAGGCGGTGCGCGACGGCGACGCATGGGTGATCACCGGCACCAAGGCCTGGATCACGCACGGCGGGATCGCCGACTTCTACACGGTCATGGCGCGCACCGGCGAGGAGGGTCCGCGCGGGATCACCGCGTTCCTGGTACCCGGCGACGCGCCGGGGCTGAGCGCCGCGCCGCCCGAGAAGAAGATGGGCATGAAGGGCTCGCCCACCGCTCAGGTCCACTTCGACGGCGTACGCGTCCTTGACGACCGGCGCATCGGCGAGGAGGGGCAGGGTCTCGCGATCGCCCTGACCGCGCTCGAGTCCGGGCGGCTCGGCATCGCGGCGTGCGCGATCGGCTTGGCGCAGGCGGCGCTCGACGAGGCGCTTTCGTATGCGACGGAGAGGCGTCAGTTCGGCAAGCCGATCGCCGACTTCCAGGGGCTGCGCTTCATGCTCGCCGACATGGCGACGCAGATCGAGGCGGGCCGGGCGCTCTACCTGGCGGCGGCGCGACTGCGGGACGCGGGCCGGCCGTTCGCCCGGCAGGCGGCCATGGCCAAGCTGCACTGCACCGACACGGCGATGCGGGTCACCACCGACGCCGTGCAGATCCTCGGCGGCTACGGCTACACCGCGGACTTCCCGGCCGAGCGCTACATGCGTGAGGCGAAGGTGCTCCAGATCGTCGAGGGCACCAACCAGATCCAGCGGATGGTCATCGCCCGCCATCTCGTGGGTCCAGAGGGACGCTGAACTGGTCGAGGCCCCGCCAGGGCGCCGAGAGCCGCATCCACTCCGGGTCGTGCCGGCCCGGGAGGGTGCGGCCGCGCTCGGCCCAGGCCCGCATCAGGTCACGGTAGATCGGCGGGTCCTGATAGCGCGGCGCGGTCGGCCGAACCGATTCTGCGGGTGGCGGGACGAACAGGAGGCGTTGACGCCCGGTCGCTGAGGAGATGGGGGTCATACCAGGGCAACGGGACAGAGGCCGGACAGGTCACCCCAGGGCGGAATCGGGCGTGCGTTCAGGGATCCCGACGCACTGATCCCGCACCACGGCGGACTGAGAGCCGTGGTGCGGGGCAGTCACGGGGATGGAGCGAGCGGGCGAAGAGGGTCCGCGCTCAGGCCGCTTGGCGGCGCATGACGGGAACCCTGATGGGGCGTGAGCCCGGGCCGCCGACGTGCGAGAAGGGCTGGGTTCGCCAGTCGAGTCCCTGAGGGAGCGTCAACAGCAGAGCGGTGTCCTGCTCCTGAGGGTCGACGGACTCGTCAGCGGGCCGGGCCTCCGTGGCCCTGCGGCCGGTTCCGGCACAGACCGTGAGTCCGAACGGGTTCCACGGCGAGGCGCACAGCGCGTGCTCCGGCAGGACCTCCTCGTCCGCCAGGAGGGCGATGGGTTGTGCGCAGTCCGGGCAGACGACCCGGTACATCTCGAACGTGTCGTAGGCGTCGAGTTCGTCGTCGAAGGTGTCGGGTTCGACGCCCTCCGGCTCGGGCTCGACGACGAGCTGCTGCCGCTTGGGTGCGGTGCGACCAGGGCGCTTAAGACTCTGCATTGGGTTCTCCCCCTCGGGCTGGGCCGTATCAGGCACTGCGGCCTCGACCACAGCAAGCACTTCCCGTCCCCCCTGGGCGGTAATCACGAGAACATTACGGAGACTGTTCGAGCCCTGTGGCGTTCGTCACATGCCGCGCGCAGGTGCCCACCGCGGTGGGTTTGTCCCCCGGACGGCTGACGGCCGACGCCGGCCAGATCACGAACCGGCCATGGCCCGGGCCGCTCAGGTATCCGAGGAGATCAACGGCACTGTAGGTTCTTGCGCCATGGAGGAGCTGGACCGACAGATCGTGCAGCTGCTCGTCAAGGACGGGCGGATGAGCTACACCGACCTGGGCAAGGCCACGGGCCTGTCCACGTCGGCCGTGCACCAGCGGGTGCGCCGGCTGGAACAGCGTGGCGTCATCCGCGGCTATGCCGCGGTCGTCGACCCGGAGGCCGTCGGTCTGCCCATGACCGCGTTCATCTCGGTCAAGCCCTTCGACCCCAGTGCGCCCGACGACATCGCGGACCGCCTCGCGGACGTGCCCGAGATCGAGGCGTGCCACAGCGTCGCCGGCGACGAGAACTACATCCTCAAGGTGCGCGTCGCGACGCCGCACGAACTGGAGGAACTGCTGGCGCGAGTGCGCTCGTTGGCGGGCGTGTCCACACGGACGACGGTGGTGCTGTCGACGCCGTACGAGGCGCGGCCGCCGCGGATCTGATCGCCGGGGCTCCCTTTTCGGCCGTTGTGCCTCACCCCTGTTCAGAGTGGTCGGGGTGAGGCGCGAGACTGGTCCTCATGAGTGAGTCCAGTGCCCCGCCCAAGACCGTCCTGCTCCGTCGCGGAGAGGTTCACAGCCCCGCCGATCCGTTCGCGACCGCGATGGTCGTGGAGCGGGGGCAGGTCGCCTGGGTCGGTTCGGAGGGAGCCGCCGACGCCTTCGCGGACGGGGTCGACGAGGTGATCGACCTGGACGGTGCGCTGGTCACTCCGGCGTTCACCGACGCCCATGTGCACACCACCGCCACCGGCCTCGCGCTCACCGGCCTCGACCTGTCCGCCGCCCCCTCCCGCGAGGCCGCACTGGCCCTCGTACGGGACTTCGCCGCCGCCCGGCCGCACGACCGAGTGCTGCTCGGGCACGGCTGGGACACCGCCCGCTGGCCCGACGGCCGGCCCCCGACGCGTGCCGAACTCGACGAGGCCACCGGCCACCGGCCCCTCTACCTCAGCCGGATCGACGTCCACTCGGCGGTGGTCACCACGGCCCTGCTCGACATGGTCCCCGGCGCCCCCCGCGAGGACGGGCCGCTCACCGCCGATGCCCACCACGCCGCCCGCGCCGCCGCGTTCGCGGCCGTGACGCCTCAGCAGCGGACCGACGCCCAGCGCGCCGCCCTCGCGCACGCCGTCTCGCTCGGCATCGGCACGATCCACGAGTGCGGCGGCCCGAAGATCTCCTCCGCCGACGACCTCACCGACCTGCTGCGCCTCGCCGCCGAGGAGCCCGGTCCGCGTGTCGTCGGCTACTGGGCCGAGGAGGACGTGGCCAAGGCCCGGGAACTGGGCGCGGCCGGCGCCGCGGGCGACCTGTTCGTCGACGGCTCCTTCGGCTCGCACACGGCCTGCGTGCACCAGCCGTACGCCGACGCCGACCACACGGGCCGGGCCTATCTGGACACCGCCACCGTCGCCGCCCACGTCGTGGCCTGTACCGAGGCGGGCCTCCAGGCCGGCTTCCACGCCATCGGCGACGCCGCGGTGGACTCGGTGGTCGAGGGGGTGCGGGCCGCCGCGGAGAAGCTCGGTCTCGCCCGCATCCGGGCCGCCCGCCACCGGATCGAGCACGCCGAGATGCTCACGCCCGAGACCGTCGCGGCCTTCGCCGAACTCGGTCTCACCGCCTCCGTCCAGCCCGCCTTCGACGCCCTGTGGGGTGGCGAGGACGGTATGTACGCCCAGCGGCTGGGGGTCGAGCGGGCCCGTACGCTGAACCCCTACGCGGCGCTGCTGCGCGCCGGTGTGCCGCTCGCCTTCGGCTCCGACAGCCCGGTCACGCCCCTCGATCCGTGGGGCACCGTGCGAGCCGCCGCCTTCCACCGCACGCCGGAGCACCGCATCTCCGTGCGCGCCGCGTTCACGGCGCACACGCGCGGCGGCTGGCGGGCCGTCGGACGGGACGACGCGGGCGTCCTGGCGCCGGGCGCGCCCGCCGACTACGCGGTGTGGCGGACCGCCGAACTCGTGGTCCAGGCCCCGGACGACCGGGTCGCCCGCTGGTCGACCGATCCGCGCTCCGGCACCCCGGGACTGCCCGACCTGACCCCGGGCCGCGACCTGCCCGTCTGCCTGCGCACCGTGGTGGGCGGACACACGGTCTTCGTACGGCCGGGCGAGTGATCTACGGGGGTGGCGCGCACGCGATCGTGCGCCGCGCCCCTTGCGCGCGACCTGCGCATCCTCCGCACTGACCAGGGCTTTGTCATAAAACGCCCAGGTCAAACGGCTGTTGACAGGCGGCCGCAGGAGGCCGGTAGGTTCGGCCGAGTCCACCACCGGACGCCCGACCGGGGAACGTCCGCGCACTCGCCGCAGCGCCGCCGGGTCAGGGACGGTGTGCCGCACCGGGGCACCGCCACTGGGAGCCAGGCTCAGGCCGGCGCGGCGCCGAGGCAGCGTTCCGGCCGGTCGGGGAGGTGCGACCCCGGGTGGGGCCCGGTGCTCAGTAGACAACGGCTTTCGGTCGATCCGCAGCCAGCGGGTCCCAGGTCGGCCCGAAGGGCGCCGGGCCCCCATCCGCCGTACGCTCGCGCCCGAAGGCGCATTCTTACCCGCGTCTTGCGGATTCGACACCACCATTCGAACGTCCTGTCACGTCATCGCAGGCCGGGCGCACTATGGTGGACCCCTGCGTACGGACATGAAGGGGCATCAGTGAACGACGGCGACGGGACCCTCGTGGCGGGAGCCCAGGGGAGGAAGTTCGGCCCGCTCGGCACGGCCTTGGTGATCATCCCGACCTACAACGAGGCGGAGAACATCAAGAGCATCGTCGGCCGGGTGCGCGAAGCCGTCCCCGAGGCGCACGTACTCGTGGCCGACGACAACAGCCCGGACGGCACGGGCAAGCTGGCCGACGAGCTGACCGTCGACGACGACCACGTCCATGTGCTGCACCGCAAGGGCAAGGAGGGGCTGGGCGCCGCCTACCTCGCGGGCTTCCGCTGGGGCCTGGAGCGCGACTACGGCGTGCTGGTCGAGATGGACGCCGACGGCTCCCACCAGCCCGAGGAGCTGCCCCGTCTGCTCACCGCCCTGAAGAGCGCCGACCTGGTGCTCGGCTCGCGCTGGGTGCCCGGCGGCCGAGTGGTGAACTGGCCGAAGTCCCGAGAGGTGATCTCCAGGGGCGGCAGCCTCTACTCCCGGCTGGCGCTCGACCTGCCCCTGCGCGACATCACCGGCGGCTACCGTGCCTTCCGGCGCGAGACCCTGGAGGGCCTCGGCCTGGACCAGGTCGCCTCCCAGGGCTACTGCTTCCAGGTCGACCTCGCCCGCCGCGCGGTCAAGGCCGGGTACCACGTCGTGGAGGTGCCCATCACCTTCGTCGAGCGTGAGCTCGGCGACTCCAAGATGAGCCGCGACATCCTCGTCGAGGCGCTGTGGCGGGTCACGGCGTGGGGTGTGGGGGAGCGGGTCGGCAAGGTCACGGGCCGCGGCGGCAAGCCGTCGAAGCCGTAGCCGGCCCGTCTCATCCCTCGCCGGCCGCTCACAGAAACACCTGATCGGGGCCTTATCCCGCGCTGAGCCGGGCCCAGGCACACTGGAGACATGACGACTGGCGCTCAGACCCCCGCTAATCCCGCCCGGCCCCGGCGCTCACGGCTGCGTACGTTCCTGCCGTTGGGGCTCGCCGCATGGCTCGTCCTGGAGATCTGGCTGCTCACGGTGGTCGCGGGGGCGTCGAGCGGGCTGGTGGTGTTCCTCGTCCTGGTGGCGGGCTTCATCCTCGGCTCGGTCGTCATCAAGCGGGCCGGCAGGCGGGCCTTCCGCAACCTCTCCGAGACGCTGCAACGGCAGCAGAGCGGCGTGATGCCCGCGGCGGCCCGGCCGAACAGCGAGGGCAACGGCCTGATGATGCTGGGCGGGCTGCTGCTGATGATCCCCGGTCTGGTGTCGGACGCGGCGGGCCTGCTCCTGCTGCTGCCTCCGGTCCAGAAGGCGGTGAGCCGCACCGCGGAGCGCACCTTCGAGCGCAAGCTCCGCGAGGCCGGCCCGGGCACCCTGGGCGGCGCCTTCCAGCAGGCCCGTATGCACCGCCCCGACGGCAAGGTCGTCCAGGGCGAGGTCATCCGTGACGACCGGGGCGACGCGCCGCAGGGACCGCGCCCCCCGCTGACGCACTGAGCGCCCCGGCGTCCGGGCGCCGGCGGCGATGCCGGCCCCGGGCCCCCAAGGCGGGAGCCAGCGGCCGTAGCCGCAGGAGCGCATGACAAAAACCGCGAGCGCCGTACTTCACGTACGGCGCCCGCGGCGGTCTTGACGCGCTGTAACTTTCGGCCAGGCCCCGGAGGGACTTACGCCGACTTGCGGCTGTCTCGGGGATGAATCGCGATGTTCATCGCCCCGGAGCGCAGAACCGCCAGGCGCTCCTCGAGGACCTCTTCGAGTTCCTCACGGGTGCGCCGCTCCATCAGCATGTCCCAATGCGTACGCGCGGGCTTGGCCTTCTTCTCTTCCGGGCCATCGCCGTCCACGAGGAGTGCCTGGGCCCCGCAGACCTTGCACTCCCACTCCGGCGGGATCTCCGCCTCGACCGAGAAGGGCATCTCAAACCGGTGCCCCTTCTCGCATGCGTACTCCACGGCCTGGCGCGGGGCCAGGTCGATGCCGCGGTCCGTCTCGTAGCTGGTCACCACGAGGCGCGTGCCGCGAAGAGCTCGCTCACTCATGAATCGTGCCTCCCGGGCTTGTCGCCCACAGGACAGGTGTCGCTGTCGTCGTCATCCGGTCAACGTCCGGTCGGCGGTAAAGATTCCCGTTCCGAGTCCCGTTCCGGGTCATGCGTCGCCGTCGTAGCCGCCCTTGTTGTACCCACCAGCGCCCGGTTTGTCACATCTGCTAGCAGATGTAACCCAGCGTTTCGGCATCTTTGACGCGCAGTAACGGTACGCCTGGCAGGCCAAACGCGTACACTACAGCCCTTTCACGCCGAGTGCTAAATCCTGTCAGGAACCGGATTCCCCGCTTCTTCGATCGCACGCCGCACCGGAACCCGCGCGAGCAGGGCGAACCCGATGACGAAGAAGCCCACGAGCGAGATGATCGCGTCCCGGTAGCTCCCGGTCAGCTGATACGTGAGCCCGAACAGCAGCGGCCCGAGCCAGCTCATTCCGCGGTCGCTCATCTCGTACGCGGAGAAGTATTCGGCCTCCCTGCCGGACGGGACGAGATGGGAGAACAAGGACCTGGACAGCGCCTGGCTGCCGCCGAGGACCAGACCGATGCCGGCGGCCAGGACGAAGAACCACACCGGCGCCCCGGCCGGCAGGAAGAACCCGGCGGCCAGTGTCACCGTCCACGCCACCAGCGAGCCCAGGATCGTGCGCTTGGCCCCGTAGGTCCGGGCCAGCCGGCCCATCGTCAGCGCGCCCGCCACCGCCAGGACCTGCACGAGCAGGACTGCGCCGATCAGGGTGGACTGCCCGAGGCCGAGTTCCTCGGAGCCGTAGACGGAGGCCTGGGAGATCACCGTCTGGATGCCGTCGTTGTAGACGAGGTACGCGAGCAGGAAGGCGAGCGTCAGCGGGTGGCGGCGCATGTCGCGGACGGTCGCCGCGAGCTGCCGGAACCCGGGAAGCGCCGCCTCCCGCGCGCCGGACCTGCGATCACGGAGCCGTGTCAGCGGGATGAGGGCGAACGCGCCCCACCACAGGCCCGCCGATGCCAGGCAGATGCGGACCGCCGTGCTCTCGGAGACACCGAAGCTGTCGTGCCCGGTGTAGAGGACCAGGTTGGCGACGAGGACCAGCGAGCCCGCCGCGTAGCCGAAGGCCCAGCCTCGGGAGGAGACCGCGTCCCGCTGCTCGGGCGGGGCGATCTGCGGCAGGTAGGAGTTGTAGAGCATCATCGCCACGGACTGCGCGGCGTTCGCGACGATCAGCAGCGCCCCGCCGAGCAGGTAGCGGTCGCCGTCCAGGAAGAACATGGCCGTCGTGGCCGTGGCTCCCAGGTAGGCGGCGGCCGCGAGGAGGGGCTTCTTGCGGCCGGTGCGGTCGGCGGCGGCGCCCACCAGGGGCATCGCCAGCACGGCCACGATCACCGACAGGGACACCGAGTACGCGAAGAAGGACCCGGCGCGCACCGGGATCCCGAGGGGGTGGACGTACCCGTCGGCGTCGGCCGCCGACTCGGCGACCGACGTCAGATAGGGGCCCAGGAACACGGTGAGCACGCTCGTCGAGTAGACGGAGCAGGCCCAGTCGTAGAAGTACCAGCCGCGCTGCTCGCGCCGCAGCCCCGCAGCCCCGTCGGCCGCCTCCGGACGCGCGGTGTCGGTGCCCACCCGTGTCCTCGCTTCCCCGTGAACGCGCAGGGGCGACCGGCCGGGGTGTCAGACCCAGACGCCGCGGTCCTCCATGACCTTGCGCAACGTGTCGATGTGATCGGTCATGATGCCATCCACGCCGAGGTCCAGAAGCCGGTGCATGCTCTCCGGGTCGTTGACGGTCCACACGTGCACCTGGAGCCCGCGCGCGTGGGCGGCGTGCAGGAAGCGGTGGTCCACGACCTGGATGCCGGACTGGATCTCGGGCACCTGGGCGGCGACCGCCGAGCGGCGCACCGCCGCCGGCAGCCCCCAGGAGCGCAGCCGCAGATTGAGCACTCCCCGGGTGCCGTACGAGGTGGCCAGGCGCGGGCCGGCCAGCCGCTGGGCACGCACCACGCGGGCCTCGGAGAACGAGCCGAGGCAGATCCGGTCCCAGGAGTGCGTCCGGCCGACCAGGTCGAGGAAGGGCAGCAGGGCGGCCTCCGCCTTGACGTCGACGTTCCAGCGCACGTCCGGGAAGGTCTCCAGCAGTTCCTCGAAGAGCGGCACCGGTTCCTCCCCGGCCACGCGCGCGTGGCGCACCTCCTGCCAGGGCAGGTCGGCGATCCGGCCCGCGCCGTTCGTCACCCGGTCCAGGGTCGCGTCGTGGAAGGCGACGAGCTTGCCGTCCCGGGTGGCGTGGACGTCGGTCTCGATGTAGCGGTAGCCCGCCTCGACGGCACACCGGAACTGCCGCACGGTGTTCTCCAGGCCGTCCGCGGCCCCGCCCCGGTGGGCGAAGGCGATCGGGCCGGGATGGTCGAGGTAGGGATGGCGTATCCGCGAGGTCACGGACGCAGTATCGCTCCTCGGGGTTGCCCCGTGGCAACGACCGCGCTGCCGCCGGATGCCGCGGGGACGGCGAACACGCGCAGGAACAGCTGGGCGAGCGGGCCGATCGCCACCGCGTACAGGAGGGTGCCGATCCCGACGGTGCCGCCCAGTGCGAAGCCGGTCGCCACGACCGTGAGCTCGATGCCCGTGCGCACCAGGCGGATCGAGACGCCCGTGAGCTGGTGGAGCCCCGTCATCAGACCGTCGCGCGGGCCCGGCCCGAAGCGGGCCGCGATGTACAGGCCGGTCGCCGCGCCGTTCAGGACGATCCCCGCCACCATCAGGCTCACGCGGGGCACCCAGCCGTGGGCGTCGGGCACCAGGGCCAGCGTCGCGTCCATCGCCATGCCGATGACCAGCACGTTGGAGATCGTGCCCAGGCCCGGCCGCTGGCGCAGTGGGATCCACGCGAGCAGCACCGCGGCGCCCACGATGGTCAGCACGACGCCGATCGACAGACCGGTCCGCTCGGCGAGCCCCTGGTGCAGCACGTTCCACGGCTCCAGCCCGAGCCCCGACCGGACGAGGAGCGCCGAACTCGCTCCGTACAGCGCGAGACCGACGTAAAGCTGCGTCAGTCGCCGAGCGAGCCGCCGCTGCGTGGACATGATGTGCCCCCCTGTTGGTTAGTGGACTGATGCATGACACCCTGTGGCTTGGATCGAGAGGCCATCCATGGCCAATCCGGGGAAGGTGGACTGATTCTCATGGCGCAGTGGACCTCGGCCGTGGGTGCGGCACAGCTCGCGCGGCTGCTCAACTCCCAGCAGGACCGCCCGGCGGGGCCCGGCACGCGCCGGCCGCCCGCCTACCGCGCGCTCGCCGACGGCGTCCGCCTGCTGGTGCTCGAAGGGCGTGTCCCGGTGGCCGCCCGGCTGCCCGCCGAGCGGGAACTCGCCCTGTCCCTGTCCGTCAGCCGTACGACGGTCGCCGCCGCGTACGAGGCCCTGCGCAGCGAGGGGTTCCTGGAGTCCCGGCGCGGCGCGGGCAGTTGGACCGCCGTACCGGCCGGGAACCCGCTGCCCGCGCGCGGGCTGGAACCCTTGCCGCCGGAGGCCCTCGGCTCGATGATCGACCTCGGCTGTGCGGCGCTTCCGGCCCCCGAGCCGTGGCTGACCCGGGCCGTGCAGGGCGCGCTGGAGGAACTGCCGCCGTACGCGCACACGCACGGCGACTATCCCGCCGGGCTGCCCGCGCTGCGGTCGATGATCGCCGAGCGCTACACCGCGCGCGGGATACCGACCATGCCCGAGCAGATCATGGTGACGACCGGGGCGATGGGCGCGATCGACGCGATCTGCCACCTGTTCGCGGGGCGGGGTGAGCGCATCGCCGTCGAGTCGCCCTCGTACGCCAACATCCTTCAGCTGATGCGGGAGGCCGGGGCCCGGCTCGTGCCCGTCGCGATGGCCGAGGGGCTCTCCGGATGGGACATGGACCGCTGGCGGCAGGTCCTGCGGGACGCCGCGCCCCGGATCGCCTACGTCGTCGCCGACTTCCACAACCCGACCGGTGCGCTCGCCGACGAGGACCAGCGCCGGCGGCTGGTCGACGCGGCCAGGTCCGCGGGGACCGTGCTGATCGCCGACGAGACGATGAGCGAGCTGTGGCTCGACCCGGACGTGCGGATGCCACGGGCGGTGTGTGCCTTCGATCCGGCCGGTTCGACGGTGATCACCGTGGGGTCGGCGAGCAAGGCCTTCTGGGCCGGGATGCGCATCGGGTGGGTGCGGGCCGCGCCGGACGTGATCCGCAGCCTGGTCGCGGCGCGTGCGTACGCGGATCTCGGCACGCCGGTGCTGGAGCAGCTGGCCGTTAACTGGCTGTTCGGCACGGGGGGTTGGGAGCAGGCCGTGCAGGTGCGGCGGGAGCAGGCGCGGGAGAACCGCGACGAGATCGTGGCGGCGGTGCGGCGGGAGCTGCCCGGGTGGGAGTTCGAGGTGCCTCGGGGCGGGCTGACGCTGTGGGTGCGCACGGGCGGTCTGTCCGGGTCACGGCTCGCTGAGGCGGGGGAGCGGGTGGGCGTGCGGGTGCCGTCCGGGCCGCGGTTCGGGGTGGACGGGGCGTTCGAGGGATATGTGCGGTTGCCGTTCACCGTGGGGGGTGCGGTGGCCGAGGAGGCGGCTGTGCGGCTGGCCGCGGCGGCGCGGATCGTGGAGGACGGGGGTGTGGGGGCCGGTGAGTCGCCGCGGACGTTCGTGGCGTAGGCCGGGTCGGCGGCCGCGGTGATCGGCCGACCGACCGCGCTCTTCAGGACGTCTTGGTGGCTTTCGTCAGCACCGGGACGGGCTTTCGTTCCGCCGGTTCCGTCAGTACCGGCACCGGCTCGGATTCCACCGGCTCCGGCTCGACCAGATCCGGTTCACCCTGCGCCGGATCCGGGTCGGGCACCGTCTCCCCGTCCGCCGGTGTCGTGCGGGGCGGCAGGAGGTCCAGTACCGCCTGGCGGTGGGCGTCGGACGTCGCGTCGTCGTAGGGGTTGGGTGTGGCCGGGACCTGGAGGCGGTGGACCGGGCCCGTGCCCAGGCGGGCGTAGCCGCGCCCGGGGGGGACCTGGTCGACGGGGGTGGTGTGCGGGGGCGCGCCCAGGACGGACCCGACCTGGTCGGCCGTCGCCGGGCCGAGGACCACGCGCGCGCGGGTATGCTGCCGCACGGCGTCGGTGAGGGTGTCGACGCTGTCGAGCTGGTCGGCCACGACCACCGTCACGTTCGCCGGGCGGCCGTGCCGCAGGGGGACGTGGAGAAGGGACTGCGGGTCCTTGCGGTCGTCGGCGGCGGCCAGGTGGGTGAACGCCGTCGGGCGGTCCAGGAGGATCCACAGGGGACGCTTGGTGTCGTCTGGCGGCGGGTGGCCCGCCTGATGGGCGCGGTTGGCGGCGATGAGGCGGCGCTCGGTCTCGAGCGCGGCCCACTCCAGGCTGGCCAGCGCCCCGGTGAGCCCGCACTCGACGGCCAGGACACCGTCCCGGCCGGTCAGGCATGCGTACTCGCCGGTGCCGCCGCCGTCGACGATCACCACGTCACCGTGCTGGAGGGCCTGGAGGGCGATGGACCGCAGCAGGGTCGAGGTGCCGCTGCCCGGCTGGCCCAGGGCGAGCAGATGGGGCTCGGTCGAGCGCAGGCCCGTGCGCCAGACGACCGGGGGCACGTCCCGTTGCTGCTCGCCGCAGGTGAGGGGGAGCGTGCGCCGGACCTCGGTGGGGTCGGTGAAGCCGAGGACCGTCTCGCCGGGCGCGGTGACGAAACGCTGGGCGGCGATGTCCACGGGCAGCGGCAGGAGCACGCTGACCGTCAACTGGTTGCCCTCCTCGTCCCACGTGAAGTGGTATTCGCGGCCACGGCCCGACTTGGCCGCGAGCACGTGCTCGATCCGGGCACGGGCCTCGGCCTCGCCGTCGGTGAAGTACGCCGGGTAGCGGACCACCAGGTGCGAGATCCGGCCGCCGCCGTCGAACGCGTAGGTGGGGAAGGCCTTGTCCCACGCACCGCCGTGGGCGTACAGCGGCTCGGGGTCCTCGGCGGAGGAGAAGTACGGCACGAGTGCCTCGTAGAGCGCCTTGAGGCGCTCGGTCTGCGACTCGTCGGGTCCGTCGGGAGCCGCCGGCGTGCGGTCCCGGCCCTGCCATGCCGCAGCCGCCATCAGTGTGACGGCGGCGAGCAGCGGTCCGTACGGCAGCAGCGCCACGACCAGGAGCACGGAGGCCACCAGGAACAGCAGCGCCCCCCGTCTCTCCTTGGGGGTGTCGGTCCATCTGCGCCGCCCGGCCGCTGCCAGCCGGCGCAGACCGCGCGTGATCGTGATCACCGGGTGGAGGACGTCCGTGGCAGTGTCGGCCGCCGTCCGGGCCAGCTCCCGGCTCCGGACGAGCTGCGCGCTGCCGTTGCTCAGAATGCGGGGGAGGGGGCGCCGGGCCACTGCTGCCTCCAGAGAGTGCCTACGGGCGGGATGCGTACGGGGCGGCGTCGTCAGAACTTGATTCCGCCGAGGAGGCTCGCCAGGCTCTCGCCGCCCGCCTTGATGCTCGGGGCGATGGCCGTGCTCGCCAGATAGAAGCCGAACAGCATCGTCACGACCGCATGCGACGCCTTCAGGCCGTCCTTGCGGAAGAAGATGAAGACGACGATGCCGAGCAGGACCACGCCTGAGATGGAGAGGATCATTTGAGGTCTCCTGGTTCGCGGGGACAGTCACCATGAGTACTTCCAGGCTCACAGGATGTATCCATACGATAAAAGGTGCAACTGGGTGAAATTCGTACTATTTCCCCTGGCTGGTGGAGCTGCCCCCGGATCGGTCGCGCGGGGCTGTTGCGTTCGGCGAGGTCTGTGGTGATCTTTACCTCGGGCACATCGGGTCATGTGCCGCGCGAGCCAGTACCCTGGCGATTCACTCGTACGGCTGCGCCGCTCGCAGGCGTACGCACCCGACGTGATGTGTGACGTGAGAGGCGGTCCGGCCGATGACCGAAGCCCCCGACCCCGAGGTCGTGGAGCTGGCGACCAAGATCTTCGATCTGGCCCGGCGGGGACAGACCGAGGCGCTCGTGGCGTACGTCGACGCGGGTGTTCCGGCCAACCTCACCAACGACCGCGGTGACTCGCTCGTGATGCTCGCCGCCTACCACGGCCACTCCGAGGCGGTACGCGCGCTGCTGGCCCGCGGAGCCGAGGCCGACCGGGTGAACGACCGAGGCCAGACCCCGCTCGCGGGAGCGGCCTTCAAGGGCGAGACGGACGTCATCAAGGCCCTCCTGGAGGGCGGCGCCGACCCGTCCGCCGGCACCCCCTCGGCGGTCGACACCGCCCGGATGTTCGGCCGGACGGAATTGCTCGAACTGTTCGGCGAGCACTGAGCGAGCCGGTCTGACCTGGAACGACAACGAAAACGGGGGAGGCGGGACGGGGCCGCCGAAATTTCGGTCGCGGCAGACGGAAGTGCCGAGTCATCATGACGGCGTGGTTCACGGACGTGATGGCTGGGCAGGTGTTGCCGCACCGCGCGGGCCGTGAAGCGGTCCGCAAGGGCCACCGACGAGAGGCAGAGGAAGATGGTCTACAGCAAGCAGGAAACGGCGGGCACTCCGACGTGTTGTCGCGCGGCCAGGTAGTACACGTCCCCGGTTGCGTCGACGCTTGATGTGAGGCTGTTTCCCATGTTCGATCCGGTCATAGCGCCCAGCGGTACGCTGCTCGGCCTGCTCCAGCGGGGCCGCGGCGACGGCACGCTGCACGCGCTCACCGCCCCGCGCCCCGAGGCGCTCGCGGCGCTGAACCACTGCGTGCTGCGCGATCCCCGCCACGACTGGCAGGTGGAGAACCGCTCCCTCTACTACGCCCGCCTCTTCCTCGACCTGAACGGCGAGCTGGACGCGGTCGAGGCCCACCTCTTCGACGCCGAGGACGTCCTCGACACCGACGAGTCGCGCACCGGGCTCGCCCTCGCCGTCCTCGGGCACCTCGCCTCCTACGGCAGGCGGGACGCGCTCGAACTGCTGCGCAGGTACGCCGCCCACGGCTCCAACTGGGCCTGGGCCCTCGACGAACTGGCCCTCAGGGACGACGACGCGGGCCTGCGCGCCCTCGCCGCGCCCGTCCTCGCACGGTTCCCGGCCGACCCGGAGGGCGACGCCGAGCTGGCCGCAGCCGTCCGCGACGCCTTCGAACCCCGGCCGTGGCGGCTGTGGGCCGAGGACCCCCGAGAATCCGTCGCCGCCCGCGTGCGTGCCGCCCACGAGACGGGCTGTTTCGACCGCTGGCAGCGGCAGATGCGGCCGGCCGGCCCCCGCCCCGGGTGGAGCGTGCAGGCCGTCTTCGAATGGGCCCAGCAAGGCCTCGAACGGGGTGCCGCACTCCATGTCCCGGCCGCCCGCTGCCTCACCGCCGTGGCGGGGCCCGAGGACCGGGCCGAGATCGTCCAGGCGGCGAAGGACGGCGGTGACGGAGCCCGTTGCACGGCCCTGCGCTACCTCGCCGACGGCAACGATCCCGACGCCCTCGGCCTCATCGAGGGCGCCGTGGCCACCGGCTCGACGGTCGTCGTGGACGCCGCCGTCGACGCCTTCGAACGCATGCGCTCCCTCGCCGCCGTGGACCAGGCGCGCGGCTGGGCCCGGCGGCCGGACGCGCTGGGCGCCGCCGCCGGGCGTGTCCTCGCCTGCCGGGGCGGGGCGCAGGACCGCGACCTGGTCCTCGCGGCGCTACGGGAAGCCGTACGGGGCGACGGCCCCGACGCACCGACCCTGTGGACCCTGGTCGACGGCGCCGGACGGCTCGGCATCGCCTGCGCGGCACCCGTCCTCCGCCACATCTACCGCGAGACCGCCTCCTCCCATCTGCGCGGCCGGGCCGCCCGGGCCCTCGCCGCCACCGACCCCTCCTTCGCCACCGGCTTCGCCGTCGAGTGCCTGTGGGACTGCGAGGAGACCACGCGCGAGATCGCCGCCCGGCACGCCGAGACCGGAGACGCCCGTGTCGTCGAGCGACTGCGCCGGCTCGCCGCCGACCCGGCCGAGGAGGCCGAGGTCCAGACGGCCGTGCGCAGCAGGATCGGTCCCGAGGAGACCGCTGTGTGACCCCCTCCGCGTGAGCGTGTGACTCCCTTTGTGCCGTGAGCGTGTGACTCCCTTTGTGCAAGGACGCCAGGGCGGAATCAGGCCGCCCGGGTGAACGAGGGGTGACTCGCGGGTCAGGAGCGCATGGACGCGGCCTGACCTGCGCGGGTGCGCCTCAGAACGCTCATAGGACGTTCCTCGTCCGGAAAGATCCACGTTGACGCGGCCACGTCCGGCACGGCGACAACACCGGTATGCGTGTCGTCATCGTGACCGAATCCTTTCCCCCCGACGTGAACGGCGTGGCCCACTGCGCGCTCCAGACCGCCCGGCACCTCGTCGATCGCGGTCACGTCCCCGTCGTCGTCGCCCCGGCCCCCGCGCCCGGGAACAAGCCCGACGCCAACGCGCCGTGCCCCGTCGTCCACGTCCCCTCCCTCCCGCTCCCCGGCTATCCCCAGGTCCGCGTCGCCCTCCCCAGCCGCCGCCTGGCCGCCACCCTCATCGAGCACCGTGCCGATGTCGTCCACCTCGCCAGCCCCTTCGTCCTCGGCGTGCGCGGCATGGCAGCCGCCGCCCGCCTCGGCATCCCCGCCGTCGCCGTCTACCAGACCGACCTGGCCGGATACGCCCGTACCTACATGGGTGCCGGAGAAGCCGCCGCGTGGCGACGGATCCGCTCCGTGCACGGCGCCGCCGATCTCACCCTCGCCCCGTCCAGCGCGGCCCTGCGCGATCTGGAGACGCACGGTGTGCCACGGGTCGAACTGTGGCCGCGCGGCGTCGACACCGAACGTTTCCGGCCCGACCGCCGCGACGAGGCCCTGCGTCGCGAACTCGCCCCGAACGGTGAGCTGATCGTCGGCTACGTCGGCCGGCTCGCACCCGAGAAGCAGGTCGAACTCCTCGCCGGTGCCTGCGGTCTGGAGGGCGTCCGGGTCGTGGTCGTCGGCGACGGCCCGAGCCGGCCCGGCCTGGAGCAGGCGCTGCCGGGCGCGGCCTTCCTCGGCCGCCGTACCGGTGACGACCTGGCGCGGGTCTTCGCCTCGCTGGACGCCTTCGTCCACACGGGTCCCTTCGAGACGTTCTGCCAGACGGTGCAGGAGGCCATGGCCAGCGGCCTGCCCGTCGTCGCGCCCGCCGCGGGCGGGCCGCTGGACCTGGTCGCCCAGGGGCGCACCGGCCTGCTGGTGCCGCCGCACGACGCGACCGCCGTACGGGACGCGGTGCGGGCCCTGGCCGCCGACGCCGGGCTGCGGGCCGCCTTCGGCGCCGCGGGGCGCGCCACCGTGGAGGGCCGCACCTGGGCGGCCGTCGGGGACCAGCTGATCGGGCACTACGCGAACGTGCTCGCCGGGCGCAGGACGGCGGTGGCGGCATGAGCGACTCGCGTTCGGGTGACAGCAGCCGCCAGTCGCTGCGGATCATCCGGCTCGCCAACTTCGTCGCGCCCGCGTCCGGCGGTCTGCGCACCGCCCTGCGCGAACTCGGCAAGGGCTTCAAGGCGGCGGGGCACGAGCCCGTCCTCGTGGTCCCCGGCGAGCGGATGACCGACCGGGAGACCGACCAGGGGCGGGTGATCACCCTCCCCGGGCCGCTGCTGCCCGGCACCGGCGGCTACCGCGTGCTCGCCGACAGGCGGCGGGTGGCCCGGCTCCTGGAGGAGCTCGCGCCGGACCGGCTGGAGGTGTCCGACCGCACGACCCTCAGGTGGACCGGCAAGTGGGCGCGACGCGCCCGGGTCCCGGCCGTGATGGTCTCCCACGAGACCGCCGACGGCGTGCTGCGCACCTGGGGTCTGCCCGAGGGGGCCGCCCGGCGTGCCGCGGACGCCCTCAACGTCCGTACGGCACACACGTACGCGCGCGTGGTGTGCACCACCGAGTTCGCCGAGCGGGAGTTCGTGCGGATCGGGGCGCGCAATGTCGTCCGTGCCCCGCTGGGCGTCGACCTGGTGCAGCGGCACCCCGCGCTGCGCGACCCGGAGCTGCGGGCGCGGCACGCGCGCGGGGACGAGACGCTGCTGGTGATGTGCTCGCGGCTGTCCGTGGAGAAGCGGCCCGGCACGGCGCTGGACGCACTGGAGGCGCTGCGGCGGCGGGGACGCCGGGCGGTGCTGGTGGTGGCCGGGGACGGGCCGTTGCGCGCCCGGCTCGAACAGCGGGCGCGGGAGAGCGGCCTGCCGGTCACCTTCCTCGGGCACGTCTCCGACCGCGGGCTGCTCGGCGCGCTCCAGGCGTCCGCCGACGTGGCCCTTGCGCCGGGGCCCGCCGAGACGTTCGGGCTCGCCGCGCTGGAGGCCATGGCGTGCGGCACGCCCGTGGTGGCGAGCGCGTCGTCCGCGCTGCCGGAGGTGATCGGCTCCGCCGGGGCCGTCGCGGCGGACCACGGGGAGGCCTTCGCGGACGCCGTGGACCTGCTGCTGGAACGGCTGGAGGCAGACCGGCGAGAGGGGGCACGCGCGCGTGCGGAGTGCTTCGGCTGGGATGCGGCGGTCGACGCCTTCCTGGCCGCGCACGACGCCGCTGTCCCGGTGCGTCCGTACGTGCCCGGGGGCGTGGCATGAGACGCCCGTGGACGGAGGGAGCCCCGAGGTTCGTGGCCCTCGGCGACTCGCTGACCGAGGGGGTGGGTGATCCCGTCGGCGACGGGGCGTGGCGCGGCTGGGCCGCGCTGCTCGCCGCCGGGCTCACCGAGGGATCCGCGGGGCCCGGCGAGGGGCCCGCCGGGCGCGGGGGGCTCGCCGACGGACCCGACGGGCTCGCCGACCGACCCGACGGGCCCAGCGAGGGATCCGCCGGGCCGGGCGAGGGACCCGCCGGGCTTCCCCAGGGCCACGCCCGGTTCACCAACCTCGCGGTGAGCGGGGCGCAGACGCGTGACGTGCTGGAGCGGCAGCTGCCCGCCGGGCTGGCCCTGCGGCCCGACCTCGTGTCCGTCGTCATCGGCGTCAACGACACCCTGCGCTGCACCTTCGACATCCAGGCCGTGGCGGCCCGGCTCGACCAGGTGTACGGGGCCTTCACCGAGCAGGGTGCGGTGCTGCTCACCGCCTGCCTGCCCGACCCGGGCACGATGCTGGGGCTGCCGGGGGCACTCGCCCACCCGCTGGCGCGGCGGCAGCGCGCCGTGAACACGGTCGTCCACGCCCTGTCCGACCGGTACGGAGCTGTGCACCTGCACGCGTGCGAGGGCGACTGGATCACGGACCGCGCCCTGTGGAGCGCGGACCGGCTGCACCCCGGAGAGCGCGGGCACCGGCAGCTGGCCCTGCGCTTCCACGCGCTGCTCGAGGAACACGGCCTCGCGACGGGGCCCGCGCCCTCGCCCGAGCCGGAGTTCCCCGTCCCGACCAGGTCGGCGAGCCTGTGGTGGCTGGCCACGGCGGGCACCGGCTGGGTGGCCCGCCGGTGCACCGACCTGCTGCCGCAGCTCCTGACACTCGCCGCCGACGAGCTCCGGCACCGCGCCCGGGGCACGAGCGCCCGACTCGACCTACGGGCCTCCGCGGCCGTGTCCGCCGCGCTGGCCGCCCTGTCGGTGGCGGAGCAGCCGGACGCGGCCTGACAGGCCGGCGGCGACCGACGCGGTCCGGCCGGTTCAGCGGCGCCGTACGGCCACGAAGCGGACCGGCGTGCCCGGCACCGCCTGGGCGGCGGCCGGGAGGTCGGCGGCGCGGACCACCCCGATCACCGGGTAGCCGCCGGTGGTCGGGTGGTCGGCGAGGAACACCACCGGCCTGCCGTCGGGCGGCACCTGGACGGCGCCCAGCACCATGCCCTCGCTGGGGAGCTCCCCGGGCCGGGCCCGCTCCAGGGCGGCCCCCTCCGTGCGCAGCCCGATGCGGTTGCTCGCCGGGGACACCCGGTAGGGACGCGAGACGAAGGTGCGTAGGGCCTCCGGCGTGAACCAGCCGTCGCGCGGTCCGAGTGTCACCCGCAGGACCAGCTCGGCCGGTGGCGCCGGCTGCGGGGCGACGTCCACGCGCGCGTGCACGCCTGTCGGCCGGCCCAGAGGCAGCACCGTGCCGTCCGTGAGAGGGGGCGGGCCCAGCCCCGACAGCAGGTCGGTCGAGCGGCTGCCGAGCACCGGCTCGACGGCGATGCCCCCGCAGACGCCCACGTAGCTGCGCAGGCCCGACATCGCAGGTCCGACGTCCAGCAGAGCCCCGGCGGGCACGCGCACCGGCGCGCCCCAGGCGACGGGACGTCCGTCCACCGTGACCCGGCAGGGCGCGCCCGCCACGGCCATGGTGACGGTGGAACGGGGGCGTACGGCACAGCCGTTGACGGTCGTCTCCAGCACGGCTGCCTCGGGCGGGTTGCCCGTCAGCCGGTTGACGAGGTCCGCCGCCGGACGGTCCAGCGCCCCGGAGCGGGGCACACCGAGGTGGGCGTGCCCGGGGCGCCCCAGGTCCTGCACGGTGGTCAGGGCCCCGGCCCGTACGACGGCGAGCGCGCGGTCGGTCACGGGTGCCCCACCGGCTCGACGGGGACGAACCGCACACGCGTGCCCGGCGACAGCAGGGCGGCCGGCACGCGAGCGTGGTCCCACAGGACGGCGTCCGTCGTGCCGATCAGCTGCCAGCCGCCCGGCGACGAGCGCGGGTACACGCCCGTGTACGGGCCCGCCAGCGCCACCGAACCGGCCGGGACGGCCGTGCGCGGGGTGGCCCGGCGCGGGACGTCGTAGCGCGGCGGCAGGCCGGTGAGGTAGCCGAAGCCGGGGGCGAAGCCGCAGAAGGCGACCCGGAACTCCGTCCGCGCGTGGATCCGGGCGGCCTCCCGTGCGGGCACGCCCCAGTGCGCGGCGACGTCGGCCAGGTCCGGGCCGTCGTAGCGCACCGGGATCTCGACCACGGCACGCGCCCGTGGCGGAGCGGGCGGCAACTCGGCGGCGGTCAGTTCGGCGGCCACCCGGGAGGGGGCGTCGAGGCCGTCGAGGAGGACCGTACGGGCCGCGGGCACGATCTCGCAGGCCGACAGCGAGCCCTCCGCGCGGCGGCGCAGCAGCTCGGCGTGCAGGGCCTGGGCCTCGTCGCCCGAGCAGACCTCGACGAGCAGGGCGTCCTCGCCGACGGGCAGGACCTTCATGCGAAGGCCTCCACCCGGACGCCCGACGCCTCCAGTCGCTGCCGTACCCGGCGTGCCAGCTCCACCGCGCCGGGGGTGTCGCCGTGCAGGCACAGGGAACGCGCACGTACCTCGATCCGCGTCCCGGAGTGGGAGACGACCTCGCCGGAGCGGGCCAGGCCGAGCGACCGTTCCACGACGGTGTCGGGGTCGGTGACCACGGCGCCCTCCAGGGTGCGCGGCACGAGCGTGCCCGCGTCGGTGTACGCCCGGTCCGCGAACGCCTCCGTGACGACCGGCAGTCCGGCCTTCCCGGCCTGTTCCAGCAGGCGCGAGCCGGGCAGGCCCAGCACCGGCAGCGAGGCGTCCGCGAGGAGCACGCCGTCGACGACCGCGCCGGCCTGCTCCTCGTCGTGCACGACCCGGTTGTAGAGCGCGCCGTGCGGTTTCACGTAGGCCACGCGGGCGCCCGCCGCGCGGGCGAAGACCTCCAGGGCGCCGATCTGGTAGGCCACTTCGGCCGCCAGCTCGGCGGGCGGCACGTCCATCGCGCGCCGCCCGAACCCGGCCAGGTCCCGGTAGGACACCTGGGCGCCGATCCGGACGCCGCGCTCGGCCGCCAGTTCGCACACCCGGCGCATGGTGGCCGCGTCCCCGGCGTGGAAGCCGCACGCCACGTTGGCGCTGGTGACGACCGACAGCAGCCGTTCGTCGTCGGTGAGCCGCCAGCGGCCGAAGCCCTCGCCGAGGTCGGCGTTCAGGTCGATGGAGATCATGGCGAGTCGGGTCTCCTGTCAGGCCACGGGGTAGTGCTCGTCGCGGGCGTCGGTGAGGAACATCTGCCCGGGGGCGTGCGTGAGGGCGAACGGCGGGCGCGAGGCCATCACGGCCGCCTGCGGGGTCACTCCGCAGGCCCAGAACACCGGGATGTCGTCCGGCTCGGCGTCCACCGGGTCGCCGAAGTCGGGGCGGCCGAGGTCGTCGATGCCGAGGCCCGAGGGATCGCCGCAGTGTACGGGGCTGCCGTGCACCGCCGGCAGCAGGCTGCTCTCCCGGATCGCCGCCGCCAGATGCGGGGGCGGCACCGGCCGCATGGACACCACCAGCGGTCCGTGCAGCCGCCCCGCCGGACGGCACTGCCGGCTGGTGACGTACATCGGGACGTTGCGGCCCTGCTCGACGTGGCGGATCGGAACGCCCGCCTCGCTCAGCGCCCACTCGAAGGTGAAGCTGCACCCGATCAGGAACGACACCAGGTCGTCCCGCCAGTACGCGCGCACGTCCGTCGGCTCGTCCACCAGCTCGCCGTCCCGCCAGACCCGGTAGCGCGGCAGGTCGGTGCGCAGGTCCGCGCCCTCCGCGAGCACGGTGGTCCGGGATCCCGCGTCGGTGACGTCGAGGACCGGGCAGGGCTTGGGGTTGCGCTGGCAGAACAGCAGCACGTCGTAGGCCCAGTCGGCGGGCACCGAGATCAGGTTGACCTGGGTGTGGCCCGCCGCGACCCCGGCCGTGGGGCCCGTCAGACCCTCCCGGAAGCGGGCGCGGGCCGTTTCCGGGCTCCACGCGCGCGCGTGCTCGTCGACGAGGACGACGGGACGGTCCCCGGTGTCGGTGCCCGTGCGGTTCATGTGAGCTCCTTCCCGCGCGTCTCCGGCAGCCCGAGCAGCGCCAGCGCCGCGATGCCGTAGCCGATCGCGCCGAAGACCAGCGCGCCGCCCACACCCCAGCTGTCGGCCAGGAACCCGACCGTCGTCGGGAAGACGGCACCCACCGCGCGCCCGGTGTTGTACGTGAAGCCCTGCCCCGTGCCGCGCACCGCCGTCGGGTACAGCTCGCTCAGGTAGGAGCCGAAGCCGCTGAAGATCGCCGACATGCAGAACCCGAGCGGGAAACCGAGCACCAGGAGCAGGGTGTTGGCGCCGCTCGGGATGTTCGCGTACGCCAGGATGCAGATCGCCGACAGCAGGGCGAACAGCCAGATGTTGCGCCGCCGGCCCAGCTTGTCCGTGAGGTAACCGCCCGTCAGGTAGCCGATGAAGGCGCCCGAAATCAGGAACGTCAGATAACCGCCCGTGCCGACGACCGACAGGTCGCGCTCGGACTTGAGGTAGGTCGGCACCCAGGTGGCCAGCGTGTAGTAGCCGCCCTGGACGCCCGTCGAGAGCAGCCCCGCGAAGATCGTCGTCCGCAGCAGGCCGGGCTTGAAGATCGCCGTGAAGGAGCCCTTCTCCGCACTCTGTTCCCGAGCGGCGGCGGCCTCGGGCGCATCGTGCACACTGCGCCGCACCCAGATGACGAGCAGCGCGGGCAGTGCCCCGGTCCAGAACATGATGCGCCAGGCAAGGTCGTCGCCGGCCAGCGAGAAGACCAAGGTGTAGACGATCGCCGCGAGGCCCCAGCCCACGGCCCAGGAGCTCTGGATGGCGCCGAGCGTGCGGCCCCGGTGCTTGGCGCTCGCGTATTCGGCGACGAGGATCGCGCCGACCGCCCACTCGCCGCCGAAACCGAGGCCCTGGAGGGCGCGGAAGACCAGCAGTGTCTCGTAGTTGGGCGCGAAGCCGCAGGCGACGGTGAAGACCGCGTACGTGATCACCGTGAGCATCAGCGCCTTCACCCGGCCGATGCGGTCCGCGAGGACGCCCGCGAGGGCGCCGCCGAGCGCGGAGACCACCAGGGTGACCGTCGTGAAGAGGCCGGTCTGTCCGCTGTTCAGGCCGAAGTAGGCGGACAGCGCGACCATGCTCAGCGGCAGGGTGAAGTAGTCGTACGAGTC
Organism: Streptomyces sp. SID5464; assembly: GCF_009862985.1. NCBI lineage: Bacteria > Bacillati > Actinomycetota > Actinomycetes > Kitasatosporales > Streptomycetaceae > Streptomyces > Streptomyces sp. SID5464. The sequence goes on along the minus strand of NZ_WWIQ01000050.1, from coordinate 34,874 downwards.
CAGGGCATAGCCGCCGAAGGCACCGGCGAACGCGCGCCGGCCGCGCGGGCCCAGGGCGCGCAGCCAGCCGAACGCCCCGTCGTCCGAGGTCGGTTCAGTGGTCGCGGGGCGTGTGTCGTCGGTCAGGGCCTGTCGTGGAGGGGGCGTGCTCATGGGCACCTCGCAGAGGGGGACGGAGGGTGCTTCGGGCTGAGCCGTGGGGTGCTCCGAGGGTGAGCTCGGGCGCATCGGGAGCGAGCCGTGCACAGCACCGTAGAGGATTGTTCAACGATCCCTCAATACCCATGTTGGTTCGTTCTTGTGATCTGCGATTGAATTCCGGCATGGCAGAGCAGCTGAGGGACCTCTCCGACGACCGGGCTCTCCTGGGGCGCACCAGCACCGCCGAACGCGTCTCCGACATCCTCAGGAGCCGGATCGCCGAGGGCTACTTCCCGCCCGGCACCCGGCTGTCGGAGGACAGCATCGGCGGCGCGCTCGGCGTCTCCCGCAACACGCTGCGCGAGGCGTTCCGGCTGCTCACGCACGAACGCCTGCTCGTCCACGAGCTGAACCGGGGCGTCTTCGTCCGGGTCCTGACCGTGGAGGACGTCGAGGACATCTACCGCACCCGGATGCTCGTCGAGTGCGCGGTCGTGCGTGGTCTCGGCGAGCCGCCCTACGGCCTCGACGGGCTCGCCGGTGCCGTGGAGGAGGGGCGGCGGGCGGCGCGGGAAGGCGACTGGAAGGGGGTGGGCACGGCCAACATCCACTTCCACCGGGAACTGGTCGCCCTCGCGGCGAGCGAGCGCACCGACGAGTTGATGCGGAGTGTGTTCGCCGAACTGCGCCTCGCGTTCCACGTGGTGGACGAGCCGCAGCGATTGCACGAGCCGTACATCGCTCGAAATGTCATGATTCTTGAGGCCCTTCAGGCAGGGGACCGGGGCCAGGCCGAGCGTCTGCTCGCCGGCTACCTCGACGACTCGCTGGAACGGGTCGTGGAGGTGTACCGGCGGCGGGTCGGCGAGGACGGCTGACTGCGCCCACCCACGTCGTTTGGGTCGTTGTCAGACCCAGGACCTAGTCTGTGCACCGTGACTTCGCCTGCATCGACGGACAGCGTTCCGCCCCAGCTCAGCGCGGGGCCGCGCCCCGCACCGGGGCCGGCCGCCGACGAGGGCCTGGCGCGGCGCCTGCGCGCGCTCGCCTGCACCGCGCCGCTGCACGACCTCGACGCGCGCAAGGCCAACCTCGCCGGTGAGTACTCGGTGTACGGCATGGCGGAGGTCGCCCTCGCGGCCATCGACCTCGTCACCCTCAACATGGACTTCGACACGGGCGCGGACCACGACCAGATCGTCGCCCGTCTCATCCCGCGCATCGCCGCCCAGGCACCGCAGCGACCCGCCGCCGAGCACGAGCGAGTGGCCCGCTGGGTCCTGGAGAACCTGATCAACGTCGGCAGCGTCGACCGCGGCTTCCGCGCGGTGTACGGCACGTTCGGTGCGGACGGCACGTATGTGCGCCGTGACTACGACTTCAAGCTGATCGAGGAGGTCCCGGGCCCGGGCGGCACGGTCTACCTGCGGACGACGGACGAGGCGGTCAACGTCCTCGTCGGCGCCCTCGACACCGACGTCACCAGCGCGCAGATCGCCGCCGAGGTCAAGCTGGAGGTGCTGATCAGCCGCGGCCGGCTCGCCGACGCGCAGCTCGCGGCCGAACAGGCCCGCTACCGCACCGTGCAGTACTCCGAGACCCTGCGCCGCGCCCTGGAGGCGACCCGGCGCAACGTGCGCGCGGTGGACTGGCTCACCACCGTGCCCGACATGATCGCCGAGGCCCTGGAGCACGTGGCCGACCGCTACCGCCACGAGAACGCGATCCTCACGAACATCCGCAAGGCGCGTGACGAGTCCGAGGAGCCCGAGCACAAGCGCCGCGCCGCCGAGCTCGTCGACATCGTCAAGGACTGCATCCGGCGGCACACACAGTTGCAGTCCCGGCTGCTCGAAGCCGGCCCGCTGTTCCGCGCCGAACAGGACCGGCAGGCCTTCGCCACGCCCGCGGCCGCGTCCGGGATCGACCTGTACGGCCATCTCGTCGCCCCCGTCCTGCCGCTGCCGCTGGAGCAGGCCGTTCGCGTCACGGACGCCTACTTCGCCCGCGGCACCGGGCTGCGCACCCCGGTGTCCGTCCGGGTCGGTGACCTGGTCGACATACTGCTGACGCCGCCGGTGGAGCGGGAGCACCTGGGCGCCGAGATGCCCGAGCCGGATCTCATCGCCACGCCCGACGACAGCCGGTTCAGCGAGGAGCAGATGGCGGCGGCGCAGGAGCTGCTCGACCTGCCGGCGGATGCGCCGCGCCGGTTGTCCGGGCTGCTGGCCGAGGCCCGGCGGCAGGACCCCGAGCTGCCGTACCTGGTGGCCTTGTTGGCGGTGCACGCGGCCAGTCCGCCGGTCGGTACGGCCTACCGCCAGGGCGAGCAGAAGCTGCTGTTCGCCGTGGACGACGGGACCGAGCTCGACGATCCGGAGTTCGGCGGGGCGGACCTGATCGTCGGCACCGCCCTGCTGGACGCGGCGGGGATGGCGGCGGACCGGACGGAAGCAGCATGAGTCAGTACGAACGGCACAAGGAGTCCCGACCGTGAGCGAGCACGTCGAGTGGAGCGAGCCGGAGGGGGCGGCCCCCGCGGCCACCGCCGCTGTCACTCCCGCCGACGCCGCCGACGCGGCGCGGCTCGTGTCCTTCGGGCTGCAGCCCAAGCTGCAGCCCGCCCGCGACCAGGAGTACGCGGACCTGCTGCGGCGGTACCGGGAGGACCCGCCGTTCGCCCGGCTCGCCGACGCAGTGGCGACCGGACTGGGGCTGATCGTGCTGGAGGTGTCCCCGCGCGCGGGCATGGCCGTGACCGCTGCCGAGGACTCGGTGTTCGCCGTCCGTATGGGCGACTACGCGCGTCGTACGTCCGCCGACGGCGGCGACCGGTTCCTGCACGGACTCGCCCATCTCGCCGTCGCCGCCATGGCGTTCCCCCGCCCCGAGGACCTCGCCGACGACGGCTACATCGGCCGCGTCACGGTCAACGGCGTCGACGCCTTCGTCCGCCAGGCCTGCCGCCGCCTGGAGGAGCGCGCCGCCGAACAGGGCGAGAACACCGACCCGGCCACCGACGCGCCCGGCCTGGAGGCCGCCTGGCGGATCTGGGTGCGGCGCAGCTCGACCGGGGCCACCAAGGACGCCCGCAGGCTCGCCGGTTCGACCACCGGCATCGTCGCCAAGGCCGTCGCGTTCCTCACCGACTCCGGTTTCCTCCAGCGCACCGGCGACGACAACGGCGGCACGTACCGCACGACCGCCCGCTACCAGCTCCAGGTCCGCGACATGGCCGGCAGCGCCGCCCTGGCCGAGCTGCTGGAGCTGGGCGTCGTCCCGGTCACCGACGGCACGCCGACGTTGCTGCCCCCCGAGGAGAGCGACGACCTGGAGCTGGTCGCCGACGCCGGGCTGCCGTTCCACTCCTCCTGAACTCCCCGCCTCACGAAGCCTTACGAGAGTCCGCCATGTACGAGCTGTCCCGGGTCCGCCTCTACTCCATCGGGCCCGCCGGTGCGCGCTACGCCGACACCGTGCTTGACCTGCGCGGTGTGGGCGAGCCCGTGCCCGACCCCGCCCCCACGCAGGCGGAGTTCTTCGAGGAGGAGCCCGTCGGCCCGCCGCGCCGGCCCGCGCCCGCGGGTGTGCTCTTCCTGGAGAACGGCGGCGGCAAGTCGGTGCTGCTCAAGCTGATCTTCTCCGTGATGCTGCCGGGGCACCGGAACACGCTCGGCGGCGCCAGCTCCGGTGTGCTGCGCAAGTTCCTGCTCGCCGACGACTGCGGCCACGTCGCGCTGGAGTGGCAGCACGTGCTGACCGGTGAGTGCGTCGTCGTCGGCAAGGTCAGCGAGTGGCGAGGGCGCCAGGTCTCCAACGACCCGCGCAAGTTCGCCGAGGCCTGGTACTCCTTCCGGCCCGGGCCCGGACTGAGCCTCGACAACCTCCCCGTGGCCGAGTCCACCGCCGTACGGGCCCCGGTCGAGGGCCAGTCGGGCGCGCGCGGCCGGCGCCGCACCATGAAGGGCTTCCGTGACGCCCTCACGGAGGCGGGCAAGACGTACCCGCACCTGGAGGTGCACTGGGAGGAGATCCACGACCGCTGGATCGAGCACCTGGGCGACCTCGGACTCGACCCCGAGCTCTTCCGCTACCAGCGGGAGATGAACGCCGACGAGGGCGAGGCCGCCGGTCTCTTCGCGGTCAAGAAGGACGCCGACTTCACCGACCTGCTGCTGCGCGCCGTCACCGACACCCGTGACACCGACGGGCTCGCCGACCTCGTCAGCGGCTTCGGCAACAAGCTCGGCCGGCGCGCCGAGCTGATCGCCGAGCGCGACTTCACCGCCGGGTCCGTCGACCTGCTCGGACGGATCGTCGAGGCCGCCGATGCCCGCTCCCGCGCGCGGGACATCCACGCCGGAGCCGAGCGCCGTACCCGCACCCTGGCGCGCAGGCTGTCCGCGCGCGGTGTGCAGGAGCGGGCCCGGGCCGCCGACCTGGCCCAGCGGGTCACCGCCGCCGCGTACGCCGTCACCCACGCGGAGGCGGCCCGCGAGCGCAGCGCGCTGATCTCCGCCGAACTGGCCTACCGGCACGCCTCGCTGGCCCTCGCCGCGGCCGAGAAGTCCGCCGCCGCGCAGAAGCGCGAGCTCGCCGACGCCCGCACGCTGTACTCGGCGTGGCAGGCGGCCGAGGCCGTACTGCGCCACCGCGCCGCCGCCGACCGCGTCGCCCGCGTGTCCGCCGCGATCCAGGAGGCGGAGCGCGATGCCGCTCCGGCCCTGGCCGCCCGCTCCAAGGCCGCCGTGGACCTCGTACGGGCCCTGCACGCGGCCGCGGAGAACGCCGAGAGCCACGCCAACGAGGAGGAGGAGCGCTCCGCTGCCCTCCAGGAGGTCAGCGACGCCGCGTACCGGGACTCCACCGCCGCCGCCACGCAGGCGCAGCGCGCCCGCAGCGAGGTCGGGCACCTCAAGCAGCGCCTCGCCGAGGTCGAGCAGGAGACCGCTGAGGCCGTCCGGGCCGGCTGGCTCGACGACAGTGCGCCCGACGCCGACCCGGCCCGGGCGGCCCTCGCCGCCAGCGACGCCGAGAAGACCGCCGTCGCGGCCTGGGACTCGGCCCGCGAGGCGTCCCGCCGGGCCACCGAGCACGCGCGTGAGGCCGCCGCCGCCGAGACCCGCGCGGAACTGACCGCCGCCCGCGCGGCCGACGCGGCGACGGCCGCCGAGCGGTCGTACGAGGCCGAGCGCCGCACCGCCGAGGCGCTGGCGGGGGAGGAGCGGCTGGCGGAACTGCTCAGCCTGACCTCCGAGACCCGCCCGGGCATCCCGCAGCCCCGGCACGGCACGGACAGCGAGCCGGCCCCCCGGCCCCTCCCCGGCGAGCAGGGCCTCAGCCCCGAGGAGCTCGACCGCTTCGCCGACGACCTGCGCGAACTGCTCGACGACGCCGTCAGCTCCGCCGAACGGCAGCTGTTCGACCTGCGTACGGCCGCCGCCGACGACTCCCGGATCCTCGGCGCGCTCGGTGACGGCGGGCTGCTGCCCCCCGGCCCCGACGTGCTGGCCACGGTCGAGTTCCTCGGCGAGCACGGCATCCCCGCGCTGCCCGGCTGGCGCTATCTCGCGCAGGCCGTCGACCCGGCCGACCACGCACGCGTGCTGGCCGCCCGGCCCGAAGTGGTCGACGGCGTGATCATCACCGACCCCGACTCCCACGCCCGCGCCCGGGAGGCGCTGGGCGACGCGGCGCTGCTGCCCCGGTCCGCCGTGGCGGTCGGCACGGCCGCCGCCCTGCTCGCCCCGACCCCCGCCCCGGACACCGACAGCGGCGACGTGTTCCTCGTCCCGCCGAACCCGGCCATGCACGACGAGCACGCCGCGGACGAGGAGCGCCAGGCGCTGCGCGCCCGGGCGGCCGAGCGCGACGAGGAGATCCGCACGCTCGCCGCCCGGCTCGGCAAGGACCGGGAGCTGGCCGCCCGGCTCGCCTCCTGGCGCACCGGCTGCCCGGCCGGCCGGCTGGCCGAGCTGGCCCAGGCCGCGCACGACACCCGCGCGTTCGCCGAGGAGTCGGAAGCCGAGCTGGCCGAGGCGCGCACCGTGCGGGCCGAGGCCGACGAGGCCGCCGCCGAGGCCGCGCGCGTGCGCGACGAGCGGCAGGAGGCCGCCCAGAAGGCCCGCCGCTCCGCCGACGCCCTCGCCGGGCTCGCCTTCCGCCTTCGTGAGCGGGCCGGCTGGCAGGTCAAGCTGCGCGAACTGGCCGACGAGGCGGCCGAGGCCGAGGCGAGCGCCCAGGCCTGCCTGGAGCGGGCCCGGGCCGCCGACGAGGACCGCCGGGCCGCCCAGCGCGCCGCCGACGACGCCCGCCGCACCGCCCGCGCGCTGCGCGCCGAGCGCTCCGAGATCGCCGGCGCCCCAGACGACGTACCCGAGGACGACGCCCAGACCCCGAAGGCCTCCCTGCCCGCGCTGCGCGAGGCCTACCGGGCGGCGTCGCAGCTGTACGAGAAGGTCGGCGTCGGCGCCGATCTGCGGGCCGAGCAGGCCCGTGCGGAGAGCGACGAGAGCGCGGCCCGCGCGGAGCTGGACCGGCTGAGCAACAAGGTCCGTACGCGCGCCGAACAGCTCCTCGAATCCCCCGACGGCTCCGACGGACCCAGCCGCCAGGCCGCCGCCGCCCGTGCCGAGGAGCTGGTGCAGCTCCTGGAGACGCGTATGTCGAGCGCGAGTGAGCAGCTCGGGCGGCTGCGCGGCGAGGCCGAACGGCACGCCCCCGAGGACGGCGAGGCCCACACCGACCTCCCCGAAGACCTCCAGCCGCGCGACGCCGAGCACGCACAGGCCCTGCTGCGCACCGCCACGGCCGAACTCGCCTCCCACACCGAGGCGCTGAACCAGGCCCGCGAGGCGCACGCCGAGCTCCTCGACGCCCACCGGGCCGCCGAGGACGCGGCGAGCGGCTTCGACGAGATCGCCGCCATGCTCCGCGACCTGCTGCGCGAGCACACCACGGACGAGGAGCAGGAGGAGACCGAGCCGTACCCCGGCAGTCCGGAGGAGGCCCGGCAGTCGGCTGCCGAGGCCCGCCGCTCCCTGCGCGGCTGCGCCGCCGACCTGTCCGCCGCGGAGGCCGCCGTCCGGGAGGCCAGCGACATCCTCGTCCGGCACGCCAACTCCACGCGCTACGAGCAGGTCCGCACCCCGGCACGGCAGCAGATCCGCGAACTACCCGCCTCCGCGCTGCCCGAGCACGCCCAGAAGTGGGCCGACGCCTTCGCGCCCCGGCTCCGGGTCCTGACCGACGAGCTGGAGCAACTGGAGCGCAACCGCGACTCGATCGTGGACCGCCTGCGCGGCCTGGTCGAATCGGCCCTGGCCACCCTGCGCTCCGCCCAGCGGCTCTCCCGCCTTCCGGAGGGCCTCGGCGAGTGGTCGGGACAGGAGTTCCTCCGCATCCGCTTCGAGGAGCCCGACCAGGCCACGCTCACCGAGCGGCTGGGCGAGGTCATCGACGAGGCGACCCGCGCCGCCGTCAAGAAGAACTCCGACCTGCGGCGTGACGGCATGTCCCTGCTGCTGCGGGGCGTCGCGGCGGCGCTCCAGCCCAAGGGCGTCGCCGTCGAGATCCTCAAGCCCGACGCGGTGCTGCGGGCCGAGCGCGTCCCCGTCGGCCAGATGGGCGACGTCTTCTCCGGCGGCCAGCTGCTCACCGCCGCGATCGCCCTGTACTGCACGATGGCCGCGCTGCGCTCGAACGACCGGGGCCGGGACAAGCACCGGCACGCCGGCACGCTGTTCCTCGACAACCCCATCGGCCGGGCCAACGCCACCTACCTGCTGGAACTCCAGCGGGCGGTGTCGGACGCCCTGGGCGTCCAGCTCCTCTACACCACGGGCCTGTTCGACACCACGGCGCTAGCCGAGTTCCCCCTGGTCATCCGCATGCGCAACGACGCCGACCTGAGGGCCGGCCTCAAATACATCAGCGTCGAGGAACACCTCCGCCCGGGGCTGCCGCAGCAGCCCCAGGCGGGGGAGGCGGTACACAGCGAGATCACGGCGACCAGGATGTACAAACGCCCCGCGTCCACGACGCCTTAGAACCCTCCTCAGTCGGCCGCCGGGGCGGTGAGGGGAGCAGCGGCCCCGGCGTCCGAACGGTGTTCGGCGAGCACGCCGGTCCGGTGCCGCTGGACGAACCAGTAGTAGGCGAAGCCGCCGCCCGCGATGACGGCGACGAACAGCACCGCGCCCCAGCGCAGGTACCAGTGGTACGGGGCCGTGGCGTTGTAGACCGCGGCCCGCGGCCAGATCAGGTTGAGCGTCATGGCCGTGCCCCACAGCACGGCCACGATGTTGACCGGCAGTCCCCAGCGGCCCAGCGAGAACCGGCCCTCGCCCGCGGGCTGCCACGTGCCGCGCAGCCGCGCGACCAGCAGCGGCACCGTGACGCCCAGGTAGGCAAGGTAGATCATGATGATGCCGATGCTGGTGACGACGGTGAAGATCTGCGGCTGGCGGATGTTGACCACCAGGATGGCCAGCGCGAGGATCCCGATGATCACGGTCGGCAGCACCGGCGTCTGGAAGCGCGGATGGCACTTGGCCAGCCGCGAGGACGCGGGCAGGTTGTTGTCGCGGGCCATCGCGAACGCCAGCCGGACCGCCGCCGTGTGCACCGCCAGGGCGCACACCGTCACCGCGATCAGCACGCACCACAGCATCGCCTTGCCGGCCGTCGGACCCAGCACGTCCAGGACGATGTACTGCAAGCCGTCCGTGGACAGCTTCTCGCCCTTCAGGCTGGAGACGCTCATCAGCGCGAGCAGCAGGATCAGGCCGCCGAGCACGAAGGAGGCGACGATGGCCCGGATGATGGCGCGCGGCGCGTTGCGGGTCGGGTCCAGGGACTCCTCGCCGAGCGAGGCGGCGGTGTCGAAGCCGTACATGACGTACGCCGAGGCCAGCGAGGCCACCAGGAAGGCACCGAGGTACCCGTTGCCGTAGCCGGCACCGGTGCCGTGCGTCTCCATCACGACCTGCGGACCACGCGTGATGTGGACCGCGAACAGGGCGATCAACACGACAGTGGCGATCAACTCGATGAACACGCCCGCGGTGTTGATCCTGGCCATCAACTTGACGCCGAAGGCGTTCACCAGGGTGGTGAACAGGATCAACACCGCGGCCAGGATGACCGCGTTGGTCGCCACGTCGTACGTACCCGTGCCGTCCCCCACGAACTGGAAGAAAGACGAGATCTGGGGCAGCGTCAGCTGATAGGCCAGTGCCACGGCCGATATGGACACGATCGAGGCGATCAGCATCATCCAGCCGGCGAGCCAGCCCAGATGTGGATTGCCGATCTTCTTCGACCAGTTGTAGACCGAGCCGGCGACGGGATAGCGGGCGGCGAGTTCCGCGAAGCACAGGGCGACCATGAACTGGCCGACGAAGACCATCGGCCACGACCACCAGTAGGCGGGGCCGCCGCTGCCGTAACCGAAGTAGAACAGCTGGAAGGTGCCGGTCAGGATCGAGATGTAGCTGATCCCGGCGGCGAAGGTGTGGAAGTTGCCGAGGGTGCGTTTGAGTTCGGGTCTGTAGCCGAACTCGGTGAGTTCGGCGTCGTCCTGGCCGTGTGGTTCTGCGGACTGCGCGGTCGGTCTCATGGGCGGTTCCTCAAGGGGCGCTCCTCAGGGCGGGCTCGGTCGGTCGAACCAACCCTGGGGTGTGGGACGGGTGTTGCGCCAGAGGATCAGCATCACCAGAGCCCCGGCCTTCACCCCTCACGGGAACGACCGCCCGTCACCCCTCACGACGGACAACTGCCCGTGGTCCCTCACGAGTGGGACAACTGCCCAGCCCCGCCCCGCCGGCGTATGCGCTCCTGCGCCCGCTCGGCTGCGCGCGCCTGCCGTCGGGCCCGGCGGCGCTCGCGTCGCAGCGTCCGTGCCGTGCTGCTCGGCATGGACACCACGCCGTTGCGCTGGTTCCAGACCTGACGCGTCACCCACACATCGAGCGCTCCCCAGGTCGCCACGATCGTGCTGACCACGCTGCTGATCACCATCGGGAACGCCAACCACGACCCGGCCATCGTGCACAGGAAGGCCACCATGGCCTGTATCAGAGTCAGAGCGACGAGAAGGACCGACCGCACGGCAGCCGTCCGCACCGGATCCGGCAACCGGCGCCGCCGCGCCGGCTCCTCGACCCACAGGGGCCGGTAGTACTGCTGTTCTCGCACGTCAGGGCCCGCCTCGCGAGCCGGCCCTGCCTCTCGCGCCGTGCTCTCCGCCTCGTCAGCCCGATTGTCGCGATCAGTCGCTTCGGCATCCTGATGCGCTGTCACATGCCCCCCACCCGCCCTGGGCGCCCCGCGCCGCTCCGCCGTGCCCATCACCGTGTCACTCCCCACCGCCGGCAGACTGCTCGCTCACATCCGAAGACCCTTGCTCCCCAGTGGCTGCCCGGCTTGCGCTGCTTTACGCCGCCCAGGGGCGGGATGCGGCTCCTGTGGCCGATTCCGCCCCCATTTCCCGTAGAGAAGGACGAACAACCCCCCACGAAGATTCCCCGAAACCGAAAAATTTCAGCCAACCGCTCAGGCGGTCCAGGGGCCTTGACCCACGCGACCGCGATCGGTTTCGGGGAGACAACTCCCGCAATGCCCGGACAACTCCACATGCCTCGTGCGTGGCGCGGAAGTTCACCTTCCGGACCGGCTTTCGAGTTCCCTGGGCGTCGGTAGTAGGCTCGCGCCGTTTGTTGACGCACATGTGTACCCCCGGTAGCCCGGGGGCCCGAGCTGGGGGAGGCCATGCGCTTTCGCGGGAAGTCCATCCGCCGGAAGATCGTGGCGCTGCTTCTCGTGCCGCTGGTGTCCCTCACCGCGATCTGGGCCTTCGCCACGGTGCTCACGGGACGTGAGGCGGGCGACCTGTTCAACGTGTCGTCCGTGGTGGAGAAGATCGGCTATCCGATCGAGGACACCGTCCGTGTCCTCCAGGAGGAGCGTCGTCAGACCCTGGTCTACCTCGCCGACCCCCGTGCCTCCGACGGGCTCGCCGCACTCCGGCGCAGCCGGACCGCCACCGACGAGGCCGTCGGCAGCATCCGTGAGAACGCGCGGAATCCGGACGTGCGCGACGCGATGGGAGCGGACACCGACGAGCGGCTGACCGCGGTCCTGGACGCCTTCGAGGGCATCGAGTCGCTGCGCCGCAGTGTCGAGGACGGCACCGTCAACCGCTCCCAGGCCCTCGACCTCTACAACCGGCTGGTCGACCCGTGTTACGTCCTGCTCGCCAACCTCCACGTCGTCGACAACGTGGAACTGGACAAGCAGTACCGCGCGCTGGTCAATGTCGCACGCGCCCGCGAACTGCTCTCCCGCGAGGACGCCCTGCTCGGCTCCGCCCTGATCGTCGGCAAGATCTCGCGCTCCGAAGAGCGTGATATCTCCGACCTCGTGGCGCAGCGCACCCTGATGTACGACACCAACCTCCCGCTGCTGCCCGTCTCGGAACGCGACCGCTACGAGAGCTTCTGGAAGAACGCCTCCACCGCTCCGCTGCGCGTGGCCGAGGAGGCGGCCGTCTCATCCGCCGACGGAACCCCGCGCGGCGTCACCGCCAAGAGCTGGGACAGCGCGGCCGGCAACGTACTCGACGAACTCGGCACGCTCAACGACCAGGCCAACGACCGCTACCAGAACCGCGTCGAACCGGTGGCCATGGGCGTCATCGCCAAGGCGGTCATCGCCGGCGTGCTCGGCCTGCTCGCTCTCCTGGTCTCCCTCTTCCTGTCCGTCCGCGTCGGCCGCACCCTCATCCGTGACCTGCGACAGCTGCGGCTGGAGGCCCACGAGGCGTCCGGAGTGCGGCTGCCCAGCGTGATGCGCCGGCTGTCGGCCGGCGAGCAGGTCGACGTCGAGACCGAGGTCCCGCGCCTCGAGTACGACAAGAACGAGATGGGCGAGGTCGGCCAGGCCCTCAACACCCTCCAGCGCGCCGCCGTCGAAGCCGCCGTCAAGCAGGCCGAGCTGCGCGCCGGCGTCTCCGAGGTCTTCGTCAACCTCGCGCGCCGCAGCCAGGTCCTGCTCCACAAGCAGCTCACCCTGCTCGACGCCATGGAGCGCCGGACCGAGGACACCGAGGAACTCGCCGACCTGTTCCGCCTCGACCACCTGACCACCCGCATGCGCCGGCACGCCGAGGGCCTCGTGATCCTCTCCGGCGCCGCGCCCTCCCGGCAGTGGCGCAAGCCCGTCCAGCTCATGGACGTCGTACGCGCCGCCGTCGCCGAGGTCGAGGACTACGAGCGCATCGAGGTCCGCCGCCTTCCGCGTATCGCCGTCACCGGCCCGGCCGTCGCCGACATCACCCATCTCGTGGCGGAACTCCTCGAGAACGCCACGGTCTTCTCGCCACCGCACACCGCCGTCCAGGTCCTGGGTGAGCGAGTCGCCAACGGCTTCACCCTGGAGATCCACGACCGTGGCCTCGGCATGGCAGCCGAAGCGCTCCTGGACGCCAACCTCCGGCTCGCCGAGACCCCGGAGTTCGAGCTGTCCGACACCGACCGGCTCGGCCTGTTCGTGGTCAGCCGTCTCGCCCAGCGGCAGAACGTCCGCGTCTCCTTGCAGCCCTCCCCGTACGGCGGCACGACCGCCGTCGTCTTCATCCCGGACGCCCTGCTGACGGACGACGCCCCGGACACGAACGGCATCGGGTTCCGGCTCGACCGCCCCCAGCTGGCCAAGGAGAGCGAGCCGCAGGACAGCCGCCGCGCCGCGCTGTCCCAGGGGCCCGCGCAACGGCCCGGCCTGCCGGCCTCCCTCCTGGACGGCCCGGTGGAGCTGGAGGCGCCCGTCGACCTGGACGCCATCGGCGGCTTCCCCGGCGCGCTCGATGACGAGGACAGCGAACACGGCGCTCTGTTCCGCCCCCGGCCCCTCGCCCGCGCCCAGGACGAGGCAGCCGGCCGCCGCGCCGATCCGCGCCAGGCCGCCGACGCCCACAGCGCACACGACCGGACCGACACCGACGACGACCCGAACGCCCCGGTCCAGCTGCCGCGCCGCCACACCCCGAAGCTGGTCAGCTCGCACGGGCGCCCGGTCACCGAGCAGCGCCCCCGGCGAGGGAAGACCGAGGAGGAGACCACCTCGGGCACCGGTCGAGCGGAGCCGGACGGCACCGCCCCGCTCCCTTCGCGTCGCCGGGGCGACGCCTCCGTGAGCGGCGGGGCCACGGGCCGGTCCGGGCCGGAGCCCGCGACCGCGCTTCCGGTCCGCCGCCGCACCGAAGGCTCCTCGACCGGCAGCCGGCGAGGTGAAACCCAGCCGGACGCACCGCCACCCCTGCCGGCCCGCCGTCGGGGTGCGGAGTCCGGCCGCCGGGGCATCGGTGCGGCCGGGCGGAACGACGACCGCATGGAATCGCCGGCCTCGTCCGGCACCGGGCCGGAACCGCCCACTCTTTCCACGCGGACACGCCGCGCGGAGATCGCCTCGAGTGGCCCGGACGGCCCCGACCGTCGGCCGGGCCCCGGGCCGGAGTCCACCGGCGGGCCCGCGCGCCAGGTGACCGCTTCCGCTGCCATGCCGCAGGGGACCGGGTCGACTCCCGGCTCCGGACGACGGGGACAGAGTCCCGGCTCCGCACCGGACGAGCCTCGCTCCGGCACTGCGCCGCTGCCCCGGCGCGTCCGCCAGGCCAACCTGGCACCCCAGCTGAAGCGGGGGTCCGAGCCGCGTACCGAGGACAGAACCGAGCCCGTCGAACGCGACGCCGACGAAGTACGCAGCCGTATGGCCTCGCTCCAGCGCGGCTGGCAGCGCGGCCGCGAGGAGAACGCAGCGGGCGACGCCGCCCACAGCGGCACAGCACGACAAGGAACGACAGAGGGGGACGGTCGATGACCGCACCGAAGGCGACCGGCCACACCGCAGCCAACAAGGGGGAGCTGAACTGGCTCCTCGACGACCTGGTGGACCGCGTCGCGAGTATCCGCAAGGCCCTCGTGCTCTCCGGCGACGGTTTGCCGACAGGGTTGTCCAGGGACCTGACCAGGGAGGACAGCGAGCACCTGGCCGCCGTCGCCTCCGGATTCCACAGCCTTGCCAAGGGCGTGGGACGCCACTTCGAGGCCGGCAACGTCCGTCAGACGGTCGTCGAGCTCGACGACGCCTTCCTGTTCGTGACGGCCGCCGGCGACGGCAGCTGCCTCGCCGTCCTCTCGGACGCCGACTCGGACGTCGGCCAGGTCGCCTACGAGATGACGCTCCTCGTGAAGCGGGTGGGTGTGCATCTGGGTGCCGCTCCGCGCACCGATCTGCCCGCAGGCGGGTAGTGGGATGACATGAGCGCTGACGGTCAGGGAAGAAGCCACTGGTTCGACGACGAGGCCGGACCGGTCGTCCGTCCGTACGCCATGACGCGCGGCCGCACCAGCAGCCAGGGCCAGCACCGCCTGGACCTGATCGCGGTCGTGGTCACGGAACCGCACGCGGACGACCCGGAAGCGGACCACATGCTCTCCCCGGAGCATGTGGACATCGTCGAACTGTGTCGTGACGTCCCGCAGTCGGTCGCCGAACTCGCAGCGGAACTCGACCTGCCGATCGGGGTGGTACGGGTCCTTGTCGGAGATCTCGTGGACGCGGAATTCGTCCATGTGAACCGGCCCGTACCCCCTGCCGAACTGCCGGACGAGAGTATTCTGCGCGACGTGATCAACGGCCTCCGGGCGCTGTGAGCAGCGCGGAAGCGGGGTACTGACGTGACAGGCTGGCAGTTCTGGGTCGACCGAGGCGGCACGTTCACCGACATCGTCGCGCGTCGCCCGGACGGCCGGCTGTTCACGCACAAGCTGCTGTCGGACAGCCCCGCCCGCTACGCCGACGCGGCCGTCGAGGGCGTCCGCACCCTGCTGGCCGGCTCCGACGACCCCGTCGACACCGTGCGCATGGGCACCACGGTCGCCACCAACGCCCTCCTGGAGCGCAAGGGCGAACGCACCCTGCTGGTCATCACCCGGGGCTTCCGCGACGCCCTGCGCATCGCCTACCAGAACCGCCCGAGCATCTTCGCCCGCCGCATCGAACTGCCCGAGCTGCTGTACGAACGGGTCGTCGAGGTCGACGAGCGCATCGCCGCCGACGGCACCCTCCTGCGCGCGCCCGACCTCGACGCCCTCGCCGCGCCCCTCCGAGAGGCGTACGACGACGGGATCCGGGCCGTCGCCGTGGTCTGCATGCACAGCCACCTCCACCCCGCCCACGAACGTGCCGTCGGGGAACTCGCCGCCCGCATCGGCTTCCCGCAGATCTCGCTCTCCAGCGAAGTCAGCCCCCTGATGAAACTCGTCCCCCGCGGGGACACCGCCGTCGTCGACGCCTACCTCTCTCCCGTCCTGCGCCGCTACGTCCGGCACGTCGCCGACGCCCTGGAAGGCGTACGGCTGATGTTCATGCAGTCCAACGGCGGTCTCACCGAGGCCGGCCAGTTCCGCGGCAAGGACGCCATCCTGTCCGGGCCGGCCGGCGGCATCGTCGGGATGGCCCGCATGTCGCAGCTCGCCGGCTTCGACCGCGTCATCGGCTTCGACATGGGCGGCACCTCCACCGACGTCTCCCACTTCGCGGGCGAGTACGAACGCGTCTTCACCAGCCGGATCGCCGGCGTCCGGCTGCGCGCCCCCATGCTCGACATCCACACCGTCGCCGCCGGCGGCGGCTCGGTCCTGCACTTCGACGGCTCCCGCTACCGCGTAGGGCCTGACTCGGCGGGCGCGGACCCGGGGCCCGCCTGCTACCGCGGCGGCGGCCCGCTCGCCGTCACCGACGCCAACGTCATGCTCGGTCGCATCCAGCCCGCCCACTTCCCGAAGGTGTTCGGCGCGAACGGCGACGAGCCCCTCGACGACGCGCTCGTCCGGGACCGCTTCACCGCCCTCGCGCGTGAGATCCGCGAGAAGACCGGCGACGACCGCACGCCCGAACAGGTCGCCGAGGGCTACCTGCAGATCGCCGTCGCCAACATCGCGTCCGCCGTGAAGCGCATCTCCGTCCAGAAGGGCCATGACGTCACCCGCTATGCCCTCACCACCTTCGGCGGCGCCGGCGGCCAGCACGCCTGCCTGGTCGCCGACTCGCTCGGCATCCGCACCGTCCTCGTGCCGCCCATGGCCGGTGTCCTCTCCGCACTCGGCATCGGCCTCGCCGACACCACCGCCATGCGCGAACAGTCCGTCGAGGCACCACTGGAGCCGGCCTCCATGCCCGGTGTCCTCAAGACCGCAGAAGACCTGGAAGCCGCGGCACGCGCCGAACTCCTCGCCGAGGACGTCCCCGAGGAGCACATCGAGATCACCCGCCGCGCGCAGCTCCGCTACGACGGCACAGACACCACCCTCACCGTCGAGCTGACCGACCCCTGCACCATGCGGCACGCCTTCGAAGAACGTCATCGCGCCACGTACTCCTTCACGCTCGACCGCCCGATCGTCGTCGAAGCCCTCTCCGTAGAAGCCACCGGCACCACCGAACCCCCCGATCTGTCCGCCCTCGCTCCCTACGAGGCCACGACCGACGGCAGCCCCGCGGCGTCGCGAACCGTCCGCCTCCACACGGGCGGAGCCTGGCGCGACGTACCCCTCCACCGCCGCGAGGCCCTTCCTCCCGGCGACACCGTCACCGGTCCCGCGATCATCACGGAAGCCGGCGCGACGACCGTCGTCGACGACGGCTGGCGGGCCGTGGCGACCGACGACGGGCATCTGGTCATGGAACGGGCCGCGATTACGCAGAGTTCCGATCTCGATACAAAAGTCGACCCCGTTCTCCTTGAGGTCTTCAACAACCTCTTCATGTCCATCGCCGAGCAGATGGGCGCCCGCCTCGAATCCACGGCCCAGTCCGTCAACATCAAGGAGCGCCTGGACTTCTCCTGCGCGCTCTTCGACCCTGACGGAAACCTGGTGGCCAACGCCCCGCACATCCCCGTCCACCTGGGCTCCATGGGCACGAGCGTCAAGGAGGTCATCCGGCGGCGGGGCTCCCGCATGCGCCCGGGCGACACGTACGCCGTCAACGACCCGTACCACGGCGGCACCCATCTGCCCGACGTCACCGTGATCACCCCCGTCTTCGACACCGCACCGTCGGACGACACGGAGAGTGACCCGGAGATCCTCTTCTACGTCGCCTCACGCGGCCACCACGCCGAGATCGGCGGCATCGCCCCCGGCTCCATGCCCGCGAACAGCCGCACCATCGAAGAGGAGGGCGTCCTCTTCGACAACTGGCTGCTCGCCGAGAACGGCCGCTTCCGCGAGGCCGAGACCCTCCGCCTGCTCACCGAGGCGCCGTACCCCTCCCGCAACCCGAAGACCAACCTCGCCGACCTGCGCGCCCAGATCGCCGCCAACCAGAAGGGCGTCGACGAGGTCGGCCGCATGATCGAGGACTTCGGCCTCGATGTCGTCCAGGCCTACATGAGGCACGTCCAGGACAACGCGGAAGAGGCCGTACGCCGCGTCATCGACGCCCTCGACGACGGCGACTACGCCTACGAGACCGACTCGGGCGCGGTCATTCGCGTCAGCGTGCGCGTGGACCGCGAGAACCGTGCGGCGACCATCGACTTCACCGGCACCTCGGCGCAGCTGCCCACCAACTTCAACGCCCCCTTCTCGGTCGTCAACGCGGCCGTCCTGTACGTCTTCCGCACGCTCGTCGCCGATGACATCCCCCTCAACGACGGCTGCCTGCGCCCCTTGGACATCGTCGTACCGCCCGGCTCCCTGCTCTCCCCCGAGCCGCCGGCCGCCGTCGTCGCAGGCAACGTGGAGACCTCCCAGGCCATCACCGGTGCCCTCTACGCGGCGCTGGGCGTCCAGGCCGAGGGCTCCGGGACCATGAACAACGTCACCTTCGGGAACGAACGCCACCAGTACTACGAGACCGTCGCCTCCGGCTCCGGCGCGGGCGACGGTTTCCCCGGCGCCCCCGTCGTCCAGACGCACATGACCAACTCCCGCCTCACCGACCCCGAGGTCCTGGAGTGGCGACTGCCCGTGCGCCTCGAGGACTTCGCGGTCCGGCGCGGCAGCGGCGGAGCCGGCCGGTGGCGCGGCGGCGACGGCGCGGTGCGTCGCATCCGGTTCCTGGAGCCCATGACCGTCTCCACACTGTCCCAGCACCGCCGTGTCCCCCCGTACGGTATGGCGGGCGGCGAGCCGGGCGCTCTCGGCGCCAACCGGGTGGAACACGCCGACGGCGCCGTGACCGAACTCGGCGGCAGCGACTCCGCGGATGTCGTCGCGGGCGACGTACTCGTCATCGAAACCCCAGGCGGCGGAGGCTACGGCCCGCCGTCGCCCGACCCCCATCAAGCAGGAGAAGAGATCGATGATCTTCGGGCGTTCTGAGCGCGGCAAGCCTCCGGTCGAGCCCGTCACGCTCAAGATCCTGGTGGCCGGCGGCTTCGGCGTGGGCAAGACCACGCTCGTCGGCGCGGTCAGCGAGATCCGGCCGCTGCGCACCGAGGAGCTGCTCACCGAGGCCGGGCGCCCGGTCGACGACACCAGCGGTGTGGAAGGCAAGCACACCACGACCGTGGCCATGGACTTCGGCCGCATCACGCTCCGCGAGGACCTGGTGCTGTACCTCTTCGGCACGCCCGGCCAGGAGCGGTTCTGGTTCATGTGGGACGAGCTCTCCGAGGGCGCCCTCGGAGCCGTCGTCCTCGCCGACACCCGCCGCCTTGAGGACTGCTTCGCCGCCGTCGACTACTTCGAACGGCGCGAGATACCGTTCCTCGTCGGCGTCAACTGCTTCGAGGGCGCCCCGCGTTACCCGGTCGAGGACGTGCGCCAGGCCCTCGACCTCGACGACGGCGTCCCGCTCATGATGTGCGACGCCCGCGACCGCGAGTCGGTCAAGGAAGCACTCATCGGCGTCGTCCAGCACGCCATGGCGTACGCGGCCGACCGCCGCCAGACGGT
The DNA here is from genome assembly GCF_009862985.1 of Streptomyces sp. SID5464. Classification (NCBI taxonomy): domain Bacteria; kingdom Bacillati; phylum Actinomycetota; class Actinomycetes; order Kitasatosporales; family Streptomycetaceae; genus Streptomyces; species Streptomyces sp. SID5464. The sequence goes on along the minus strand of NZ_WWIQ01000050.1, from coordinate 15,771 downwards.
GGCCACCTGACGCTCGCCCGACCAGCGGGCGCGGACCGTACCCCCGCCGACAGGGGTACGGTCCGCAGTCCGGAAAGGCCGCTCCACGCGCGCGTGGCTAGCTGTCGCCGTCCTCCTCCCAGCCGAAGCTCTTCTCCACGGCCTTGCGCCAGTTGTGGTGCTCGCGATCCCGCACCGACGCGTCCATGGACGGTGTCCACTCGACGTCCTTCTGCCAGTGCGCCTTGAGCTCGTCAAGGTCGTTCCACACGCCGGTGGCCAGACCGGCCGCGTACGCGGCGCCCAGACAGGTCGTCTCGGAGACCTTGGGCCGCACCACCGGCACGTCGAGCACGTCCGCCTGGTGCTGCATGAGCAGGTTGTTCTTCGTCATGCCACCGTCGACCTTCAGGGTGGTGATGTGCACCCCGGAGTCCTGGTACATGGCGTCCACGACCTCGCGTGTCTGCCAGCTGGTCGCCTCCAGCACCGCGCGCGCGAGGTGCGCCTTCGTGACGTAGCGGGTCAGCCCGGTGACCACGCCCCGAGCGTCGGAGCGCCAGTACGGCGCGAACAGGCCCGAGAACGCCGGCACGATGTACGCGCCCCCGTTGTCCTCCACGCTCGCGGCCAGGGGCTCGATCTCGTCGGCGGTACGGATGATGCCGAGCTGGTCGCGGAACCACTGGACCAGCGCGCCCGTTATGGCTATCGACCCCTCCAGGCAGTAGACCGGCGCCTCGCTGCCGATCTTGTATCCCATCGTCGTCAGCAGGCCGCTCTTCGACGGCACCGGGCGGTTTCCGGTGTTGAGCAGAAGGAAGCTGCCCGTGCCGTACGTGTTCTTCGCGGTGCCCACGTCGTAGCAGGCCTGGCCGAACACGGCGGCTTGCTGGTCGCCCAGCGCGGAGGCCACGGGCACGCCGGCGAGCTGGCCGACGGCAGTGCCGTACACCTCGGCGGAGGACCGGATCTCCGGCAGCATGGCCTCGGGAATGTTCATCGCCGAGGCGATCGAGGAGTCCCACTGGAGGGTCTCCAGGTTCATCAGCATGGTGCGCCCGGCGTTGGTCACGTCGGTGACGTGCTGCCCGCCGTCGGTGCCGCCGGTGAGGTTCCAGATCAGCCAGGAGTCGATCGTTCCGAAGGCGATCTCACCGCGTTCCGCCCGGGCCCGGAGGTCGGGCACGTTGTCGAGCAGCCACGCCGCCTTGGGTCCGGAGAAGTAGGTGGCCAGCGGCAGACCCGTCTGCTCGCGGAAGCGGTCCTGCCCGTCCGAGCCGCCCAGCTGGTTGCACAGCGCCGCCGTCCGCGTGTCCTGCCACACGATGGCGTTGTGCACCGGCTTTCCGGTCGTGCGGTCCCACAGGAGAGTCGTCTCGCGCTGGTTGGTGATTCCCATCGCGCTCAGCTGGTCGGCGCGCAGCCCGGCCTTGGCGAGCGCCCCGGCGACCACCGCCTGCACCTTGGACCAGATCTCGGTGGCGTCGTGCTCCACCCACCCGGGCTTCGGGAAGATCTGTCGGTGCTCACGCTGGTCCACGGCGACGATGGCACCGTTCTGGTCGAAGACGATGCAGCGGCTCGAGGTGGTGCCCTGGTCGATCGCTGCTACGTACTTCTCGGAGTTGTCCGTCATGGCTACTACCTCTTGATCGCTTGGTCAGAAGGCTGTGTTGTAGATGAGGGCCCCGAGAATTCCGCCGGCCGCGGGCCCTGCCACCGGGATTCAGGCGTAACCCCCAGGAACCCCGCCATCAGGTTGGCCAACGGGTTCCTGATCTCCGGGACGGCGGAGAAGATGCCGAGCCCGGACCTTGTGGGTGACGGCGGCGCAGACCCCCGCGCCGACGAGGAGCAGGATCGCCGTGCCGATGATCTCGCCGAACGAAGATGTCCACGTTGCTCATGGCGGCTCCTAGGGCGAGGCCCCGGGACGATCCGCCCCGGTCCTCATGTGCGGGGTGCGTTTCCCATGGCTACTTCAGCCGAAGGCAGGAAAATCCCGCGCCCCGCCCGGCGTCCGTGACGAGCGTGCCGATCGCAGCCGAATCGCCCGTGGAGAAAGGGCCTTGGCGTAGGCGCGCCGACGCGCCGCAGTGCCGGATACGCCGAGTATGTACGGCGATGTCGACTGACACCGGAAGTGTTCACCGGCGCCCAGGGGGCGTCAAGGTCGCCGACCGCAACGGTTGACGGCCTGGGGTGACGGTGGCGGGACTGCCGGGCCGGGTGGCCGGTTGCACGGCCCTGGCGGCGCCCGGTCGGGTCACTGTTCAGATCTGGTCGGGGCCTGCGCGTGCTTCCGTGAGCCGCGCAAGGCCTTGCTGGTGGTGTCGTCCGGCCTCCGCCGGGCTCCGCCGTAGGCGACCGCCCAGACGCACCTGACTCCTCGCTTGCTAGCCACCAGCATCCACCTGACCAGGCGGTCTCTCAACCGGACGAGTCGTGCCCCGCCCCAGGCCGTCTGCCGGGCCCTGGCGAGCCGGTCACTGCCGTGCCCGGGCGCCCACCCGGACAGCGCCACGACCCCGCCGGGCCGGTGCGGGCTCTCAGTCCTGCACACCGCCCCTCCAGGCTGCGGGAGCCCCTGCGCGGTCCTCTCAAGCCGGGGCCGGTGCCGGCTCAGCGCCGCGGCGGGTCTCATGTCCGGACGTGCCCGCCCGGCCCAGCACCCAACTCGCACCGTGCAACGCCTTCGCCGCCTTCTTCAGGGGCGCCAGGCAAGCCGCCGCCTGCCGGTGGTCGGTCACACTGCCCGGCGCGCACAGCACCGTGGCGAGCGACAGCGTGACCGGCCGACCGTCGGCCGACCAGGGAGCGTCCAGCACGGCGGCGGCCAGCGGATCGAGCCCCTCCGGTTCTGCGAGCACCAGGAAATCGTCGCCGCCGATGTGTCCCACGCGGGTGCCGTCCGTCGCGGCCTGCTGCAAAGCACGCCCCACCGCCCGGATCAGCTCGTCGCCCGCCGCGAACCCGGCCCCGTCGTTGACCTGCTTGAAGTGGTCGACGTCCAGCCAGCTCAGCGCGAAGGCCCGCCCGGACGCGATCCGCCGGTCCACCTCACCGGTGATCGCGTCCGAGCCGGGCAGGCGCGTCAGCGGATTCAACCCCGCCGCCTCCTCCACCCGCGTCTCGGCCAGTGCGCGCACGAGATCCGCGAGCCGTACGACGCCCACACAGCGCCCGTACTCGTCCACGACGGCCACATCGTCCGACGTGCGGTCCCGCCCACCGACCGCCACGACGTCCAGCACCTCCCATGCGGTGGCGTCGATGCCCACCGTCCGCGGCGGGTCACCGAGCTTGGCCGCGGGCCGATCGGCGTACAGGGCGTGCCCGTAGCGCCCCGACATCGACAACAGGAAGCGGGACCGGTGCACCGACCGGACCGGCACTCCGGCGGTGTCCACGAGCAGCACCCCGGACACATCCGGTGACCCGGTCAGCAGCGCCCGCACCTGCCCCGCGGACGCCGAGGCGGGCAGCAGCGCGGCGGGCCGCACGAACTCCCGCACCGACGGCCCCGACCGCGGCACGGCCACATCGGCGGGGGAGCGGGGCGGAACATAGACGTCCGCAGCGGGCAGCCGGGCCGGCGGGGCGAACAGCTCGCCCTGTGCCAGCTGTGCCCCGGCCGCCAGCGCCGCCGCGTACTGCCCTTCGGTCTCCACGCCCTCGACGGCCAGGAGGGCTCCCAACCCGTCGCACAGCGTCCGCATCGACCGCACCACCGCCGGCCGTGCCAGCAGCGACGCGTCCAGCTTCACCAGCTGGGGCGTGATGTCCGCGAGGAGCCGCAAGGGCACGTCCCCGTCACCGACACCGTCCGCGCAGATCCGGAAGCCCTGATCGCGCAGCCTGGACACCCCCTCCAGCAGTGCCCGCTGCGGCACGTGCGTGTACGGCGGACAGACGTCGATCGTCACCTCCCACGGAAGCCGCCCGGCCTCGCGCACGGCGTCATGCAGCGAAGGCAGGCCGCCGAGGTCCGCGAGGGTGCCGGCGAAGACGTTGACGAACAGTGGCAACAGCGTCTCCTTGCGCACCGCCGCGCGGACCGCCGACACCGCCAGTCGGCTGTCGAGCTCGGGGTCCCGGCGGGCCTCGGCCAGGATGTCGCCGGCCTCCGGGCGGGCGAGTATCTCCAGTCCCGCGACCGCGCCGGTCGTCAGGTTGACCACCGGTTGGAAGGCGAAGCGGAGAGTATCCGTCCAGGAGTGCACGGGAGCATGATGACTCCACCGGCGCAGGCCCAAGCGCAGTTCATGAGACGTTCACGCAGGATTCCGGAGCGGTCACACAGCGTATGCCAAGGCACGGTCGCGACCGCACCACCGGCGTCCGAGCCGGCATCGCTCGGTGCCCCCCGGCGCCATCCCGCGGACGTCCGGGCACTGTCCCGAGCCGCGTCCCGGCCCCGCGGCTCACCGCACCGCGATCAGCGCCGATCCATGACCGAACAACCCCTGGTTCACGCTGATGCCCACGCGCGCTCCCGCGACCTGCCGGTCACCTGCCTCGCCCCGCAACTGCCAGGCCAGCTCGCACACCTGGGCTATCGCCTGCGCTGGAACCGCCTCGCCGAAGGAGGCCAGACCACCGCTGGCGTTCACCGGTATTCGCCCGCCCAGGGCCGTCGCTCCGTCCCGCAGCAGCTTCACGCCCTCGCCCTCACCGCACAGCCCCAGGTCCTCGTACCACTGCAACTCGAGCGCCGTGGAAAGGTCGTAGACCTCGGCCAGTGACAGGTCCTCCGGCCCGACGCCCGCCTCCTCGTAGGCCGCCCGGGCGATGGACACCCGGAACGTCTCGGCGGCCGGGTCGACCGCCACTGCGGAGTCCGTGGCGATGTCCGGCAGGTCCAGCACGGTGTTCGGGTACCGCGGCGTCACCGTGGACACGGCCCGGATCCGCACCGGATCCGCATGGCCGTGGCGCCGCGCGAACTCCATGCTGGAGAGCACCACCGCCGCGCCGCCGTCGGAGGTCGCGCAGATGTCGAGCAGCCGCAGCGGATCGGCGACGACGGCGGAGGCGGCGACCTCCTCGGCGGTGACCCGCCGGCGGTAGCGCGCATGGGGGTTCAGCGCTCCCATCGCGGCGTTCTTCACCTTCACCCGTGCGAAGTCACCCGGCGTGTCGCCGTGCAGGGCCATGCGCCTGCGGGCGTACAACCCGAAGTACACCGGGTTGGTCGCCCCGAGAACCCGGAACCGCAGCCAGTCGGGATCGTCGGGTCGGTCGCCGCCCGCGGGGCGGAAGAATCCCTTGGGAGCGGCGTCGGCTCCGACCACGAGCACCACCTCGGCGAGCCCGGAGAGGATCTGGGCCCGCGCGGCGTCCACGGCCTGTGCCCCGGACGCGCACGCGGCGTACACGCTCGTGACCCGGGCCCCCTGCCAGCCCAGTGCTTTCGCGAACGTCGCTCCGGCGACATACCCGGGATAGCCGCCACGGACGGTGTCCGCGCCGATGATCGAGCCGATGTCCCGCCAGTCCAGCCCGGCGTCGGTGAGCGCCGCGCGGGCCGCTGCGACGCCGTACTCGACGAAGTTCCGTCCCCACTTGCCCCAGGGGTGCATGCCCGCGCCCAGCACCGCCACCTCGCCCGTCATGCCTTCACCCCCGTCGGCCGCCAGTGCCACGTCGTCCAGGTCGTTTCCGCGTCCTCGTGGAGCACACCGGGCACGACCTCCACCTCCATGCCCACCGTCAGGTCCGCGACGGTGACCCCGGGAGCCGCCTGTCCCAGAACCACGAGGCGCTCGGCCTCCAGCTCCACAGCGATCAACGCGCACGGCTCCCACGGAAGTTCCGGATCGCTCACGTAGGGTGACGGCGGCCGATACCGGCTGTCCGTGTACGACCAGACGCGGCCACGCCGCGACAGCGGGACCTCCGCCAACTCTCCGCCCGCGCAGGCCGGGTTGCGGCAGTGGTGGTCCTCGCGGGGGAAGAAGACCGAGGCGCAGGCCGCGCAGCGCGTGCCGAGCAGCCGGAAATCCTCCCCCTCCCCGGCGAACCACCCCGCGACCACCGGCGTTCGTGTACGCGACACCGTTGCCTCCCCGCAGACGTGACCTGACGGTATGTCAGAAGTCTGCCACGGCCTTCCGCGTCTCGGCATCCCTTCCCCGGCGGGACCCTCTCCTGGTAGACGCAGGCCCATGACACGACTCACCACCGTGGCACGCGGCCTGCTCACCGCCTTCGCCGCCGTGCTGGCAGCGACCGCCCCCACCGCCACCGCCCAGGCCAAGACGGGACCCCACGCGCCCAAGGACTTCGTGGCCCTGAGAAGCGTGGACCCGACGATCATCCAGGAGATGCGCTACTTCACCCCGCACAACTTCGTCGGCGAGCGCATCGACGGCTACGCCCAGCCGATCTGCGTCCTCACCCGCCCCGCCGCCCAAGCCCTCCACAGGGCCCAGACGAAGCTGCTGCGCCAGGGCTACACACTGAAGGTCTACGACTGCTACCGACCGCAGCGCGCGGTGGACCACTTCGTCCGCTGGGCCAAGGACCTCGACGACCAGGCCATGAAGGGCGAGTTCTACCCGAACGTCGACAAGACCCGGCTGTTCGCCGACGGCTACATCGCCGAGAAGTCAGGCCACAGCCGCGGATCGACCCTTGACGTCACGCTCGTGAAACTGCCGGCGAAGCCGACCCGGCCGTACCACCCCGGAGAGCCCCTCGTGCCGTGCTTCGCCCCCAAGGACGAGCGGTTCCCCGACAACTCCGTCGACATGGGGACCGGCTTCGACTGCTTCGACACCCTCTCGCACACCCTCGACCCCCGCGTCCAGGGCGAACAGCGCGCCAACCGGCTGCTGCTCAAGAGCACCCTGGAGGGTCTCGGCTTCGTGAACCTGGCAGAGGAGTGGTGGCACTACACCTACAAGCCCGAGCCCTACCCGGACACCTACTTCGACTTCCCCGTGTCCAGGAAGGCGATCACCAGCGCACACTGAGCCGCCCGCCCGAGACGCCCTCTCCGTGATCGGCTACAGTCCGCCGCGTGTCCGAAACTCAGCACTCCAGTTCCAACTCCGCGCCGGACTCCCACTGTTCGAGCTGCGGCGCGCCCTACGGAGAGGGCGTCTCCGGTTGGCCCCGCACCTGCCCGGCGTGCGGCAGCGTGGCCTACCGCAATCCACTCCCGGTCGCGGTGGCCCTCCAGCCCGTGTACGACACCAAGGGCACCGCCCTGGTCGTCATCACCCGAACCGTCGCTCCCGCGCGCGGGGGCACGGCCCTGCCCGGTGGCTACATCGACGACCGGGAGGACTGGCGGCACGCCGTCGTACGCGAACTCAAGGAGGAAACCGGCATCGACGCGGCCGTCCGCGACGTACGCCTCGTCGACGCGATGAGCTCGCCCGACGGACACCTGCTGCTGTTCGGCCTCCTTCCCGAGCGGCCTGCCGAGGGCCTGCCGCCCTCCGCCGCCACGGAGGAGACGGAGGGCTGGCACCTCCTGCGCAGGGCGGAGGAACTCGCCTTCCCCCTGCACACCGTGGCCGTACGGGCCTGGTTCGAAGGCCGCTACATCTGAGCTCCGAGCTCCCCTGCCCCGCGGACGCGCACCGGGTGGGACGGCTCGCCCGTGCCGTCCTCACCCTCCCGCTCGACGACCACCCGCGAGCCCGTCCACCGGGCGGTGTAGCGCTCGATCTCCGGCTCGTCCCACCCCTCGCCCCCGTCCGGCACGACCAGCCCGCCCCCGGTCCGTCCCCGGGCGGGCGCCCACACCTCCAGCTCCAGCCCGCCGTCCTCCCCGCGTACGGGAAGTACCGCACCCGCGCGTGCGAACACCGGTATCCGCGACAGGGGTGCGTCGACGAGCACCTGCGCAGGCCCCTCGTACGCCTGCTCCGTCACCGTGTCGTACCAGCGCCCCCGCGGCAGCTGCACGGCACGCCGGTCCGCGCCCGGGTCGAGCACCGGCGCCACCAGCAGGCTGTCACCCAGCAGGAAGGCGTCCCCGCAGTCACGCAGCGCCCGCTCCTCCGGAGCCGCCCACCACAGAGGCCGCACATAGGGCGCCCCGGTACGCCGGGCCAGATGCGCCAGCGTCATGAAGTACGGCAGCAGCCGCCGGCGTTCCACGAGCGCCACGCGCGCGTGCTCCAGCACCTCGGCACCGAACTCCCACGGCTCCCTGCGCCCCGCCCGCAGACTCGCGTGCGTACGGAACAGCGGCAGATACGCCCCCAGCTGGAACCACCGCACGAAAAGCTCGGGCGAGGGATCCCCGTCGAAGCCTCCGATGTCCGGCCCCGAGTACGGCACGCCGCACAGACCGAGCCCCATCACCAGCGCCAAGGACGCCCGCAGTCCCGGCCAGCCGGTGGCCACGTCACCCGACCACGTCCCGCCGTAGCGCTGCAGGCCGGCCCACCCGGAGCGGGAGAACAGGAACGGCCGCTCCTGGGGCGCGAGTTTCCGCAGCCCTTCGAAGCCCGCCCGGGCCATGCACAACGCATACACGTTGTGTGCCTCACGATGGTCACCGCCTCGCCCCTCCAGGGAGTGCCGCGCCGAACGCGGCAGCGTCGCCTCTCCGAAGGCGGCGAACGACGTGGGCTCGTTCATGTCGTGCCAGAAACCCGAGAAGCCCTGCGCGAGCCGCTCCTCGTAGAGACCGCCCCACCACTCGCGCACGCGCGCGTGCGTGAAGTCGGGAAACACCGACTCCCCAGGCCACGCGACCCCCTGTACGACCTGCCCCGAGGCGTCCCGCACGAACGCGTCCTCGGCCGTACCGCCGTCGTACACGGCATTGCCGGGCACGGCCTTCACAGCAGGATCGACGATCGACACCAGCCGGATGCCGTCCCGCCGGAGTTCCTCGGCCAGAACGGGCAGCTTCGGGAAGCGGTCCTGATCGACGGTGAACACCTGGTGCGCGTCGAAATGGTCGATGTCCAGGTGCACGGCGTCGAGCGGCAGACCGTGCTCCAGGTAACCCGCGACGATCCGCCGCACCTCCTGCTCACTGCCGAATCCCCACCGCGCGTGGTGGTGCCCGAGCGCCCACGCGGGCGGCAGCGCGGGCGCGCCGGTCAGTGAGGCCCAGGCGAGCAGCACGCGCGCGGGGGTGCCCGCCATCACCCAGCAGCGCAGCGGACCGCCGTCCATCCGCAGCTCGCTCGTCCCGGCCTGGTCATGTCCCGAACCGGCGCCCTCCTCGCCCTCCCGCAGCGTCACCGTGCCGTCCCACGAACTGTCGTGGAACACCAGATGCGTACCGCTGTCGGACACCACCAGCTGCACCGGCATCGTGATGTACAGCGGGTCGTCACCGGGCCCGAAGGCGTGACCGGGGTCGGTGTTCCACAGCCGGTACGTCCCGTCCGCCAACCGAGGACCCGAGGCACGACCACCCAGCCCGAAGAACCGCGCGTCGGCAGCCACCTCCGACCGCTGCATCCACCGCGCCGGGCCGCCACCGACCGGCTCCCACCACCGCGGCGGCAGATCACGACGCAACGTCACGCCACCCGGGGTGCGCACCTCCACCGCGCCGTGCCGCGACACGACGACCGTCACCCGCTCGGCCACCACCCGCCAGCCGCCGTCCTTGTCCGGCTCCAGCACCGCCCGGGGATCCGCCTCCGGACACCGGCCGGCCAGCGCGTACGACGGCTCCGGCTCCGCCCCGTCCCAGCCCCAGAAGACGGCTCCGTTCACAGCGACCAGAATCCGCAGCTCCGACCGGCTGAACCGGACGACACCACCCCCCGGCCCCGGCTCCACCTCCTGCACGGACCCGGGCACCCGCGCACGCTCCGCCCCCCGCGACGGCAGCCCGGTGGCGTCGGCCCGCCGCCTGCGCCACGCTGCTCGTACGGTACGCACACCCTGCGCCGCGCCCACCGACCCCACCGCTTTCACCGAACGCACCAGGTCACGACCGTTCATGCTGCTCACCCTGCCACTGACCGCCCCGCGCGCGCGTGTCGTTCAACTGCCGTTCACCCGTGCCAGGACCACATCTTCACGACACGGACTATGTGGGGCGCACCCTGGTGCCGAAGTCGATCACATGGCATTGTCCGTGCCAGCCGCGTCACGCGCACACCCCAGCCCGTGCGCGGAGGACGCACACGACGCGCACAGTCCGGGAGCCGACCATGTCGACCGATAGTCCTCAGCCGCTGTGGCAGCCAGACCCCGAGCGCATCGCCCGGGCACGGATCACGAGGTTCCAGGCCTGGGCGGCCGAGCACCACGGCGCCCCCGCCGAGGGCGGCTACGCGGCCCTCCAGCGCTGGTCCGTCGACGAGCTGGACACCTTCTGGAAAGCCGTCACGGAGTGGTTCGACGTCCGTTTCCGGACGCCCTACGCGCGCGTGCTCGGCGACCGTTCGATGCCGGGCGCCCAGTGGTTCCCCGGAGCGACCCTCAACTACGCCGAACACGCCCTGCGTGCGGCCGACACCCGCGCTGACGAACCGGCCCTCCTGTACGTCGACGAAACGCACGAGCCAAGCCCCGTCACCTGGGCCGAGCTACGCAGCCAGGTCGGCTCCCTGGCCGCCGAACTGCGCGCGCTCGGCGTACGCCCGGGAGACCGTGTCAGCGGCTATCTCCCCAACGTCCCGCAGGCCGTGGTCGCCCTCCTCGCCACAGCCGCCGTGGGCGCCGTCTGGACCTCCTGCGCGCCCGATTTCGGCGCCCGCAGCGTCCTCGACCGCTTCCAGCAGGTCGAACCCGTCGTGCTGTTCACGGTCGACGGCTACCGCTACGGCGGCAAGGAGCACGACCGCCGCGAGATCGTCGCCGAACTACGCCGCGAACTGCCCACCCTGCGCGCCGTCGTCCACATCCCCCTACTGGGCACCGAGGCACCCGAGGGCGCCCTGGACTGGTCCGCCCTCACCTCAGCCGACACGGCCCCCGTCTTCGAGCAGGTGCCCTTCGACCACCCCCTGTGGGTCCTCTACTCCTCCGGCACGACCGGCCTGCCCAAAGCCATCGTCCAGTCCCAGGGCGGCATCCTGGTCGAGCACCTCAAGCAGCTCGGCCTGCACTGCGACCTGGGCCCCGAGGACCGCTTCTTCTGGTACACGTCGACCGGCTGGATGATGTGGAACTTCCTCGTCTCCGGCCTGCTCACCGGCACCACGATCGTCCTCTACGACGGCAGCCCCGGCTACCCGGACACCGGCGCCCAGTGGCGCATCGCCGAACGCACCGAGGCCACCCTCTACGGCACGTCGGCCGCCTACGTCATGGCCTGCCGCAAGGCGGGCGTCCACCCGTCACGCGACTTCGACCTCTCCTCCGTCCAGTGCGTCGCCACCACCGGCTCCCCCCTGCCGCCCGACGGCTTCCGCTGGCTCCACGACGAGGTCCGCGACGACCTGTGGATCGCCTCCGTCAGCGGCGGCACGGACGTGTGCTCCTGCTTCGCCGGAGCCGTACCGACCCTCCCCGTCTACGTCGGCGAGCTCCAGGCCCCCTGCCTCGGCACCGACCTCCAGTCCTGGGACCCGAGCGGCTCCCCCCTGGTCGACGAGGTCGGCGAGCTCGTGGTCACCAACCCCATGCCGTCGATGCCCATCCACTTCTGGAACGACCCCGACGGCAGCCGCTACCGCGACAGCTACTTCGACACGTACCCCGGCGTCTGGCGGCACGGCGACTGGATCACCGTCACCTCCCGCGGATCCGTCGTCATCCACGGCCGCTCCGACTCCACACTCAACCGCCAGGGCGTACGCATGGGATCCGCCGACATCTACGAGGCCGTGGAGCGCCTCCCCGAGATCAAGGAATCCCTCGTCATCGGCATCGAACAGCCCGACGGCGGCTACTGGATGCCCCTCTTCGTGCACCTGGCCCCCGGAGCCGCCCTGGACGAGGCCCTGCTGAACCGCATCAAGCAGACCATCCGCGAACAACTGTCACCGCGCCACGTCCCCGACGAGATCATCGAAGTACCCGGCGTCCCCCACACCCTCACCGGCAAACGCATCGAGGTCCCGGTCAAACGCCTCCTCCAGGGCACCCCGCTGGAGAAGGCGGTCAACCCGGGCTCCATCGACAACCTCGACCTGCTGAGCTTCTACGAGGACCTGGCCCGCAAACGCGCCTGACCGGCACCACCCTCCGACCACTCGTCGTAACCGGGACTGTCGACGGAATGCACTTTTCGCCTTCTTTCGGATGCGCGATCACTTGCTCGGCCCTGGTTGTCAGTGCTGCCGGTTACTGTGAGTGAGCATTGATCGACCGTGCACAGGGGGAACAATGACGCACACCGACAGCCGGACCATGCGACGTGTCCTGAGCCGCGAAATCGCCGGCACCATCGGCTTGCTCACCGACGAGCACGACTTCCGGGCCATGCGGTGCTACCGCAGCTTCACCTTCGACGACCACACGGCCTACCTCAAGCATGTGGAAGGCCTCCTCAGGACACGGGCCCTGCAAGGCAGCCACACCACGGTGGCCCTCTTCGACCCCGAGGAATACGCCGAGTTCTGCACGCAGAAAGGCCTTGATCCAGACAACCCGTCGAGCCGCACACGCTTCACGGCACGACTCGCGGTCACAGGCCCGACCCTTCCGTACGACGGCCAGCCTCTGTCCGACCTCCTCCCCGCCCTCGTCGACGAGGCCGTGCGTCAGGCCACCTGGGAGTACGCGACCACACTCCTCGCTCGCCTGGGCGCCTGCACCTCCTGCGGCGAGGACCTTGGACGCGCCGCCTTCGCCCGGGCCTCGGACCTCCTGGTCCGCATCCTCGACACGGCCCCGTCCGGCAACCGGCACCTCGTATGCAGCGTCACCGGACCGCCCGAGACGATCCTCGCCGCCCTCCACGTCGCCGACACCGGCGGCGCCGTGGAACTGGACGAGACCGAAGCCCTCGAGTTCACCACGGTCCTGGCCCTCGGCCTGGCCACCGAAAGCCCCGGAGGACTCGTCATCCGCGTCAGCGCTCCAGGCAACCCCGACCGCGTCTATGGCTGGCGCCTGCGCGCATACGGACTCCAGCCCCTCACCGCGGGAGAAGTCTTCGACGCCTACTGCACCGACGTCGAATCCGGCGACCTGATCTCCCCCGAATCCAACGTCGACTACTGCGAGCCGCCCGACCTGGGAGAGGTGAATCCCGCGCAGGGACACAACCACTGAGTAAAGCGGCGGGGCGCCCCACCGCAGTGGAGCGCCCCGCCCGGGCAGCCTCGGCCGGCCAGGTCCGGCTCACTCGCCGGACAACACCGCCTGCGCCGCGCTGCGCGCGTCCTCGGCGCTGTCCGAAGCCCGAGCCGCCGCGGCGGCCCGCTCGCACTGCGCCAGTGTGTACTTCGCCAGCGTGGCCCGGACATAAGGAATCGACGCCGCACCCATCGAAAGAGAGGTGACGCCCAGACCAGCCAGCACACACGCGAGCAGCGGGTCGGACGCGGCCTCACCACAGACGCCACAGCTCTTGCCCTCGGCCTTCGCCGCCTCGGCGGACAGCGCCACCAGGTCGAGCAGCGCGGGCTGCCACGGATCCTGGAGACGAGAGACCGCACCCACCTGACGGTCGGCGGCGAAGGTGTACTGCGCCAGGTCGTTCGTCCCCAGCGACAGGAACTCGACTTCCTGGAGGATCGAGCGAGCCCGCAGCGCCGCCGACGGAATCTCGACCATCGCGCCGAACTTCGCCCGCAGCCCAGCCTCTCGGCACGCGTCCGCGAAGGCCCGCGCATCTGTCCGGTCCGCGACCATCGGGGCCATGACCTCGAGGTAGACCGGCAGCCCCTCCGCGGCCTTCGCGAGCGCCGTCAGCTGAGTACGCAGGACCTCCGGGTGATCCAGCAGCGTCCGCAGACCCCGTACGCCGAGCGCCGGGTTCGGCTCGTCGGCCGGCGTCAGGAAGTCGAGCGGCTTGTCCGCACCCGCGTCCAGCACCCGCACCACGACACGCCCCTCGGGGAACGCCTCCAGCACCTGCCGGTACGCGGTGACCTGCTTCTCCTCGGACGGCGCCTGCTTGCTGTCGTCCAGGAAGAGGAACTCGGTACGGAAGAGACCGACACCCTCGGCCCCGGCCTCGACGGCTGCCTCCACATCCGCAGGGCCACCGATGTTCGCGAGCAGCGGCACCTTGTGACCGTCAGCGGTGGCACCAGGACCGGTCGAGGCCGCCAGCGCCGCCTTGCGCTCGGCGGCCGCGGCCTCGAGCTGAGCCTTCTTCTCGTCGCTCGGGTCCACGAAGATCTCGCCGGTGCTGCCGTCGACGGCGATCATCGTGCCTTCGGCGAGCTCGCCCGCACCCGGCAGGGCGACCACGGCCGGCACCCCGAGCGCCCGCGCCAGAATCGCGCTGTGGCTGGTCGGACCGCCCTCCTCGGTGACGAAGCCGAGCACCAGAGTCGGGTCCAGCAGCGCCGTGTCGGCGGGCGCGAGGTCACGGGCCACAAGGACATAGGGCTCGTCGCTGTCGGGGACACCCGGCATCGGCACCCCCAGCAGACGGGCGACGATACGATTCCGCACGTCGTCGAGATCGGCGACGCGACCGGCGAGGTACTCACCGGCGCCCGCCAGCAGCTCGCGGTACGCGGCGAACGCGTCGTACACCCCGCGCTCGGCCGTGCTGCCGACGGCGATCCGTCGCTCCACGTCTGCCATCAGCTCGGGGTCCTGGGCCATCATGGCCTGCGCCTCGAGCACCGCCTGGGCTTCACCCCCCGCCAGGTTGCCCCGTGCCATCAGGTCGGCCGCCACAGCCTCCACGGCCTTGCGGGCGCGCCCCTGTTCACGCTCCGCTTCCTCCGCGGGGATCTGCTTCGCGGGCGGCTCCAGCACCGCCGTTCCCATGTGCCGAACCTCGCCGATAGCCACACCGTGGCTCACGCCGACGCCTCGCAGCGTTGTGTCCATCTCACCCGTCTCCGATAGTGCGGCGGATCCAACCGCCCCGTTGCTTCTCCTGCTGGCCGCCGTACGACGGCACTGATGTCACTTCCAGAGGAAGAGACTGTCGCCGGCCTTCACATCGCCGTCGTCACGAAGATCGGAGAGTGCTTCGGCCGTGGCCTCCAGCGCCACGATCGGGCAGATCGCGGACTTGCCGGCGGCCTCGACGGCAGCCGGGTTCCAGCGCACGATGCCCTGACCGCGCCTGACGGTGTCACCCTTGTTCACGAGCAGCTCAAAACCCTCGCCGTTGAGCTGCACGGTGTCGATACCGAGGTGGGTGAGAACACCGTGACCGTTCTCGTCGACGACGACGAACGCGTGCGGGTGCAGGGAGACGATGACGCCGTCCACGGGGGAGACGGCCTCGGAAGGCTCACGTACGGGGTCGATCGCTGTGCCCGGGCCGACCATGGCCCCGGAGAAGACCGGATCCGGCACGGCTGCCAGTCCGATGGCGCGTCCTTCGAGTGGGGACGTCACGGTGGTCATGGGAAGCCTCCCAGGGGTGGAGATCGATATGGGCCGTCCCTGTCGGTACCGGGCGGCACACTGTTCAGCAGGGTATGTCACCTGAAGTGCCGGTTCCGCGTGAGCCCTTCAGAGTGGTCTAGACCATACCGCATATCGATTTGCACCCGCTCCACGGCCGCGTGTACAGTCGTACTCCTGCTTGGGGCTGAGCGACGCAACTTCGTGTCCTCGCCTGGCAGCACCCAACTTGTCAGATCCTATCTCGGGGTCGCCTTCTGCATGCCTGCAGGACGGTGGTCCGGGGGCCGGAAAAACACTGGTAGAGTTGGAAACACCGAAGGGAAGCGCCCGGAGGAAAGCCCGAGAGGGTGAGTACAAAGGAAG